>NZ_NYWI01000087.1:0-5578 GCF_002684955.1 Tistrella sp. | reverse complement strand
GTTGAAGTCCCATCTCGGGATCTCGTTCGCCTGCCGCAGTTCGCGGTTCTCCCGCTCGAGTGCCTTCAGGCGGGCGTTCAGGTCCGGAGCGACGCCGTCGATCTTACCGCCCTCACGCTCGGCCCGCTTCACCCACAGCCGCAGCGTCTCCGGTGTGCAACCGATCTTGCCGGCGATCGAGGCGATGGCGGCCCAGCGGGAGGCGTGATCGCTCTCGTGCTCGAGAACCATCCGGACCGCGCGGCTACGCACTTCGGGGGCAAACTTGTTCGTCGTCCTGCTGGTCATGGCTCCATCCTCTCAAGAGTTGGAGCCTCCGGCAAACCCGATGCGGTTCACTTCGGCCAGTACGGTGGTTGCGGGAATGCCGCCGGCGAGCCAAGCATCAAGGGCGTCCACCACACACTGTGCCACCGCTGCAAACTGTCGAATATCTTCACCGACCAGATGAATGGTTTCGCCAACCCGCGCATCCCTAGCATGGTCGGCAAATTTATCATCCATGATCCCGAGATTATGCCCGATGACATGGCGCTTCTGAATGTTGAGCTTAAGCGCCGCAAGCTCGGCCTCGGACAAGGGTGAGAATGGATCGAAGTTCAATTCCGCGAACCGGCGCTGTGCGATTTCAACATTCTGAAAATCGTTTCGCACTGGCTTTGGCTTGGGAGCGTCAGGGCCAAGCTGGTCGCAGCCATAAAGATAAACTGCCTTGAGGGTTGCCTCGAATGCCGTGAGCACGTCCTCATGAGCGTTGCCCATGAGCCTGTATCCCAATTCCTGATTGCCCTCTTGCGCGTCCGCCAATGCGATTTGTTGCGCAACGATCTGGACTTCGCGCGCGAAATGCAGTCGGACGTTCGGGGCGCCGCAATCGGGGCAAAAAAGGCCAATAGCAAAGACGCCGTAGTCCCGACCACAGTGATCACACACCAACTCTCGCAAGAGATCACGCCGAGAAAATCTCAGCCGTGGTTTTGCCGTAGGACGCGGACCAGCTTTGATCTTGACGAATTTCGAGGACGAAAACTTTCGCTCCATGTCTCGAAACATGCCGTGAAAGGCGCTTGCCATGTCGGCCTTGGCGGCGTGTGCCACCATCTTCTTCGCGGCTTCCACGTCATCCGGGTGCATGAAATCCTGGTCGTCAGCAACAATGCCGCTATAGGGACAGACAGTCTGCTTCGAGCGGGGTTCCAGCTTCATGCGCTTGCGCGCATCATCACTGACCATCACGTTCTCGGCAACATCACCCAATACGAAATGACGCGGCAACGCTTTCTCATTTGGCGAATAGCGATAGACGCGCCCCTCGGGCGTCTTTGGCAATGGGATGGACAATTCCATTCGATTCCTGGCCCCTCCCGTCCGATAGCGTTCCAAGTTCTTGAACCGCATGACCTTCGCCCTTGCCGCCAACCCATATTGCGTTTGATCGTGCCTCCGACGCTAGATATGGTATCATCAAATGCGAAGCTATGCATCATGGGTGTGAGGATGCCATTCCCTAAGAAAGACAAGCACATGAAGCGAATCACGGTCACCGTCGACCCGGACGACTATGCTGAGATAGACCGTCTGGCACGCAGCCACGACGTCTCTGCGTCGTGGGTGATCCGTCGTTCCATGCGTGAGTTTCTGGATCGCCACCGTGGCGACGCGCCCGACCCAATGGGCGGCTCGGAAAAGCGCAGGGTAGGCTGAGCACATGGCAGAAGCAATTCGCCCCATGCGCCACGTATCCCTACCTGGGATGTGTCCGGTCGATGCAGCCGTTGCACAGATGGCTGAAAGCGGTATCGAGGAACGCGGTGCCATCTTCACCCGACGCGAAGTCGTGGACTTCATCCTCGACCTGACGGGCTATACCGACGACAAGCCCCTCCATACGCAACGCTTGCTCGAACCGTCCTTTGGCAATGGGGACTTTCTCCTTGCCGCAGTCGAGCGCTTGTTGAGGGCGTGGCATACCGCCGACGCACCGTTGGAATCCCTAATCGACAGTGTTCGCGCGATTGAGCTTCATCGCAAAACCTTCACCGCAACCCGCGCCCGCCTGGCCGCTTTACTCCGAGAAGAAGGCTTGCCGGACGTTGACTGCGACCGGCTGCTGGATGCGTGGCTGGTCCAAGGCGACTTTCTGCTGCATCCGCTACCTGATGGCTTTCACTACGTTGTCGGCAACCCGCCCTATGTTCGCCAAGAGCTGATACCGGATGCGCTGATCGCCGAATACCGGCGCCAGTTCACGACAGTTTTTGATCGCGCTGACATCTACATCCCCTTTATCGAACGGTCGCTCTCGCTGCTCGCCGAGGGAGGCGCACTCGGCTTCATCTGCGCGGATCGCTGGATGAAGAACCGCTACGGCGGTCCGCTGCGGAAGATGGTCGCCGAGGGTTATCGCCTGAAATTCTATGTGGACATGGTGGACACGCCTGCCTTCCACTCGGAGGTCATCGCATACCCTGCAATCACCGTCATAACGAGAGAACGTCCCGGCCCAACGCGGCTTGCTCATCGACCGGCGATTACACCTCAGGCGCTAACAGCGCTCTCACGCGCGATGCTGGACGATACCGACACACTCAGCGCAGACATCAAGGAGATCAAGGGCGTCGCCGCAGGCGCCGATCCTTGGATTCTTGAGTCGTTCGATCAGCTCGCAGTCGTTCGCCGTTTGGAGCGTGAGTTCCCGACGCTCGAAGAGACCGGCTGCAAGGTCGGCATTGGCGTGGCGACCGGCGCAGACAGGGTTTTCATTGCCCCCTTCGATACTCTGGACGTGGAGCCCGACCGCAAACTGCCCCTCGTCATGACGCGGGACATTCTTGCCGGCACCGTGCAATGGCGCGGCTACGGCGTGATCAACCCGTTCAAGAATGATGGCGGCCTCGTTCCTCTGGACGCCTATCCCAAGCTCCGCGCCCACCTTGAAGCCAATGGCGAGGAAATCAGGAAGCGCCACGTTTCCCAAAAGAACCCGAATGGCTGGTACCGGACTATCGATCGTATCTATCCGGCCCTGGCCAGCCGCCCGAAGCTGCTTATCCCCGACATCAAGGGTGAGGCGCATATCGTCTATGAGGCCGGCCACCTCTACCCCCATCACAACCTCTACTTCATCACATCCGATGAGTGGGAGCTAAGGGCATTGCAAGCGGTGCTGCTGTCGGGCATCGCCAAGCTCTTTGTTTCCATGTACTCGACGAAGATGCGTGGCGGCTACCTGCGCTTCCAAGCGCAGTATCTCCGGCGTATCCGCGTCCCACATTGGTGCGACGTATCTGAGGATTTGCGCGCGGAACTTGCTGACGCGGCCACCAGCGGCGACATTGCAAGCTGTAACCAGGCCGTCTTCCGGCTTTATCGAATGGATAAGGCCGAGCGCACTGCCCTCGGCGGCAATGGGGGGTAATGCGCTAATGGCATTGGATCTTGCCGAGTACGAAAACAAGGCTCGCGAGGCCGTCAAGCTGTTTTGGGGGAACCGAGAAGCCGCACGTCTCAAGCAACTTGAATCCGGCAAGGCGGATCAGGGGGAGCGCGCCGGCGTCACCGCCGGAAAGAATATGAACGGCTTCCTTCAATTGGTCGCCGACCTTGCCGAAGCAAACGGACTAACGGACGCAACCATTCTTCAGGACGGCCGTGTACTGACGCTGCCCGGCTATTTTCGTCCCACCAAACTCTGGGACTTACTGATCCTGAGGAAAGGCCACCTCGTCGCCGCGCTGGAGTTCAAATCCCAGGTCGGCCCCTCTTTCGGAAACAACTTCAACAACCGAACCGAGGAAGCCATCGGCACGGCTGTCGATCTTTGGACAGCCTACCGGGAGGGTGCGTTCGGCGAGCAGCCACGCCCCTTCGTCGGCTGGCTGATGCTGCTGGAGGACGCGCCAGCCTCACGCGCACCTGTACGGGATCGCTCGCCCCACTTCCCAGTTTTCCAGGACTTTCAAAACGCCTCGTATGCTGAGCGCTACAACGTGCTCTGCAAGAAGCTCGTGCAGGAACAGCTTTATTCGTCGGCTTGCATTCTCACGTCTCCCCGGACTGCCGCAAATACGGGCGACTTCGCGGAAATGAGCGACATGACAGGACTCCGAACATTTGTGACGGAACTTGCCGGGCACCTTGCTGCTGAAGCGGCACGGGCATAGCCGTAGAGATCGGGGGGACAGGATGGTCGTTTGGCTAAGAATTGCAGGGATCGGATTGAACGCCATCGGCGCGATCATCCTTGCTTGGAGGGTCAAGGGCATCTTGGACATGATGGTTGCTGCCCACCAGGCCACCGATGTGAACATTCGCCTGCTCATGGATATCCTCGCCGGGCAGCAACAGGTGGTTCCGCTGATCGTCGGCATGGACGAGCAGGTCGCCCGGAAGCAAAAGGCAGGGATTTGGCTCCTTACCATCGGGTTTGCGTGCATCGCGATCGGAAACGTCTTGGTCGGCGTCTCCTGGTATCTGGAATCCTAAAACTACGCATGAGGAAGCATCTTGCCGAAAACGACTGTCGAGATTGCGATTGAGGAAGGCCAGAGATGCCTCAAGGCATCTCCGGTGATCGTGCTCGGAAGTGGTGCCTCCATTCCGGCTGGATTGCCCAGCATGGGCGCACTGGCGGCCCACCTGAAAGGCTCTATGCGGGACGGGGTGCTGTCCGGTTCGGACGAGGGTCTTTGGGATCAGTTCATTAACGAACTCGCCACCAAAGACCTCGAAAGCGCGCTGCACGCAATCAAGCTGAGTGAAAAACTCTCTGACCATGTTGTCGAGCAGACATGGAGTTTGATCAGCGCCGCAGATGCGCGCGTATTTGAAGCGGTTCTCGGCGACGTGAACCACCTCCCTCTCGCCCGGCTCTACCGTCATCTGTTCAACAGCACAAACCGAACGATTTCAGTGGTGACGCCCAACTATGACCGGCTGGCTGAGTATGCCGCCGATCGGGCGGGATACTGTCACCACACGGGCTTCAGCTACGGATACCTGCGCCAGCGGCAATCTGGCTCGCGGCTATCATTCAGGCAGGACAACCAACAAGCCCGCACCGTCGATATCTGGAAGGTGCACGGCTGCTTGGACTGGTTCATCGATCAAGACGGCCAGGTTATCGCGCTCACGTCGGCACGATCCATCCCGACCGGCCGCCGTCCGGCCATCGTGACACCCGGTATCGAGAAATACGAACGCACACACCTTGAGCCGTTTCGCTCGATCATCGCCGGGGCCGATGGCGCCCTAGCGCGCGCAAGCGCGTATCTCTGCGTCGGCTTTGGCTTCAATGACACACATATCCAGCCGAAACTGCTGGAGCGCTGGAAACGGGGCGACGCCTTTCTGGTCGTGCTCGCAAAGGAGCTAAGCAAAACCGCTAAGAAGATGCTGGAGGGAGCAAACGGCCAGCACTTCTTGGCACTGGAAGAGGCAGATAACGGCGAAGAGGGCGAGGGCGGCAAAGCCGACGGTCGTCAGCAAGTTGTTTTTCACGCGGGACCCACCTTCCATGTGGTAGGGGTGCTGCATCGCGCTGTCTGCACTCGGCACGGTCTTTTCCTTGAGCCTTGAG
>NZ_NYWI01000086.1:0-299903 GCF_002684955.1 Tistrella sp. | reverse complement strand
GAAGATCATCCTTCGAGCGCAACGCGGCGACCCTCTCCCGGCTATCAGGCCAAACATCCTACCAGGAGACGGCCCGATGAGTGGAATTCATACAAGCGCGACCGGAGACGCCGAAGCCTGTGACATCGCCGGCCTCGACGGGTTGGCGCAGCTGCAGGCCTATATCGATGGCGGCCGTCCGCTGTCGCCGATCGCCGAGACGCTGGGCTTCCGCCTGGCGCGGATCGAAGCCGGCGAGGCGGAAATCGTCGCCGAACCCGGGCCGCATGTGCTGAACGGCATGGGCGTCGCCCATGGCGGCTATATGGCGACCCTGCTTGATGCGGCGGTCGCCTGCGCCGTCCACAGCCTGATGCCGGCGGGGGTCGGCTCCACCACCGTGGAGCTGAAGGTCAACATGGTGCGGGCCCTGCCGGTGACGGTCAGCCCGGTGCGCGCCATCGGCCGCGCCATTCATACCGGCCGCATGCTGGGAACGGCCGAAGGCCGGTTGATCGGTCCCGACGGCACGCTTTACGCCCATGCGACGACGACCTGCGCGGTGTTGCACCCGCGCAAGTGACGGGGCTCCGGCCTCTGCATACCTGCATCCATGCCCGCATCCGGGGGACGGACCCGCCTGCCATGTGCACGGCCGGGGCTGTCCCCCGAAATCTTTCCGGCGTCTGCACACGTCCATCATCCGGATCGCACCGGAGTCGAAGATTTCGAATCATTGGTAGATTATGATTCATCTATTTCGTGCATTGCGATAGACCACAACCACAGGTATATTTTGAACCGAGTTTGAGTCCCCAGGGCAGCCAGCCGTCCACACCGGATGCGTGCCCGTCCGCAGACACGACCCGATGCTCTAAAAATCAATAATTCGATGAGGACGCCATGGATCACGCCACCCAGGTGCATCTGATCGACCGTGTGTTCGACATGATCGACCGCCGCACCACGGAAATGGACCCGGCCGAGTATCACAACCCGGTCAGCCGCTATACCGATCCCGAGCGCTACAAGCGCGAGGTCGAGATCATCTTCCGCCGCAACCCGATCATCGTCGCCCATGGCAGCGAGCTGCCGAAGCCCGGCGACTACAAGACCATGGATGTGACCGGGGTGCCGATCCTGCTGGTCCGCACCCAGGACGGTTCGGTCAACGCCTTCGTGAACGCCTGCCGCCACCGCGGGACCAAGCTGGTCTGGGAGGAATGCGGCAGCCACAAGCGCAGCTTCGTCTGCCCCTATCATGCCTGGACCTACGGCACCGACGGTAAGCTGGTCGGCGTGCCCGCGGCGGAAGGCTTCCCGAACATGAAGCGCGAGGAGATGGGCCTGCGCCGGCTGCATTGCGCCGAGCGCTACGGCTTCGTCTTCGTCCAGGTGGACCCGACCGCGCCCAAGGTGGATGTCGATGCCTGGCTTGGGCCGATGGCGCATGAGCTGGAGCATATCGGCACCGCCGATTACGTCGTCTGGCGGCCCGCCCAGCTGGAGAAGAAGACCAACTGGAAGCTGGCGCTGGATACGTTCCTCGAGAACTATCACACCCGCCGCACCCACACGAAGACCATCTGGCCGGTCTTCCTGGACAACACCGCCGCCTTCGACCGGCTGTCGCCGCATGCCCGGGTGGTGCTGCCCAAGCGCTCGATCCCCGAGATCCGCGATCAGGATCGCGAGACCTGGAACCTGCGCGACCATTCCACCGTGCTCTACACCATCTTCCCCAATCTGATGCTGGCGGTGCTGCCCGATCATTGCGCCATCTTCCAGGTCTGGCCCGACGGCATCGACAATTGCAAGCTGCCGGCCTACACGCTGGTGCCGCCGAAATATCTGGAGAGCGCCACCGCCCAGGACATCTGGTCGAAGAGCATGCATGTCGTCTTCGAGGTGACCGAAGAGGACAGCGACCGCTCCGAGGCCATTCAGGCGGCGCTCAATTCCGGTGCCAACGATCATTTCGTCTTCGGCCGTTACGAACAGGCCCTCGCCTGGTTCCACCAGGAGGTGGAGGCGATGCTGAACGGTCAGGCCGACTGGGTCCGCTATGCCGAAGCGGCCGAGTGATCCCGGGGCCCGTGATCCCATGATCCCGGACCCCGTGATTGCCGGGTCCTGAGCCGGCGCGGCGACACGACAGCGACACGACCACCTGATCTCCTGCGGGCGCGTGGGTTCCACGCGCCCGGCCGGGGGAGGTGCGTGCCCGCCCGGCTCTCAATCTGCGACCCCCGCCGATCCGCGAAACGACACCGCGAAACGACGACGACGAAGGGGCTGCCTCGGATGAAGACCGACGAAAATCGCAATGTAACGCGCGAACGCATGCAACGCCTGGAGGCGTTGCTCGACGGCGAGGACGAGCTTCGCGACCGCCTGCAGGCGGTGCTGCGCTTCTCCCGCAAGATCCGCGTCAGCGAATATCACCTCACCAACGCCTGCAACATCCGTTGCAAGGGCTGCTGGTTCTTCGAATACGGCCACGACACCGCCACGCGGGAGGCCAAGGATGCCGAGGCGCTGGAAGCCTTTCTGATCAAGGAGACCAAGGAACGGCGGGTGAATGCCGCCCTGGTGATCGGCGGCGAGCCGACGCTCTTTCCCGATCGGCTGCGGCTGTATGTCAAGCACATGCCCTATGTGACGATCTCGTCCAACGGGCTGCGCCGGCTGCCGATGGAGGGGTTCGAGAATGTCGCGATCGGCCTCACCCTGTTCGGCGGCGGGCCGATGGACGACCAGCTGCGCGGCATCAAGCCCAGCGGCCGCACCTTCAGCGGCCTGTTCGAGACCGCGCTCGGCAATTATCGCGACGACCCGCGCGCCGGCTTCATCTATGCGCTGACCGAGACCGGCATCGAGCATATCGAAGAGACGGTGGTCCGGATCCGCGACAACGGCAATCGGGTCAACTTCAACTTCTACAGCGCCTATGACGCCGAGGATCCGACGGCGCTTGCCCGGCAGGAAGAGCTGCTGGAAGAGGCGCTTCGGGTGCGGGCGAAATATCCCGACACCGTGGTCAGCACGCCCTATTACATCCGCACCATGATCACCGGCCGCAGCCATTTCGGCCGCTTCGGCTATGACGTCTGCCCGTCGCTGTCGCAGGATCATGCCGGCCATGCCGACCGGCTGGTCAACGGCAACCCGGTGCTGCCCTTCTTCAACACCTGGGCGGCGGACCTGAAGACGGTGAAGTTCTGCTGCACCTCGGGCCATTGCAACGGCTGCCGCGACAGCCAGGCGGTGATCTCGTGGATGGTGGTCAGCATGGACCGCTTCCTCACCGACAAGGTGATGCTCGAGACCTGGGTCGAGATGGCCGAGAGCTACTGGAAGCAGTTCATCTGGGGCCCGTTCCACTGGACGAAGGATGCCGGCCGCCGCCAGGCGGTGATGGACCCGATCGGCGACGGCCATGCCGCGCAGGTCTCGGTCGATCTGGCCCATGGCGAAACCCTGCCGAACCCGCTTCTGGCCGCCGTTGCCGGCCGCGAGGCGGCAGAGGCGGGCGAGGTCCGGGTCCGGGCGCCGGAGGTGGTGGCGTGACCGTGCTGCCGGCCGATGCACCGGAAACCGACGCCGCAGCCGGGATCGCCCTGGCTGCGGCCCGGCTTTCGGCCGAGCCGGTGGCGCTGCACAACGCGATCCGGGTCGAGGCCGACGGCCCCGATGCGGCGATCGCGACCATCACCCGCCTTCAGCCCTTTCACAAGGGCGGCGCCGAACGCGCGCTGATCAATGGCGGCATCCTGCAGGCGCTGATGGAACGCGCCATGCGGGCCGCCGCCGCCGCCGTTCTGGGCGATGCCCCCTCGCGCCTGGTCTCGCTGGATCAGCGCTGGCTGGGCCCGGTCCTGCCCCGGGGGGTGATCGCCCGTGCCGAAATCGAGGGCCAGGCCGGCACCGGCACGGTCCTGCTTGCCGCCACCATCTCCGACGCCCGCGGCGGCCCCCGCGTCCGCGCTGCGGGCGTCGTCACCCTCTTCAACCATCTTTAACCAGTGACAGAACAAGGCCCATCCCACTCTCCCTCCGGAACCGACCCCCGAGGTCGGTTCAAGCCGCCACTGAGGCGGCGGCCAAGGGCACGAAGCGCCCGCCTGGGCAGAGGGACCACGGAATGACCACCACCACCACTTCCCTCCGGAACCGACCCCCGAGGTCGGTTCAAGCCGCCACTGAGGCGGCGGCCAAGGGCGCGGCAGCGCCCGCCCGGCGAGGGACCAATACAAAAGGAACGCTCAAGATGACCGAACAGACCGCTCATGCTGCCGCCGGGGAGCGGCTGCTCGTGCCGGATGCCAAGGCCTTCCGCGAGATGCCGGACGAGTACCAGGAGCTGGTGATCCATCAGCTGCGCGCCCATACCGAGGGCGAGCTGACCGGTGCCGACGACTACATCCAGATCTTCTATCCGATGGCGCCGACCGCCTTCGAGCGCAAGGTGTGCTGCGAGCGCGCCGCCGAGGAGATGGATCACTATATCCGCGGCAAGGCGGTGCTGGACGAGATCGGCGTCGATACCGCCTATATGCTGCAGCAGCATCTGGATCAGCGCGAATTCTACCGCACCGAGGGCGTGCGCCGGATCGAGAACTGGCTGGGCCGCGGCATGTTCTCGTTCATCGGCGAGGCGGCGGTGCTGGCGCAGATCCACGAGATGTCGAAGAGCTCGTACAAGCCGCTCGCCGACATGTGCACCAGCGTCATCATCGACGAGCACAACCACGTCGCCCAGGGCTACCGGATCGTCTGGGAATACTGCCAGACGGAAGAGGGGCTGAAGGATGCCCAGGCGATGCTGGAAAAGGCCTGGCCGATCACGCTCGACCTGTTCGGCAGCTCCGAGAGCAAGCGCTCGCCGCTTTATGTGAAGTGGGGCCTGCGCCAGTACACCAATGAAGAAGCTCGCCAGCGCTTCATCGCCCAGATCACCCCGCGGGTCGAGGTGCTTGGGCTGAAGGTGCCGGCGGCCGAGGCGAACCGGAAGTTCCTCTGATCGTCACCGGTTTCCGTCGGGGCGCGCGGCTGCCGGCCGATGGCCGGTTCATGCCGCGCGCCCCATGATTGACGTATACGTCAATCACTCTATCCTTAAGACAAGAACAAGAGGCGTGATCCGCGTCCGATGCCATCCGGCCGGAGCAGCCAGGCCCGTATCAGCCCAGGCCCATATCGGCCCAGGTCCGTATCAGTCAGGGGACGAGACATCCATGCCCGAGACCACCAGCGTCAGCCGGAGCGGTGCCTTCCGAGCGGTCGGACCGGCCGGCTTCCTCGATCAGATCCGGGTGCCGCGCTATGCCGAGCGCACCGATCTGTTCGACGAGATCATCGCCGAGACCCATCGCCATTTCTGGGACCCGCTCGACACCGCCTATATCCGCTTCGACGAGCCGTTCGACATGGCCACCGAGACGGTCATGCCGGCCTCGATCGTGCCCGAGCTGAACAGCGCCGTCGCCGACCGGCTGACCGCCCAACAGCGGGTCTGGTTCGCCAATGAAAGCGCGCGCTGGTGGCTGTCGAGCGTGCTGCATGGCGAGCAGGGGGCGCTGTCGCTGTCGGCCAGCCTCTGCCATATGCTCGCCGATCCGGGGGTGGTGGAATATGCCGCCAACCAGGCGCGCGAGGAAGCCCGCCACGTGACCGCGTTCAGCCGCTATATCCACACCCGCTGGGGGGCGCCGATGCCGGCCTCCGACGTGCTGGGCGGGCTGCTGAAGGAACTGGTCGACCTGACCGACGTGCCGCGCAAGATCGTCGGCATGCAGCTTCTGGTCGAAGGCCTCGCCATGGGCATTTTCGCCAGCCTGCATTCCAAGAGCCAGGACCCGGTGCTGCGCCGGTTGACCCAGCTGGTGATGACCGACGAGGCCTTTCATCATCGCGCCGGCAAGCTCTGGGGCCGCGACGCCCTGCCGATGATGGACGAGAAGGCGCGCAACGGCGTCGAGGACTGGGCGGCGCAGTGCTTCCAGATCCTGATGTTCAACATGCTCCATCCCAGCCAGAAGCAGGCGCTTTATGCGCCGCTGGGGCTCGATTGGGAATGGGTGCGGGATGCCATGAAAGAGAGCTACACCTCCGACGTGCGCCGCGCCGAGATGTCCGAGAGCACCAATGTCTTCCGGGTGCTGGTCAAGACCCTGCTGCATGCGGGCATCATCACCGACCGGACCCGGCCGCTCTATGCCCAGTGGGTCGATCTGGGCGCGCTGGCGGGGGAGGGCGAGGGCACGGTGGGCGATGCCATCGCCGCCGAGGGCCTGGAATTCCTTGCCGGCGTGAACGCCGCGCGCCGCAGCCGCCACGAAACGGCGGCCTGACCGGCCGGAGCCGATCTCAGGGCCCGATTTCAAGGCCCGATTTCAGAGACGGGCGGATGAAGGGGAGGGGCTGATCCGGCGGGATCAGCCCCTTTCCTGCGTTCTGAGCCCCCCGGTTCCCATGCCCTGTGCTCCCATGCCCTGTGCTCCGATGGCCGGCGTCCGGCCTGCCGCCGGGGGCTGATCCTGCGTGCCGTGCGCGCCGCTGGCCGCGCGCGTGGCCAGATGGGTCAGCAGCTGCTGCAGGGCGATGAACAGGAACAGCAGGATGCCGGTCACGATCTTGATCCACCAGCTGGACAGGCTGCCGTCGAAGGTGATGTAGGTCTGGATCAGCCCCTGGATCAGGATGCCGATGAAGGTGCCGAACATGCTGCCGGCGCCGCCCGAGAGCAGGGTACCGCCGATCACCACCGCGGCGATGGTGTCCAGCTCCACCCCCACACCGGTCAGGGAATAGCCGGACGCGGTGTAGAACGAGAAGACGATGCCGGCCAGCCCCGCCAGCAGGCTGGACAGCGTGTAGATGGCGATGGTCGTCCGGCCGGTGCGGATGCCCATGAGGGCGGTGGTGTCGCGGCCGCCGCCCAGCGCGAAGACATTGGTGCCGAAACGGGTGTAGTGGAGCAGGATCCCGCCCAGGACGAAGGTCGCCAGCATGATCATGCCGATGATCCGCAACCGGCCGCCCCCGGGCAGGCGGAGGGAGAAGGCCGCCACCTGCTGATAGAGCGCATCGTCGATCGGCAGGCTGTCGGTGGACAGCAGGAAGGCCACGCCCCGGGCCAGGAACATGCCCGCCAGGGTGACGATGAAGGGCGGCACGTCGAAATGATGGATGATGGCGCCCATGGCCGCGCCGAACAGGGCGCAGATGGCCAGCACCAGGCAGAAGGCGAGAAGCGGCGGCAGGCCCCAGCTGCCGATGCCGAGCGCCAGGAAGACCGTGGTGAAGGCCACCACCGATCCGACCGACAGGTCGATGCCGCCCGAGATGATCACGAAGGTCATGCCCACGGCCAGAATGCCGAGGAAGGCATTGTCGGTGATGAGGTTCATCCCCACCCGGGTGGAGGCGATGTTGGGGTATTGCAGGGCGCAGAACAGGAAGCCCAGCAGGAAGACGGCGGTGGTGACGATGACGGGCAGGTGGCGGCGCATCAACGCGTCTCCCGAAGCAGGCGGTTCCGGGGATGGCGTCCCCGAAGCAGGCGATCCCGGGCCGCGGCGAGGCGCGGGGTCTGGAGCAGCAGGACCGCCAGCACCACCGTCGCCTTGATCACCAGGTTCAGCTCCGGCTGATAGCCGCTGAGCAGGATGCCGGTGTTCATGGCCTGGATGATCAGCCCGCCGACGGCGGCCAGCACCAGGCTGAACCGCCCGCCGAACAGCGAGGTGCCCCCGATCACCACCGCCAGGATCGCGTCCAGCTCCAGCCAGAGACCGGCATTGTTGGCGTCCGCGCCGCGGATGTCGGCGGCGGCGATCACGCCGGCGAGGGCGGCGCAGAAGCCGCACCACATATAGACCGCCAGGATCATCAGCCGGGTGTCGATGCCGGCCAGGCGGCTGGCCCGGGCATTGGCGCCGGTCGCCTCGATCATCAGGCCGAGCGCTGTGCCGCGGGCGAGCAGCACGGCGACCAGCAGGGTCGCCGCCGCCAGCACCACCGGGGCCGGAAGGCCCAGCAGTGCACCGCTGCCGATCCAGGCGAGATCGGGCGAGGAGAAGGTGACGATCCGCCCCTCGGTGATCAGCTGGGCGATGCCGCGGCCGGCGACCATCAGGATCAGGGTGGCGATGATCGGCTGGATGCGGAGCACGGCCACCAGCAGCCCGTTCCACAGCCCGCAGAGCAGCCCGGTGCTGAGCGCCGCGGCCAGGCAGACGGCCAGCGAATGGCTGTCGGCCAGGCTGGCGGCCACCGCGCCCGAGATGGCCATGACCGCACCGACCGACAGGTCGATGCCGCGGGTGGCGATGACCAGAACCATGCCCGTCGCCAGCAGCACCACCGGCGCGCCGCGATTGAAGACGTCGACCAGGCTGCCGAACAGGCGCCCGTCCTGAAGGCGCAGGTCGAAGAACTGGGGCGACACCATCCAGTTGATCAGCAGGATCAGGATCAGGGCGCCGATCTGGGCGCTGCCTTTCCTGGGATAGGCGATGGACACTGTCTTGGCTCCCCCCGTCCTTGTGCCGGATACCGTGTTCTTGTTCTGCATTGGCCGTCAGTCTGCGGCGATGGCGGCCAGCACCCGCTGTTCGTTGACCGCCTCGCCGGTCAGATGGGCGACATGGCTGCCGTCGCGCAGCACGGTCACCCGGTCGGAATAGGACACGATCTCCTCCACCTCGGACGAGATGACCAGCATGGCCAGCCCGCTGTCGCACAGGCTGCGGATCAGGCGGATGATTTCGGCATGGGCGCCGACATCGATGCCGCGGGTCGGCTCGTCCAGGATCAGGATCCGGGGTTCGGTGGCCAGCCAGCGGGCCAGGATCGCCTTCTGCTGGTTGCCGCCCGACAACAGGCCGATGGGCTTGTCCGGATCGGCCGGACGGATGTCGAGCGCCTTGATGAAATGGTCGGCGATCTCTTTCTGGCGTTTGCGCGACAGGGGCCGCGTCCACCCCATCCGGGCCTGCAGGGCAAGGATGATGTTCTCGCGCACCGACAATTCGGCGACGATGCCCTCGGTCTTGCGTTCCTCGGGGCAGAAGCCCAGCCCCTGTTTCAGGGCATCGCGCGGCCCCAGGATCCGCGCCGGGCGGCCGTCCAGATGCAGCGTGCCGCCATCGGCCCGGTCCGCGCCGAAGATCAGGCGCGCGGTTTCCGTCCGCCCCGACCCCAGCAGGCCCGAAAGCCCCAGAACCTCACCGCGCCGAAGCGTCAGATCGAAGGGCGCCACGGCCCCCTTGCGGCCCAGCCCTTCGGCGCGGAGCAGCGGCGGGGTGTCCTCCTGGTCCTGGGTGGCACGCGCGCGTTCCTCTTCCACGCCCTGAAGTTCGCGTCCCAGCATCATGCCGACCAGCTCCATGCGCGGCAGCCCGGCGACCGGCCGTTCGCCGACCAGGCAGCCATTGCGCAGCACCGTCAGCCGGTCGCAGATCTCCTGCACCTGATCCAGGAAGTGGGTGACGAACAGGATGCCCATGCCCTGGTCGCGCAGCTGGCGCATCACCCGGAACAGCACCTCCACCTCGCGGCCGTCCAGGCTGGCGGTGGGTTCGTCCAGGATCAGCACCTTCGCCGACATGTCGACGGCGCGGGCGATGGCGACGATGTGCTGTACCGCCACCGGATAGTCGCCCAAGGGCGCGCCGACATCGATCCTCAGGCCGAAGCCCTGCAGAAGATCGCGGGACCGGCGGCGCATCTCGCGGTCGCGGACAAGGCCGAAACGGGTGGGCTGGCGGCCGAGGAACAGGTTCTGCGCAACGGTCAGATTGGGCAGCAGCGCCACCTCCTGATAGACCGTGGCGATCCCCGCGGCCAGGGCCTCGTCGCCCGATCGGGGGCGGATCTCAGCACCCGACAGCCGCACCTCGCCGCCATCGCGGGGCGTGATGCCGGTGACCGTCTTGATCAGGGTCGACTTGCCGGCGCCGTTTTCCCCCAGCAGGGCGTGGATCTCGCCCGCGCGCAGGGTCAGATCCACCGATTTCAGGGCCTGGAACCCGCCCGGAAAGGTCTTGGACAGGCCGCGCACGCACAGCAGTTCCGGCGCCTCGTTCATGGATCTCCCCCTCCCAGGGATCAGGGACAGCATTGCCCGCCGGCCCCGGGAACCGGTTTCCCGGGGCCGGCGGGCAGGCGGTCAGTAGCCGAGCGACTTGCGCGCGTCGTACTGGCCCATCGGGTCGTCGGCCTTGGTATAGAGCTTCGATTCGGTCTGGATCCACTTCGGCGGCGCCTTGCCGTCCTTGTAGGCGGCCAGCGCGTCGAAGGCCGGGCCGGCCATGTTCGGGGTCAGCTCCACCGTGGCATTGGCCTCGCCTTCGGCGATCGCCTTGAAGATGTCGGGCACCGCGTCGATGGAGACGACCAGGATGTCGGTGCCCGGCTTCAGCCCGGCTTCCTTCATCGCCTGGATCGCGCCCAGCGCCATGTCGTCGTTATGGGCATAGAGCGCGCAGATCGTCTTGCCGCCGCCTTCGGCCTTGATGAAGCTCTCCATCACCTCCTTGCCCTTGGCGCGGGTGAACTCGCCGGTCTGGCTGCGGATGATCTTCACATTGTCGGCCCCGGCGATGCCCTTTGCGAAGCCTTCCTTGCGGTTGGTGGCGACCGAGGCGCCGACCGTGCCCTGAAGCTCCACGACATTGCAGCTCTTGCCGGCGACGGTGTCGACCAGCCATTTCCCGGCCACCTCGCCCTCGTGCACGCTGTCGGAGGTGACGGCGGTCAGATAGAGCGAGGGATCTTTGGTCTCTATGCTCCGGTCCAGAAGCACGACCGGGATTTCGGCATCCTTGGCCTCTTCAAGGACGGCATCCCAGCCGGTGGCCACGACCGGGGCCAGGAAGATCGCGTCCACGCCTTGGGCGATGAACGACCGGATCGCCTTGATCTGGTTTTCCTGCTTCTGCTGGGCATCGGCGATCTTCAGCGTGATGCCCCGCTTTTCGGCCTCGACCTTGGAGACCGAGGTCTCGGCGGCGCGCCAGCCGGATTCCGAACCGATCTGCGAAAAGCCGACGGTCATGTCCGCCGCGACGGCGGGTGTGGCGAGGGCGGTGAACAGAACGCCTGCCAGCAGCCGGGTTTTCAATGTCATCTCCGTGATCTCCCTAGATGCCGCCCCGTCTGATCGGGGGCGGTCATGCCGTGATGAGCGAGCGATGCCGATGCGCAACCGGCAGAGGGGGGCCGCCCGCGCACCCCCGCCGGTTCAACCCTGCCCGTTCACCGCATATCGGTGAAGGCCAGGGCCGTATGCTGTTCATAGACCTCTCCCGGCCGCAGCAGGGCCGGGGGAAAGCCCGGGTGATTGGGGGCATCCGGCCAGAGCTGGGGTTCCAGCGCCAGGCCGGCATGGGGGGCGAGGGGACGGCCGTCGAGGCCGGGCATGCCGGCGGCGATCATCGCCCCGTCATAGACCTGCAACCCCGGCTCGGTCGTCTCCACGGTCAGGGTGAGCCCGCCATCCGGTGCCGTCAGCCAGGCCACGGGCCGGATCGGGCCCCGGGCGTCGGAGAGGCAGAAATTGTGGTCGAAACCGCCGGCCGGCCCACCCTGCATCAGCGTCACACCCCGGCGCAGATCGAAGGGGGTCCCGGTCACGGGGCGGCGTTCGCCGGTCGGGATCAGGTCGTCATCGACCGGCAGATAGCTGTCCGCCGCGACCCTGAGGCGATGGCCGGCGATGGTCGGGCGGCCCGACAGGTTGACGTAGGAATGATGGGCGAAGTTGCAGAGGGTTTCGGCATCGCCGGTGGCCCGGACATCGATCCGGAGCACCGGGCCGGGGGCGATGCTGAAGCCGACCTCCACCTCCAGATTGCCCGGAAAGCCCATATGGCCGTCGGGCAGGCGGTCGGTCAGGCTGACCCGGTCGGCCGCCACCGCCCGGATGCGCCAGTTCCGGCGCGAGGATCCGTCCGCCCCGCCATGCAGCAGGTGCCGGCCCCGGAAATTGGTATCCAGTTGCACGATCTGCCCGCCGACCGGCGCCCGGGCGCCGCCGATGCGGTTGGCATAGCGTCCGACCATCGCGCCGAAATAGAGGTCGGGATGGGCCAGATAGCCCTCGAGACGATCGAAGCCCAGCACCAGCGGATGGGGCACGCCGTCGAGCCGCAGATCCTGAAGGATGGCGCCGAGCGTCAGGAAGCGGGCCGTCAGCCCGTGGGCCGCGATTTCGACCCGCTCCACGATCTCGCCGGTGGGCAGTGCTCCGAAACCGCTCAACTGACATCCTCCGCCAGGGTGACCCGGGGTTCGGGCAGGCCGGCCACGGCCGTCTCCGCCGCCAGCCAGGTCAGCCCGGCATCGGGGGAGGGGTCGCCATCGGCGGCGCTGGTGACGTAAAGGCTGCGGAAGTCGGGCCCGCCGAAGGCCGGGCAGGTGGTCTGGGCGACCGGCAGGGCGATGCTGTCGATCACCTGGCCGTCCGGGGAATACCGCACCACCTGGCCCGTTCCCCAGCGGGCATTCCACAGGCAGCCTTCGGCATCCACCACCGCGCCGTCAGGGTGGATGCCCTCTGGCCCCAGATCCAGAAAGACCCGGGGCGCGCCCGCCGGCCAGCCCGCGGCATCCAGCGGCTGGCGCCAGATCACGGCCTCGCTGGTATCGGCGTAATATGCGGCCGAGCGGTCGGGCGCGAAGCAGATGGCATTGGGAATGCCCATGCCGCCGCGCAGCCGCTCCAGCCGGCCCCTGTACCAGCGATAGATGGCGCCGTGCCCCGGCGCCCCGGTTTTGGCCATGGTGCCGATCCAGAACCCGCCCCAGGGATCGGCCCGGCCGTCATTGGAACGGGTGAGCGGGTTCTCCGCCTCCAGCGCCGCCAGATCCGTCCGGTCGCCGGTCCCGAGGTCGAAGACGAAAAGCGCCCGTTCCGAGGCGACGAGCAGGCGGTCGTCATCCACCCATCCGGCTGCGGAGACCATCTCGGGGAACAGCCAGGACAGGTCCTCGCCGGCCGGGCTGCGCGACAGCAGGCGGCCGGCCAGAATGTCGAACCAGAACAGCTGGCCGCGGCGCGGATGCCAGAGCGGCCCCTCGCCGAGCCGGCAGATCCGCGTGTCGTAGATGCGCGGGGCATGGATGGGGGCGGTCATGGCCGTGATCCTGTCATCGGGCATCGGGAGGCAGAAGATCCACCGGCAGGTTCTGGTAGCACACCGGCCGCAGGAAGCGCCGGATCGCCAGCGTGCCGACCGAGGGGGCGCCGAAATTGGTGCTGGCCGGGTAGGGCCCGCCATGGACCATGGCATCGGCCACCTCCACCCCGGTGGGGAAGCCGTTGGCCAGGATCCGGCCGGCCTTGCGCTCCAGCACCGGCAGCAGCGCGGCCGCGAGCCCGGCATCCTCCGCATCCATCTGCAGGGTGCAGGTCAGCTGTCCGGCCAGGCCACGGGCCAGCCTGAGCATTTCGTCGGCATCCGCCACCCGTACCAGCAGCCCGGCGGGGCCGAAGACCTCGTCCGCCAGTTCCGGATGCGCGAACCAGGTGGCGGCGTCGACCTCGAAGAAGCCGGGGGCCGCCTGGCGTGCGGCGTTCTCGCCCAGCACATGGGTCGTCACCCCCGCGATGCCGGCGATCCGCGCGCGTCCACGCGCATAGGCGGCGCCGATACCGGCGGTCAGGGTGGTCTGCGGCCCGGTGGCGGTCAGCGCTTCGGTGGCCAAGGCGACGAAGCCGTCGGCATCCGGCCCGTCGATCGCCACGACCACGCCCGGATTGGTGCAGAACTGCCCCGCGCCCATGGTGAGTGAGGCCGCCCAGCCGCGGGCGAGTTCCGTGCCCCGTGCGGCGAGCGCATGGGGCAGCAGGAAGACCGGGTTGATCGAGCCCAGCTCGCCGAAGAAGGGGATCGGCTCCGGCCGCGCGGCACACAGATCGAAGAGTGCCCGGCCGGCGCCGAGCGAGCCGGTGAAGCCCACGGCGCGCACGGTCGGATGGGTCACCAGCGCCGCGCCCAGATCATGGGTATTGCCCTGGATCAGCGCGAAAACGCCCGGGTCGATGCCGCAGGCGGTGATCGCCTCCAGGATCGCCTCGGCGACGATCTCGCCCGTGCCGGGATGGGCGGGGTGGCCCTTCACGATCACCGGGCAGCCGGCGGCGAGCGCCGCGGCCGTGTCCCCGCCGGCGGTGGAGAAGGCGAGGGGGAAGTTGGAGGCGCCGAACACGGCGACCGGGCCGATCGGGCGCTGGATCATGCGCAGTTCGGGCCGCGGCAGCGGCGCGCGGTCGGGCAGGGCGGCATCCTGGCGGCGGTCCAGATAGTCGCCCGCGCGGATATGCCCGGCAAACAGGCGCAGCTGGCCGACCGTCCGGCCCCGCTCACCCTCCAGCCGCGCTGCGGGCAGGCCGGTTTCCCGGCTGCCGATCGCGGTGATGGCGGGGCCGCGGGCCTCGATCGCCGTGGCGATCGCCTCAAGGAAGCGGGCGCGCTCGTCCCGTGTGCTGGTGCCGTAGCTGTCGAAGGCGCGATCGGCCGCAGCGGCGGCACGATCGACCTCGGCCCTGCCTCCGGTCGCGAAAACCTGGGCGGCACCCTCGGTCGGCTCGGACAGGAACGTCCCGGAACCGGCCAGCCAGGCGCCGTCGATGAGATGCTGTCCCCGGGGCGTAAAACCGGGGGATGAAACGGTGGATGCGGTCGAAGTCACGCCGGACGATCCTTTGCCATGGAGGGGCCCCTCACTCGATGAAGGGATCGGTGGTCAGGCGGCGGCCCAGCATGAAGGCATCGGCCACATGTTTCAGCGGCGACAGGTCCACCTCGCTGGTGCGGGTTGCGATCAGCCGGGCGAAGCGGGCATAGAGCCCGTCATATTCCGATCCGAGCGCCTCGCCCTGCGACAGGTTCTGCCCGCCGGCCGACACGGTGGCGCCGCCATCGGCAAGCGACAGCACGCCGTCATCGGTTTCGAATTCCATGGCCCAGCTTTGCGGGCCTTCCTGGCGGAAGTCGAAATCGGCGGCGATGGGGGCGGCACCGGTCAGGTAGGACAGGCGCGCGGCGATGGGGGTTTCCTGGTTTTCGGGAAATTCCAGCTCGGCACTGGTCAGACGAAGCGGCGCGGGCAGGATCTCGGTCAGGATCGAGAGCGCGTTGATCCCCGGGTCGAAGACGCCGAGCCCGCCGGCCTGCCAGATCCAGCGCTGCCCCGGATGCCAGCGGCGCACATCCTCGCGCCAGGTGATCGTCCCGCGGAGGATCTGCCGCCCGGCGAGCCAGGCCTTCGCCGCCGGCACGCCCGCGGCGAAGCGGGAATGCCAGGTCGCGAACAGCACCCGTCCCCGTGCCGCCGCCAGATCGATCAGGGCTTCGACCTCGGCGATCGTCGCACCCGGCGGCTTTTCCAGCATCACATCCAGCCCGGCCTCCAGCGCCTCGCACGCCATGGCATGGCGTACCTGGGGTGGTGTGCACAGCGCCACCGCGGTGACCTCGGGCTGGGCCGCGATCAGCGCGGCCAGGGTCTTATGGGCGGGAATGCCCTCCAGCCCGGCATTGCGGCTGACGGTCGCGGCCAGCCGGAAGGCCCCGGACTTCAGGATCGAGGGATGGTGCTGATCGATGGCGATCTTGCCGAGCCCGACCAGGGCGATCGGCGTCGCGGCCAGGGTGTCAGTGGCTGTCACGGGGCACCTCCTTGCCGCGGCAGCCGCGCAGGAAATCGAAGTCGACGCCGGTATCCGCCCCCATTACATGCTCGTGGAACAGGCGCACATAACCGCCTTCAGGCGGCGAGACGGGGCTGGTCCAGGCGGCGAGGCGCCGGGCGATCTCGTCCTCGGGCACGTCCAGATGCAGGGTGCGGGCCTCGACATCCAGCTCGATCATGTCGCCGTCGCGCACGATCGCCAGCGGCCCGCCCACCGCCGCTTCGGGCGAGGTGTGGAGCACCACCGTGCCATAGGCCGTGCCCGACATGCGGGCGTCTGAAATCCGCACCATGTCGGTGATGCCCTTGCGCAGCACCTTGGGCGGCAGCCCCATATTGCCCACCTCGGCCATGCCCGGATAGCCGCGGGGGCCGCAATTCTTCAGCACCATCACGCAGCTCTCGTCGATGTCCAGGCTCTCGTCGCTGATCCGGGCCTTGTAGTGCTCGATGGTTTCGAACACCACCGCCCGGCCGCGATGCTTCATCAGATGCGGGCTCGCTGCCGAGGGTTTGATCACCGCGCCTGAGGGCGCCAGATTGCCGCGCAGCACCGCGATGCCGCCATGGGCGGTCAGCGCCTTGTCCACCGGCCGGATCACGTCCTCGTTCCAGTTCCGGGCGTCCTTGACCTCGTCCCAGAGCGTCTCGCCCGAGACGGTCAGGACATCCCCCTGCAACAGGCCGTCCTCGCAGAGCCGCCTGATCACCACAGGCAGGCCGCCGGCATAGAAGAATTCTTCCATCAGGTATTTGCCCGACGGCATCAGATTGACGATGGTCGGCACGTCACGTCCCAGCCGGTCCCAGTCGTCGAGGGTGAGATCGACACCTACCCGGCCGGCGATGGCCAGAAGATGCACCACCGCATTGGTGGACCCGCCGATGGCGCCGTTGACGCGGATGGCATTCTCGAAGGCCGGCCGGGTCAGGATGTCCGAGGGTTTCAGATCGTCCTTGACCATCTCGACGATGCGCCGGCCGGTCAGATGGGCCATGACCCGGCGCCGGGCATCCACCGCCGGGATGGCGGCATTGCCGGACAGCGCCATGCCCAGGGCCTCGACCATGCTGGCCATGGAACTGGCCGTGCCCATGGTGTTGCAGGATCCGGCGCTGCGCGACATGGCCTGTTCGGCTTCAAGGAAATCCTCCCGGGTCAGCTTGCCGGCCTTGATGTCTTCCGACATCTGCCAGAGGGCCGTGCCCGACCCCACCCGCTCACCGCGGAACCAGCCGTTCAGCATCGGGCCGCCGCTGACCACGATCGCGGGCAGATCGACGCTGCAGGCGCCCATCACCAAGGCGGGGGTGGTCTTGTCGCAGCCGGCCATCAGCACCACGCCGTCGATCGGCTGGGCGCGCAGTGCCTCTTCCACATCCATGGCCGCCAGATTGCGGTAGAGCATGGCCGTGGGCCGCAGGCTGCTTTCGGCGGCGGAGAAGACCGGAAACTCCACCGGCAGCCCGCCCGCCTCGTAGACGCCGCGCTTCACCCGCTCGGCCAGATCACGCAGATGGGCGTTGCACGGGGTCAGCTCCGACCAGGTGTTGCAGATGCCGATCACCGGCCGTCCGTCGAACAGATCGTAGGGCAGGCCCTGATTGCGCATCCATCCGCGGTGATAGATGTTGTCCCGGCTGGTGCCGCCATACCACTCCTGGGAACGGAGCCGGCGTGGCCATGGTGCCTTGGTGAATGCCATGAGCGATGGCCCTTCCCGTCAGAGTGATGCCACGCGAAGCGCGCCGCCACCGGCGACGGGATCCGGGGCGATGGCCAGCCGGTTGCGCAGCGGCAGGCCGAAACCGGGCACCTCGATCTCGAACACGTCGCCGGGTTCCGTGCGCAGCCCGGCCGCAAAGGAGAGCGTGGCGGTCCCGAACATGTGGACATGCACGTCGCCCGGGTGGCGGAACAGGTCGTATTTGAAGTGGTGGTGCTCCAGATTGGCGAAGCTGTGGGACATGTTCTCTTCGCCCGACAGGAACGGGGCGTCGAACAGCACCTCGTCGCCGCGCAGCACCCGGGACCGGCCCTCGATGCTCGCGGGCGGCGGGCCGATCCGCAATTCGGGGCCGAAGGCGCAGCGGCGCAGCTTGGAATGGGCCAGGAACAGGTAATTGGTCCGTTCCGTCACATGGTCGGAGAATTCATTGGCCACCGCGAAGCCCAGCCGCCAGGGCGTGCCGTCGGGCCCGATCACATAGAGCCCCGCGATCTCGGGCTCCTCGCCGCCATCCAGCGCGAAGGCGGGCGACAGCAGCTCGGCCTCGGGTGCGGCCACGCTCTCGCCATTGCCCTTGTAGAACCATTCGGGCTGGACACCCACCTGGCCCGCGGCCGGCTTGCCGCCCTTCAACCCCATGCGGAACATCTTCATGGAATCGGTCATGCCGGCCTCGTCATCGCCGCCGCCATGCATGCTGTTGCGGGTCGAGGCCGAACCCAGATGGGTGAGCCCGGTGCCGGTGACGTAAAGATGGGCCGGGTCGGGATGATCGATCGGCGGCAGGATCCGCCCCTCGCGGCCGGCCTGCTCCAGATCCACCGCCCGGCCGGGGGTGATCTGGCCAAGCGCTTCGGCCAGTGTCCGCCCCCGGTCCAGGCAATGCATGGCCAGGGCATAGGTGGTGTCGAAGCCGGTGACCTCGTGGGCCTCGGTGCCGTCGCGCACCACCACCGCCCGTGTGCCGTCTGTCCGCACGATCTGGGAAAGCAACATGGCCTCAGCCTTTCTTCTTGTTGTAGACGTCGAACACCACCGCGGCCAGCAGCACCAGGCCCTTGATGACCTGCTGCCAGTCGATGCCGATGCCGAGAATGGACATGCCGTTGTTCATCACGCCCATGATGAAGGCGCCGACCACGGCACCGACCACGGTGCCGACACCGCCGGCCATGGACGCGCCGCCGATGAAGACCGCGGCGATCACGTCCAGCTCGAACGACACGCCGGCCTTGGGTGTCGCGGTGTTCAGGCGGGCGGCGAAGACCAGCCCGGCAAGGGCGGCCAGCATGCCCATATTGGCGAAGGTCAGGAACACCAGCTTCTCGGCCGGAATGCCCGACAGCTTGGCGGCCTTTTCGTTGCCGCCGATGGCATAGATCCGCCGCCCGATGACCGTGCGGTTGGTGATGAAGGAATAGATCGCGATCAGCAGCGCCATCACGATGAACACGTTCGGCAGGCCCCGGAAGGTCGCCATCAGATAGCTCATATAGACAAGCGCGATGGTGATCAGGGCGTATTTGCCGGCGAAGAAGGCGAAGGGCTCTTCCACAAGCCCGGTCGCGGCCTGTTTGCGGCGGCTGCGCACCGCCATCACCAGGATGCCGGCCGCCACGACGATGCCTGCCACCAGCGACAGGGTGTTGAAGCGTCCGCTGCCGAAGATGTCGGGCACGAAGCCCGAGGCGATCAGCTGGAAATTGGCGGGAAAGGGCCCGACCGACTGGCCGGCCAGCAGCCAGAGCGTCAGCCCCTTGAAGACCAGCATGCCGGCCAGCGTCACGATGAAGGACGGGATCTTGAAGAAGGCGACCCAGAAGCCCTGGGCCATGCCGATCAGCGCGCCCACGGCCAGGCAGATCAGCCCGGCCAGGACATAGGGCACCTCCCACTGAACGATCATCACTGCGGCCAGCGCGCCCACGAAGCCCAGCACCGACCCGACCGACAGGTCGATATGGCCCGAGACGATCACCAGCAGCATGCCGACCGCCATGATGACGATATAGCTGTTCTGCAGGATCAGATTGGTCAGGTTGACCGGCTTCAGCAGGATGCCGTCGGTGGCGACCTGGAAGAACACCATGATGACGATCAGCGCCAGCAGGATGCCGTATTCCCGCATGTGCTTGCGCAGATAGGCGCCCATGGTGAGCCCGGACGCGGGGGCGGTCTCACGCTCGGATGGTTTCGCCAGGTCCATGGGTCTGCTCTCCGGAAGTGACGATCATCGCCATGATTTTTTCCTGGGTGGCCTCGGCCGTCGGCAGCTCGCCCACGAACCGCCCCTCGTTCATGACGTAGAGACGGTCGGTGATGCCCAGCAGCTCGGGCATTTCCGAGGAAATCACGATGATCGATTTCCCCTGGGCCGCGAGGGCGGCGATGATCGAATAGATTTCGAACTTCGCGCCCACATCGATGCCGCGGGTCGGCTCGTCGAGGATGAGGATGTCGGGGTCGGCGAAGAGCCATTTGGACAGCACCACCTTCTGCTGGTTGCCGCCCGACAGGTTCACGGTCTCCTGCTCGATCGAGGCGCATTTGATGTTGACCCGCGCCCGGTAGTCTTCGGCCACACCGGCTTCGCGGGCGTCGTCCACCACCCCGGCATTGGCCACCGCATCCAGGTTCGCCAGCGGCACGTTGCGGCGGATGCTGTCGGCCAGCACCAGCCCCAGCCCCTTGCGATCCTCGGTGACATAGGCGAGCCCCGCCCTGATGGCGCGGGGGATGGTCGAAAGATCGGCGGGACGGCCGTGGATCCTGACCGTGCCGGAAATGCCCTGGCCATAGCTGCGGCCGAACAGGCTCATCGCCAGTTCCGTGCGCCCGGCGCCCATCAGCCCGGCGATGCCCAGAACCTCGCCCCGCCGCAGGTGGAAATTCACGCCCCTGACCACCAGCCGGCCCTGATGGGTGGGGTGGTGAACCCGCCAGTCGGCAACCTCCATCACCGTGTCGCCGATGCGGGGTCTGCGTGGCGGATAGCGGTCGGACATCGACCGTCCCACCATGTCGCGGATGATTTCGCCCTCGCCGTAAGAGGTATCGGACATGTCGCGGCTGGCGACGGTGGTGCCGTCGCGCAGCACCGTCAGGCTGTCGGCCACCCGCGAGACCTCGTTCAGCTTGTGAGAGATCAGGATGGCGGTCAGGCCCTCGCGCGTTTTCAGCTCCACCAGCAGGTCGAGCAGGGCCCCGCTGTCGCGTTCGTTGAGCGAGGATGTCGGCTCGTCCAGGATCAGCAGCCGGACCTTTTTCGACAGCGCCTTGGCGATCTCCACCAGCTGCTGCTTGCCGAGGCCCAGATCCTCGACCCGGGTGTCCGGGTTCTCCCGCAGCCCCACCTTGGCGAGCAGCGATGCGGTGCGGCGGCGGGTCTCCGGCCAGTCGATGACCCCGTATCGGGCGATCTCGTTGCCGAGGAAGATGTTCTCGGCGATCGACAGTTCGGGCACCAGGGCCAGTTCCTGATGGATGATGATGATGCCCCGGGCCTCGCTGTCGGCGATCCCCCGGAAGGCCATGGGCTGGCCTTCATACAGGATCTCGCCCTCATACGACCCGGCCGGGTAGACCCCGCTCAACACCTTCATCAGGGTGGATTTTCCCGCCCCGTTCTCGCCCACCAGCGCCCGGATTTCCCCGCGCCGCACGGCGAGATTGACGCGGTCCAGCGCCTTCACCCCAGGAAATTCCTTGGTGATCCCGCGCATCTCAAGGATGGCGTCCATCCGTTCCTCCCAAGGGGTCTCGCCCGAAGCCGTCCTTTGCCCCGGGCGAGGGATCCCGCCGGTTACTCGATCTCGGACGCCTTGTAATAGCCGCTGTCGATCAGCACCGGCCGCCAGTTGGCCGCGGTGACCGGAACCGGCTCCAGCAGGTAGGAGGGAACGACCTTCTTGCCGTTGTCATAGGTGGTGGTGTCGTTGATCTCGGGCTCGCCGCCGCCCATCACGGCGTCGACCATGCCGACCGTCACCCGGGCGAGTTCGCGGGTGTCCTTGAAGATGGTCGAATACTGGTCGCCGCGCAGGATGGCCTTGACCGAAGGGACTTCGGCATCCTGGCCGGTGACGATGGGCATGGCCATGTCGCCCGAGCCGTAGCCCACCCCTTTGAGCGACGAGATGATGCCGATCGACAGGCCGTCATAGGGGGAGAGCACCCCATGGACCTTCTTGCCGGTGTAATTGGCCGAGAGCAGGTTGTCCATGCGCGCCTGGGCGACCGCGCCGTCCCAGCGCAGCGTGCCCACCTTGTCCATGCCTGTCTGGCCCGAGGGGATCACCACCGAGCCGTCCTTGATCAGCGGATCGAGCACCGACATCGCGCCGTTGTAGAAGAAATAGGCATTGTTGTCGTCGGGCGAGCCGCCGAAGAGTTCCACGTTCCAGGGCTTCTGATCGGGGAAGCGCTGTTTCAGCCCCTCGACCAGGGTGGTGGCCTGCTGCACGCCCACCTTGAAATTGTCGAAGGTGGCGTAATAGTTCACATGCTCGCTGTCGCGGATCAGCCGGTCATAGGCGATCACCTTGATGCCGGCGGCATCGGCATTGGCGAGCACGTTCGACAAAGTGGTGCCGTCGATCGCGGCGATGACCAGGACGTTCACGCCCTTGGTCACCATGTTTTCGATCTGCGCCAGCTGGTTGGGAATGTCGTCTTCGGCATATTGCAGATCGGTCTCGTAGCCGGCGGCCTTGAACTGCTCGACCATCGAGCTGCCGTCGGAGATCCAGCGGGCGGAGGATTTGGTGGGCATGGAGATGCCCACATATCCCTCACCGGCCGATGCCAGGTCCGCGCCCCCCAGGGCGATCACGGACAGGCCGGCCGCAAGCGCGACCGTCTTCAATGCCCTCATCTTTTCCTCCCTTCGCGGCGCCCCCTGGTTCAGCCCCGCTTCTGCGGAGTCCGCCGGGACGGCCCTTGCTTTTGTGGCGCAACTCATCGGCGGACGGTCCGCCCGGTCATTGCCGCTGGGTCTATTGGTAAGAGGATTGGATATACCGGTCAAATCGGCATAATTGTATTGGATATATCATTTACGGCATATCACACGCATCGGCAGGACGAGAGGTGGCCTTCATGGAGAACGGCCCGAACGAGGTGGGGCGGCGCGACCGGCTGATCGGCCGCGGTATCAAATTCCGTCATCTGCGGGTGCTGGCAGAGCTGCTGGACACCCCGCAGGTCAGCGCGGCCGCGGCGCGGCTGAACATGACCCAGCCCACCGCCTCGCGCCTGCTGGCCGAGGCGGAGACCATCGTCGGCGTGCCGTTGTATGAACGCCATCCGCGGGGCATCCGCCTGACCGTGATGGGGGTGACCCTGGCCGACCGCGCCCGGCGCCTGCTGCGGGATCTGGACCAGACCGATCGCGAGATCGAGGATATGGGCCGCGGCACCCGGGGCACCGTCAATATCGGCGCGGTGACCGGGCCGGCGCTGGAGATCATCCTGCCGGTGATCCGCCAGCTGCGCGTGACCCATCCCGACATCCGCGTCAACGTGTCGGTCGACCTGTCGGACAAGCTGGCCGGCGAGCTTCTGGCGGGGGCGGTGGATTTCTACATCGGCCGCCTGCCGGCCGACCGGGATCCGCGCAGCTTCGTGATCCGCACCATCGGCGAGGAACCGTTGAGCCTGGTGGTCCGCAAGGGCCATCCGCTGACCCGCAAACCCGCCCCGACGCTGGAAGACTGCGTCGCCTATGACTGGATCCTGCAGCCCCAGGGCGGGCTGATGCGGACCACGGTCGAAGCCTATGTGCTCAGCCGCGGATGTACCCTGCCGGACCGGGTGCTGGGGACGTCGTCGATCCTGCTGACGCTGGCCCTGATCGCCAGTTCCAACGGCATCGGCACGCTGGCGCGCACCGTGGCGCGGTTCTATGCCGATCACGAAGGCATGGGCATGGGCATCGAGACCCTGCCGGTGGCCGAGGATATGCGGGTGACGCCCTATGCCCTGATCCGGTCGCGCGATGTCAGCCCGACGCCCGCGGCGCAGACCCTGCTCGGCATGATCCACGAACGCATCGACAGCCTGGTTCCGCTGGTCTGACAGATCCGGTGCGGCGCGGCTTGACCCGGTTACTGAATCAGATTAATTTAATCTCGTTCAGTAATGGAGGCCGCCCATGGCACGCCCGCGCAAGGATCAGGCGATCGACATTCCCGGCCGGGCGGTGGCAGAGACCATCCGCCTGCTGGAGGACCGCGAGCCCATGGCGCTGACCATGGCCGAGGTCGCGGCCGCCATCGGCTGCAGTGCGCCTGCGCTCTACAACCATTTCCGCAACCGCGATGCCCTGCTCCGGGCGGTCCATGACGAAGGCTTCCGGCGGCTCTACGACACCAAGCTCGCCGTCGCCGCCCGCACGGCCGGCGATGCTGTGGCGCGGCTGCGCGAGGGCGGGCTTGCCTATCTCGCCTTCGCCGCGGAACATCCGGCGCTCTACCGCCTGATGTTCGCGCCCCCGCCGCTGCCGGATCTTGCCGGCGATCCCTTCGCGACCGATCCGGGCATGACCTCGCTCACCCTGCTCAGGGGGGCGGTAGAGGCGGTGCAGGCCCAGGGGCTGCTGCCCGGGCGCGATCCCGGGCTGGTCGCCTTCACCCTCTGGTCGGCGGTGCATGGCGCCGCCTCCCTCATCGCCGCCGGCCGTGCACCGGCCCGGGGCGAGACCCCGGCGGCGCTCTGCCGGGGCGTCGTCGACACCATTATGGGGTTGATCCTGGGGAACGGTCATCCCGACGGCTGATCAATCTTTCCAACCCATCCATGCATCACCCGCCGGCCGATGACGGCGGGGAAGGGGGCTTTATGCGCAGACTCTGGCGAACCGCGGCCCTGGTGGCCGGCGGCGTGGTGGCGGCCGTGCTGATCGCGGTGCTGATCGGCAGCTGGCGGACCGGGGCGGAGATTGCCGCCCATGTCGACCGGGTGCGGGTGGCGGCCCGGGCCGCCATGCCGCCGGATCCCGATGCCGCGGCGCTTGCGGCCCTGCCGGCCCCCGTCCGGGCCTATTTCCGCTTCACCTTCCCCGACGGCCCGCCCGCCGGCATGCGGCTGGTGGAGATGGAGATGGCGGGCGATTTCCGCCGGCCGCGTACCGAAGGCTTTGCCCCCACCACCGCCAGCCAGACCGTGGCGGTATGGGTGCCGGCGCTCGCCTTCGCCGCCCGCACGCCGATCCTGCCCGGCATTCACGCCCGCGCCTGGGATGCTTTCGCCGACGGCCGGATGGAGATGAAGGCCCGGATCCTGGGCCTCGTCACCGTGGTCGACGAGACCGGCTCCCCCGAACTCGACCGGATCTCGCTCAGGCGCTGGCTGCTGGAAAGCCCGCTCTAACCCATGGCCCTGCTGCCCGGCGGGCCGGTCGTCTGGCAGCCGATCGACGACAGCCACGCCCGGGCGGTGGTCATCCATGGCGGCCTGACGGCCGCGCTCGTCGCCACCTTCCGGCCCGATGGCAGCCTCGCCAGCTTCGCGGCCGAAGAGGATGGCGACCTCACCACCCCCTATCACGGCTCGGGCGAGCATGTGACCCGCGAAGGCTATCGGCGGGTCGGGGAGGTCATGCTGCCGATGGCCTTCACCATCTCGCGCGCCGCGGGCGGCCGCATCCTGCCCTTCTGGCGCGGCCGGGTGACGCAGATCGCCTTCCGGGACTAGATCCCGCGCTTCAGGAACCGCCGCATCGCCGCCCGGGCCGCCTCGGTGCGGGCCAGTTCCGCCACATGGCGCATCTCGGCGGCATAGCCCTCGACCAGCGGCAGATCCTCCACCTCCGACAGGCAGGCGAGGGCATGGGCGACTGCCACCGGGTCCTTGGTGGCGATCTCGGCGGCGAGTGTCCGGGCCGCCGGCAGCAGCGCATCGGGTGCCAGCACCGGCTCGATCGCGCCGCGCCGCGCCAGCTCTGCGGCCGGCATCGGCCGGCCGGTCAGCAGCAGCCGGGCGACGGTCGCATGGCCCAGCAGGCGCATGGCGTGACGGGCGCCACCCAGCATGCCGACATCGATTTCGGGCAGGCCGATGGTTGCGGTTTCCGACGCCAGGATCACATCCGCGCAGATCGCGATGCCGAGCCCCGCGCCCAGCGCCGGGCCGTTGATCGCGGCGATCCAGGGCGTGCGCCGGCCGGTCAGCGCCTGGTAGAGCGCCACGCCCCGCGACGACGGGCCGGGGCGCTCCGCCTCGATCGCATCCAGCTCCTGGCCGAGATCGAGCCCGGCCGAGAAGCAGCGCTCGGCGCCGGTCAGCACCACCGCCCGGATGTCCGGATCGGCATCGACCTCGGCGACCAGCCCGATCAGCCGGTCGAGTTCCCCTGCACCCAGCGCATTGACCGGCGGCCGGTCGAGGGTGATGGTGGCGATCGGGCCGTCGCGGGTCAGGCGGATGGTGTCGGTCATCGGGCGTTCCTCCGGGTGCGTCTGTCGCGCAGTTGATGACCGGTCATTGGAGAGCATCCGCGCCCTGCCGGCAATCCCGTCCGGAGTGCAGCGCCATGACCCCTACCGTCCATGGGGCGGAATACGCCCAGCTCGTCGCCTTCGTCGCGGTGGCAGAACAGGCGGGCTTCAGCCGTGCCGCCGAGGCGCTGGGCGTGACCCCCTCGGCGCTCAGCCAGACGATCCGCGCGCTGGAAGAGCGGCTGGGCGTGCAGCTTCTGAACCGCACCACCCGCAGCGTTGCCACCACCCCTGCAGGGGCGGCGTTGCTGGAACGCCTGCGCCCGGCCATGGCCGAGATCGGCGACGCGGTCTCGGGCGCCGCCAGGGCGGGCGGGCGCATTGCCGGCACGGTGCGGGTGCATGCGGCGCGGGTCGCGGCCGAACGGCGGGTCCTGCCGATGCTGCCGGCCTTCCATGCCGCACATCCGGATGTCGTGATCGATCTGACGGCCGATGATGCGGTGGTCGATCCGGTCGCCGGCGGCTTCGACCTCGCCATCCGCCCGGGCGAGGTGGTGGAGAAGGACATGATCGCGGTCAGGCTGGGCGGCGAACACCGCCAGATGCCGGTGGCGACGCCCGGTTTCATCGCCCGCCATGGCCGGCCCGAAACGCCCGAGGCGCTGACGGATTTCGACTGCATCCGCTGGCGGTGGCGCGGGCGCAGCCTGCCTTATGACTGGGAATTCCATCGCGCCGACGGCTGGTTCGCGGTCTCGGTCGAAGGACCGCTGATCCTGGACGACCGGCGGCTGATGCTCGATGCCTGCCTCGCCGGCATCGGCATCGCCTTCCTGACCGACGAGGAGGCCGGGCCCTTCCTGGCCGATGGCCGGCTGGTCGCGATGCTGGAGCCCTGGTGCGCGCCCTATCCGGGCTTTTTCCTGTGCTATCCGCGCCAGCGCCGCATGCCGCCGGCCATGCGCGCCTTCATCGACGCCCTGCGCGCCGCCAGCGTGATTGTGTAGCCGGGCTTAAAAGTCCTGGTCATTTGCGCCGGATTATATCCGACCGTCTGCCATGTCATCTCTCTCCCAGGACCAACGGCCTTCGGGGCCAGCCTCGGGAGATGACAGACATGACCACCACCCCCATCGCCCCTGTCGAGGGCATCGCCGGCAAGGTCGTTCTGGTTACCGGCGCCAGCAGCGGCATCGGCGAGACCACCGCCCGGCTGCTGGCCGAAGCCGGCGCGATCGTGGTCGCCGGCGCCCGCCGGCTCGACCGTCTGCAGCGCCTGGCCGATCAGGTGACGGGTGCGGGCGGCACCATCCGCGTCCGCGCGCTCGACGTCACCGACCGCGACGACATGGCGGGGTTCGCCGCCGCCGCCCGCGAGGAATTCGGCCGGATCGACGTGATCGTGAACAATGCCGGCGTGATGCCGCTTTCGCCGCTCGCGTCGCTCCGGCTCGACGAATGGGACCGGATGATCGACGTGAACATCCGCGGCGTGCTCCACGGCATCGCCGCCGTGCTGCCGGTGATGACGGCGCAGGGCTTCGGCCAGGTGATCAACGTCTCGTCGATCGGCGGCCATGCGGTCAGCCCGACCGCTGCGGTCTATTGCGCCACCAAATATGCGGTGCGGGCGATATCCGACGGCCTCAGGCAGGAAACCGACCGGCTGCGGGTGACCGTGATCTCGCCCGGCGTGGTGACCTCGGAACTGGCGGAGACCATCACCGATGCCACCGCCCGCGACGCCATGACCGCCTTCCGGGCGGTGGCGATCCCGCCCGAGGCGATCGCCCGCGCGATCCGCTTCGCCATCACCCGGCCCGATGACGTCGACACCAGCGAGATCGTCATCCGCCCGACCGCCAGCCCGCATTGATGAGCCGGCCCGCATTGATCAGGAGAAGACCGATGCGCCGCCTTGCCGCCGCCGGCCTGCTGCTGCTGACCTCCACCGCCCTTGCAGGGGAGACGACATCCATGACCACCACGGATCCACACCCTTACATCGGCATGTGGGTGACCGAAGACGGCCGCATCCGTCACGAACTGCGCGCCGACGGCCGCTATGTCGAGGCGCGCGGCAGCCGCGAGGCGGCCTATCAGGGCCGCTACACGATCACCGGCGACCATATCGACTATGTCGACGATACCGGCTTCACGGCCGATGGCGATTTCATCGACGGCGTGCTCTACCACGCCGGCATGATCCTCTACCGTCGGCCGTGACGGGGTGGCATCTCAGATCCACCGCAATCTCCGGTACAGGACGAACTGCACCGCCACCAGCAGGCCCAGCGCCAGGCACAGCAGCAGGAAGGCGGCCGGGTCGTCGGCGCCGGGGATGCCGGCGACATTGACCCCCAGAAGCCCGGTGATGAAACCCAAAGGCAGCATCACCGACGACAGGATGGTCAGCAGATAGACCGTGCGGTCGGTGCGTTCGGCGATGCGCGCTTCCCATTCGCCCTGGGCGAGCAGGGTGCGTTCGCGGATGGCGTCCAGATCCTCGACCATCCGGGTCAGCTGGTCGGCGGTCTCGCGCAGTTCCAGCCGGTCGACATGGCCGAAGGGGGACGGGTCGAGCCCGGCCAGCCGCATCAGCGCTTCGCGCTGGGGCGCCATATAGCGGCGGAAGGCGATGGTCTCGCGCCTGAGTTCGGCAAGCGCGGCGCGCGCCTTGCGGATGCCCTCGCGCGGGCGGGCGTCGGCGGCACCGGCCAGCGCCTCGTCTTCCAGATCGTCGATCAGATCTTCCAGCCGGTCGACCTCGGGCCGGAGCCGGCCGACCAGCCGGTCGGCCAGATCGGCGATCACCCCGCCCGAATCCCGCGGGCCCCCGCTGCCGGCGGTCAGCGCCTCGGCCATTTCGCGGGTCGAGCGCAGCGGGTAGCGGCGGGTGGTGATGGTCATCCCCGCCACCGTCCAGGCGCGGACCGAAATCAGATCCGACGCCTCCATGCCCGGATTGACGTTCAGCCCGCGCAGATTGACCACCAGCCCGTCGGCGAACCGATCGGCCCGGGGCCGGGTCTCTTCGGCGAGCAGGGCTTCGGCCGCATGCGGCGGCACGCCGGCCAGATTGAGCCAGTCCTGCACGCCCGGATCCATCCGGTCGACATGCAGCCAGAGATCGGGGGCATCGACCGTCTGGCCGGCGCTGCGGTCGCGCAGCGCCGCCGCGGTCTGGGCGGGGGAGAGCGGCCGGCCGCCGCCCCTGCCATCCAGGGCAAAGGCGTGGACCAGGCCGCGGGTCGGAACGTCGCTATCGGTCGTGCTCATGGCGCCGATCCCAGCATGAAAGCCGGCTCAGCGCCAGCGCAGCAGGCGTTTCTCGACCAGGCCGAGCAGGAAGGCCACCACCAGGCCCAGGGCCGACAGCACCACCACGCCTGCGATCAGCAGGTCCAGCCGCATCAGATTGCCGGCATTCAGCACCAGCGCGCCCAGCCCGTATTCGGCGCCGATCATCTCGGCCGCCACCAGCAGGATGATGCCGATCGAGGCCGAGACCCGGAAGCCGGTCAGGATGGCGGGCAGGGCGCCCGGCAGCACGATGCGGGTGGCGATCCGCCAGGGCGACAGGCCGAAGCTCTGGCCCATGGAGATCAGGCTGCGCGGCACGCCGGCCACGCCGCCGGCGGTGTTGATCACGGTCGGGAAGAACACGCCGAAGGCGATGGTCGCAACCTTCGACGGCTCGCCGATGCCGAACCAGATGATGAACAGCGGCAGCAGCGCGATCTTGGGGATGGGGAACAGCGCCGTCACCAGCGGCAGGCCGGTGGCGCGGGCCAGCGAGAACAGCCCGACCATCAGCCCGACCGCCACGCCCAAGGCGGCCCCCAGCGCCCAGCCCAGGCCGAGACGCATCAGCGAGGCCGAAAGATGGCGCCAGAGATCGCCGGTCTCGATCAGCCGGGCAAGGGCGGCCAGCACCTCGCCCGGCGGCGGCAGGGTCAGCGCCCCGATCCAGCCCCGGGCCGATCCCAGCGCCCAAAGGCCGAAGAGCAGGGCGAAGAACAGGCCGGTGACCAGCGGCATCCGCCGCGGCGCGAAGCCGCCGCCGCGATAGGGCACCGGGCGGGGCGTGTCGTCGGCAGGCGGGGTCGGACGGGGCCGGTCAGCCATGCTGCACCTCGCGATCGGCGGTGGCGGCCTCGTCGCGGATCGACCGCCAGAGCCGGTCGGCCAGGGCGGCCATGCCGGCGCCGTCGGCCGCGCGGTCGTCGAGCGGCGTGTCGATCCGCACCACCTCGCGGATCCGCCCGGGCCGGCGGGAGAGCACCACCACCTCGTGGGCGAGGCGCACCGCCTCGGTCAGGTTGTGGGTGACGTAAAGCGCGCTGAACGGCGCCCGGCCGTGCAGGGCCACCAGATCCTCGATCAGCAGTTCGCGGGTCTGGGCATCCAGCGCCGAAAGGGGTTCATCCATCAGCAGTACGGCGGGCGAGACCGCCAGTGCCCGGGCGATGCCGACCCGCTGGCGCATGCCGCCCGACAGCTGGCGCGGCACGGCGCCGGCGAAATCGGCAAGCCCCGTGCGCGCCAGGGCATCGGCCACGCGTGCGCGGACCTCTGCTGCGCCGAGCCCGCGGCCTTCCAGCGGCAGGGCGACGTTTTTCGCCACCGTCCGCCAGGGCAGCAGGGCGAAATCCTGGAAGACATAGGTCAGCGGGTTCAGGCAGCCCTCGGGGGCGGCGCCCGCCGACAGCACCTCGCCCGATGTCGGCCGGATCAGCCCGCCGGCGATGCCGAGCAGGGTGGATTTGCCGCAGCCCGACGGGCCGACCACGGCGACGATGCGGCCCGCGCCGACCTCAAGGTCGACGGGGCCGAGGGCGTGCAGGCCGTCATAGGCATGAGAGACGGCCTTCAGGATCAGGCGCATCGTCGGGTCGTCACTTCGCCTGAACCGAGAAGCCGCCGGGCACGAAGCTGGTGTCGACGAAGCTTGCGGCCTCGACATCGGCATCGACCAGGTCGTGCTGCTTGTACCAGCGCAGCTGATCGGCGATGTCGGCGGCATCGAAACGGCCCGCGGGTTCGATATACATCGCACCCGCCTTCACGCCGGCGTCGTTCGGCTTTTCGGGATAGACATATTTGTTGATGATGTCGACCACCGGCTGGGTGTCGGGCCCATAGACCCGTTCGCCCTTGGCGTCGTTCTGGTTGAGGGTGGCGTTGTAGTCGGCCGCCGCCTTCACATAGGCGCGCACGAACCGCTCCACCATGTCGCGATGTTCGGTGACGTTGCGGGTGGAGGTGAACAGCCCGCCCAGCTGATAGGGGGCGATATCGGCCACCCGGCCGATCATCTTCGCGGCACCGGAATCGACCAGCCCCTTGGCGATATGCGGCACGATGATCATCGCGTCGACCTGGCCGGATTTCAGCGCCGCGATCATGTTCGGCACCGCCTGCAGCGGCTTCAGGTCGACCTTCGAGAGGTCGAAGCCGCGGGCCTCGGCGGTCCGGCCGATCATGTAGTGGAACGAGGATCCGGTCTGGGTCATCGCCAGGCTGTGGCCGGGGAAGTCGTCGACCGAGCGGAAGCCCTCGTCCCAGGCCTTGTTCGAGACCAGGATCGCCGATCCGTCCTGGCCGGCGATCTCGGCCGACTGGCCGGCGATGACCTTGAGCGCGCCCTTGCCCGCCAGGTTGTAGAAGCCGGCGGTGAAGGCGGTCACACCGAAATCGGCATCGCCCGACGCAATCGCCACCGCCACCGGCTGGGCGGCGCGGAAGATCTGGATGTCGACATCCAGCCCTTCGGCCTCGTAATAGCCGCGGTCCTTGGCGATGAACAGCGGCGAGGACGACACGAAGGCGAGGGCCGCGACCGTCACCTTGGTTTTTTCCGCCGCGACGGCGCCGCCGGGCAGGCCCGAGGCAAGGGCGGCGAGCGCCGCGCCGCAAAGGCCGATGGTCTTGAGCAGGCTGCGGCGGGAAGGCCGCGCCCCGGAACGGGTGCTGAGCATCTTCGGTCGTCTCCCGACGGTTTCTTCACACGTCATCGTCTTGTCGAAGCTACCGGTCTGGTGCCGGCATGGCGGGCAGTCTAGGCCCGGTATACCACCCGCGTCACCCCGGAAACGCCGATGCCCGCGGCCGGGGCGCGCGGGCATCGTTGCAGGGTGGTCGCCGGGAAACCTCCGGGTGAGCCCTCCCCCGGGCTCAGATCCTCAGGGGCGCAGCACCTTGCCCGGGTTCATGATCCCCTGCGGATCCAGCGCCTGCTTCAGCTGGCGCATCACCGAAATCGCCTCGCCATGTTCGGCGATCAGGAAGTCGCGCTTGCCCAGGCCCACGCCATGTTCACCCGTGCAGGTGCCGCCAAAGGCGAGCGCGCGCTCCACCAGCCGGTCGTTGAGGCGCTGGGCCTCTTTCAGATCGTCGGGGTTCTCGGGGTCGACCAGGAAGACCAGATGGAAGTTACCGTCGCCGACATGGCCCACCATCGGCGCCATCAGGGTGGAGCTTTCCAGATCCTTGCGGGTCTCCAGGATCGCATCGGCCAGCTGCGAGATCGGCACGCAGACATCGGTCGGCCAGCCCTTGGAGCCGGGCTTCAGCCTGAGCGAGGCGTAATAGGCATTGTGCCGCGCCTGCCAGAGGGCGTTGCGGTCTTCGGCCAGCGTCGCGAAGCGGAAATCGCCGCCGCCATGCTCGCCCGCGATCGCCTGGACCATCTCGGCCTGTTCGACCACACCCGCTTCGGTGCCGTGGAATTCGAAGAACAGGGTCGGCTGCACCGGGTTGTCGAGCTTGGAATAGGCGTTGACCGCCTTCACCGACAGCTCGTCGAGCAGTTCGACGCGGGCGACCGGAATGCCCATCTGGATGGTCTGGATCACCGTGCGCACGGCGCCTTCCAGGGTCTCGAACGGGCAGACCGCCGCCGAGATCGCCTCGGGCACGCCATAGAGCCGGAGCGTGACCTCGGTGATCACGCAAAGCGTGCCTTCCGAGCCCACGAACAGCCGGGTGAGATCATAGCCGGCCGAGGATTTGCGGGCGCGGCGCGCGGTCTTGACGATCCGCCCGTCGGGCATGACCACGGTCAGCGACAGCACGTTCTCGCGCATCGTGCCATAGCGCACCGCATTGGTGCCCGAGGCGCGGGTCGCGGCCATGCCGCCCAGCGACGCATCGGCGCCGGGGTCGATCGGGAAGAACAGCCCCGTGGTCTTCAGATGCTCGTTCAGCTGCTTGCGGGTGACGCCGGCCTGGACGGTGACGTCCAGATCGTCGGTCGATACCCGCAGGATCTGGTTCATCCGGCTGACATCGATGCACACCCCGCCGCGGGTGGCGGCAACGCCGCCTTCCAGCGAGGTGCCGGTGCCGAAGGGGATGATCGGCACGGCATGGGCGGCGCACAGCTTCACCACCTCGGCCACCTCTTCGGTGGTCTCGGGGAAGACCACCACATCGGGCGCCTCGACATCGTGATAGCTCTCGTCGCGGCCATGCTGTTCGCGCACCGCCTGGGCGGTGGAGACGCGGTCACCGAGAAGCTGCACGAGGGCCGCGACGAAATCGTCGTCGACGGCAGTGGCGACGGGCCGGGCAGGGGCGGACGGGGCGGGGGCGGCGAGGGCCATGGCACGGATCTCCGGAAAGATGTCGATCACCGGTATCGGGGCCTCCGCATCCGGTGTTTGATGCACAGATTGTCCCCGTCAGCCGCGAACGCCAACCCTTTTCGCGCCGGCCCCGGCGGTGTCGCGGCGTCGCAGCCGGCGCTTCGGCCTGTCCGCAGGCCGGGCGGCACGATATGTTGGTGCGGATGCCGTGTTATGGATCGGCCAGACGAGGCAAATGCTCCCGATGACCCGCCAGACCGACCGTTGCCCTCTTATCCGCCGCAGCCTGATCGTCTCGCTGCTGGCCCTCGCCGCCGTGGTCGGCGCCGATACCGGCCCCGCCCGTGCCGGTTGCAGCGATCCCGGCCGGCCAGGGGTGAACTGGGTCGGCTGCTTCTTCGACGGCCGGCCGATGCAGGGCATGTCGCTGACCGGCGGCCGGCTGCGCGATGCCTCATTCACCCGCGCCGACGTCACCGGCACCGATTTCTCGGGCGCGGATCTGCGCGGCGCGAAATTCGTCTCGGGCAAGGCCGAAGAGGCGATCTTCGCCGAGGCCGATCTGCAGAGCGCCGATTTCACCCGCTCCAAGGCCGCCCGGGCGGATTTCACCGGCGCCGATCTGCGCCGGGCCCGCTTCTACCGCGCCGATCTGCGCGGCGCCGATTTCACCGGTGCCAATCTGACCGGCGCCGATCTCTATGATGCCGATCTGGAAGGGGCCGTCTGGGTCGACGGCACCACGCGCTGCGCCGAAGGGAGTGTCGGGCAATGCCGCTGACGCTGCGTCGCCACCATCTGGCCGCCGTCGCGGCCGCCATTCTGCTTGCCGCCACCGCTGTGCCGGCGGCGGCCGGAACCGTTACCCTCCGCTTCGTCCAGACCAACGATATCGACCGGATGGACGAGAAGGACGGCCGCGGCGGCTTTGCCCGGGTCAAGGCGGTGCTCGACCGGGTGCGGCAGGAAGGCCCGGCCTTCTTCATCCATGCCGGCGACACCATCTCGCCCTCGCTGCTCTCCGGCCTCGATCAGGGGCGGCATATCATCGACATCCTGAACCACATGCCCCCCGATGTGATGGTGCCGGGCAATCACGAGTTCGATTTCGGCGCCGAGGTCTTCCGCGCCCGCATGGCCGAGGCCCGCTTCGACGTCGTCGCCTCCAACATCCACGAGCCCGACGGCAGCCAGCCGGCCCATACGCTGCCCGCCAAAATCGTCGAGCAGGACGGCATCCGCATCGGCTTCTACGGGCTCACCACCGAATCGACCCGGGTCGTGGCCAGGCGCAGCGCCATCACCTTCGGCGCCAGCCTGGATGCCGGCCGTGCCGCCGCCCGGCAGCTGCGCGAGGCCGGCGCCGATTTCGTGGTCGCCGTGGCCCATACGCCCCTCGACATCGACATGCGTCTGGTGCGCGACGGCGGCACCGATCTGATCCTCTCGGGCCATGACGAGCATCTGCTGGTCTTCCATGATGGCCGCGTCGCCCTCGCCGAAAGCGGATCGGAAGGCGATCATGTGGTCGTCACCCGCATCGACATCGAAAAGACCGCCGACCGCCTGAGCTGGCGCCCGCGATTCGAGATCGTCGACACGGGCGAGGTGGCGCCCGATCCCGACATCGCCGCCCTGGTCGCCCGATACGGGCAGAGCCTGGGGGCCGCGCTGGACGAGCCGGTGGCGACGCTGGCCACAGCCCTCGACAGCCGCCGGGCCACCGTGCGCGGGCGGGAGGCGGCGATCGGCAATCTGATCACCGATGCGATGCGTGCGGCGGTGGGGGCCGAGGTGGCGATGATCAATGGCGGCGGCATCCGCGCCGACCGGATCTACGCGCCCGGCACCCGCATCACCCGCCGCGACATGCTGTCGGAACTGCCCTTCGGCAACCGGACGCTCAAGCTGGAAGTGACCGGCGCCGAGCTGCACAAGGCGCTGGAAAACGGCCTCTCGGGCCTGGACGAGCTGGCCGGCCGCTTCCCGCAGGTATCGGGCATGACCCTGACCGTCGATCCCGCCCAGCCGCCCGGCGCCCGGCTTCAGGAGGTGATGATCGGCGGTGAGCAGCTCGACCCCGACCGGCTCTACCAGCTGGCCACCACCGATTACGTCGCCGGCGGTGGCGACGGCTATGGCGCCTTCGCCACCGCCCGTACCGTGATCGGCCTGTCGGATTCCCAGCTCACCGCCAATCAGGTGATCGACCACCTGGCCCGCAGCGGCGAGGCCGCGCCGGCGGTGGAGGGGCGAATCCGGTTCGTGGCGGAGCAGGTTCCTCGGGCAGATGCAGGGGAGTGACCGACAAGATGGTGACCGGCAAGATGTCGTCGCCTGCGATCTGACCGAAACGTCGGTTGTATGTGTCAGACGCCGGTCCGCCGGCGGTATCGACGGATAGTGTCCGACAGGCGATCCTCGAGCGGCTGCGGGTCGGTGAGCGCCCGAACAAAGGCTTCACTGTCACGCACCGAAAGATCAATGCGGCGCTCTTCGTCGGCACTGCTGTCGGGCATGGGTGTCTGAGAGTGCATGGTCAGGCGCTCCTTCTACCCTTGAGAGGGTAAGGCCGGCATCCTGACCCCGCAAGCCGATCAATACAGATCATTCCTCACCGCCCGCTCATACTCCGCATCCACCCGCCCGGCATCGGCGTCTGAGCCGCCGGTCATGGCGGCTTTCATCCGGCCGACCGAGGGCAGGGTGCCGCGGTCGATGCGGGCGTCGGGCTGCCAGAGGCGGGCGCGGTTGATGGCCTTGCCGCAGTGGAACAGCACCTCGTCGATCGCGACCACGATCGCGGTTTTGGGGGTTTTCGCCCCTTCCGTCAGCTGTGCCAGAAGCGTGGCCTCGCGAGAGATCCGGCCGCGGCCGTTGATGCGCAGGAAGACCTCCAGCCCCGGAAACAGGAACAGCATGGCCAGGCGGTCGTCCTCGACCAGGTTGCGCAGGGTCTCGATCCGGTTGTTGCCGGGCCAGTCGGCGAAAGCAACATGCTGCGGGTCGATCACCTTCACGAAACCCTCAGGGCCGCCGCGGGGTGAGGCGTCGAGGCCCTGCGCGCGCCCGCTGGCCAGGCAGAAGAACGTCGCCCGGGCAAGATAGTCCTGATGGAAGGGGATCAGATGGGGCATCACGCCCTTCTGGATCGCTTCCGACGGCGGATCATAGAGCTGGTCGAGATCGGTCGGGGTGATGTCGGACATGGGGTTTGCCTCCCGCATTCGGATGGATCCGTTCTACGCCATACGGCCTGGCGCTGCTAATCTATCGGCGCCAATCGATAGCAGGATGGCGCCATGTCCCATGCACCAGAGACGATCGGCCATGCCCTCGACGGCCCGGAGGTCGCAGCCTTCACGGTTGAGCTGAAGCGTGAATTCGACACAGAGGCCCATCGTCACCCCCGCGGCCAGATGATCGGCTGCAGCCGCGGGGTCGTCACCGTGCTGACCGATCAGGGCGCCTGGCTGGTGCCGGCCGGCCACGGCATCTGGCTGCCGCCCTGGCAGTTGCATGGCGGGCGAAGCTTCGGGCCGGGCGCCGGGTGGACCGCCTATATCCGCCCCGATCGCTGCGCGGAGCTTCCGTCCACCCCCCGCACGGTGCGCGTGCCGGCCCTGCTGCGCGAGGCGATCCTGCGGGCTGCAACCTGGCAGGACGGTCGGATGGATGCGGCGCGCGCGCGGATCACCGGGCTGATCCTGGACGAGATCAGGGGGCTTCCCGCCGAAGATTTCGGCCTGCCCATGCCGGTGGAGCCGCGCCTTCAGCGGATCGCACAGGCGATCCTGGAAGATCCGGCCGACGGCCGCAGCCTTGAGGGCTGGGCCGGCTGGGCGGGCCTCACCCCGCGCACGCTCAGCCGCCGGTTTCCGCGCGAAACCGGCCTCAGCTTCACCGACTGGCGCCATCGCGCCCGGATGATGCGCGCGCTGGAAATGCTCGCCGAGGGCGCCTCGGTCACCGCCATTGCCTTCGACCTCGGCTATGCCAGCGTCAGCGGCTTCATCGCCCGGTTCCGCCAGAGCTTCGGCGTGACGCCGGCGGCGCATCCGATTGTGGCCATGGCCGCAATCGGTACCGCCTCAGCCGACAACCCCCAGGCGCACGCCTTGCAGACGCACCGCCGAGGGTATAGGTAAGGCAGGCGTGCCGATGGCTGTCGTCGCGGCCGCGTTTCGGTTATGTTCCAGTGAACCCGGAACCCCGCGTCCAGACCAAGAGAGCCGGCCCCTCCGATGTCCGATCCGTTCAGCCTGCCGGAAGCCTCGGTGCCGCAGCATCCTGCGCGCGGTGCCGGTGCGTCCCATGCCCATGCCTATCTCGACGGGCTGAATGCCGAGCAGCGGGCCGCGGTGGAGGCGCTGGACGGGCCGGTTCTGGTGCTGGCCGGCGCCGGCACCGGCAAGACCCGGGTGCTGACCACAAGGCTGGCGCATCTGGTGGATACCGGCCGCGCCCGGCCCTGGCAGATTCTGGCGGTCACCTTCACCAACAAGGCCGCGCGCGAAATGCGCGAGCGGGTGGGGCGGCTGATCGGCGCGGAAGAAAGCGGGCTCTGGTTCGGCACCTTCCATTCGCTGTGTGCCCGCATTCTGCGCCGGCATGCCGAGCTGGTCGGGCTTACCTCCACCTTCACCATTCTGGACACCGATGATCAGGTGCGGCTGGCGAAGCAGGTGATCCAGGCGGCCGGCGTCGACGAGAAGCGCTGGCCGCCCAAGGTGCTGGTCGGCGCCATCCAGCGCTGGAAGGACAAGGGCTGGCAGCCGGGCCAGGTGCCGGGGGCCGAGGCGCACGAACTGGCCCGCGGCCGCGGCGCCGATCTCTACGCCGCCTATCAGAAACGGCTGAAAGAGCTGAACGCCGCCGATTTCGGCGATCTGCTGATGGAATGCATCCGGCTGTTCCGCGAACATCCCGACGTGCTGGCCGACTGGCAGCGCCGCTTTCGCTACATCCTGGTCGACGAGTATCAGGACACCAACGTCGCCCAGTATCTGTGGCTGCGCCTGCTGGCCCAGGCCCATCACAACATCTGCTGCGTGGGTGATGACGACCAGTCGATCTATTCCTGGCGCGGTGCCGAGGTCGGCAACATCCTGCGCTTCGAAAAGGATTTCCCCGAGGCGACGGTGATCCGGCTGGAGCGCAATTACCGCTCCACCGGCCATATCCTGGCCGCCGCCGGCGCCGTGATCGCCAACAATGAAGAGCGGCTGGGCAAGACGCTCTGGACCGATGATGGTGAGGGCGAGAAGGTCCGGGTGCAGGGCTGCTGGGATGGCGACGAGGAAGCCCGCTTCGTCTCGGACGTGATCGAGCATCTGCGTGCCCAGGGCATGTCGCTTTCCGACATGGCGGTGCTGGTCCGCGCCGGCCATCAGACCCGCGCTTTCGAAGACCGCTTCGTGACCATCGGCCTGCCCTATCGGGTGGTGGGGGGCCTGCGCTTCTTCGAGCGGGCGGAGGTGCGCGACGCGCTCGCCTATATGCGCCTGACCATCACGCCTGCCGACGATCTGGCGTTTGAGCGGGTGGTGAACGTGCCGAAGCGCGGGCTGGGCGATACCTCGGTTCAGGCCGTGGCGGTGGCGGCACGGGCGGCCGGGCTGCCGATGCTGGTGGCGGCGGCCGATCCGGTGGTGGTGGGCGGGCTGCGGCCCAAGGCGCGCGCGGCACTGGCCGATTTCACCCGCATGATCGCCGGCTGGCGCGAGGCGCTGTCGCACGAGCCCCATGGCGAGGTGGTCCGGCAGATGCTGGATGAAAGCGGCCTGACCGGCATGTGGCAGACCGAGAAGACGCCCGAGGCCCAGGGCCGGCTCGACAACCTGAAGGAGCTGGTGCGCACGGTCGAGGAATTCGACAGCCTGCCGGCCTTCCTGGAACATGTCTCGCTGGTGATGGACACCGATACCCGCGCCGGCGAGGACATGGTCAGCATCATGACCCTGCACGGCGCCAAGGGCCTGGAATTCGACACCGTCTTTCTGCCGGGCTGGGAGGAGGGCGTCTTCCCCCATGAACGCGCGCTGGAGGAAAGCGGCCGCGACGGGCTGGAAGAGGAACGCCGGCTGGCCTATGTGGGCATCACCCGCGCCCGCCGCCGGGCGGTGATCAGCTTCGCGGCCAACCGCCGGGTCTACAACCAATGGCTGTCGGCCGTGCCGTCACGCTTCGTGGAAGAGTTGCCGGCGGAGCATGTCGAACTCTCGGGCCAGACCGGGGTCTATGGCGGCAACCGCGCCGCCGGCTGGCAGCCGGCCGGGCGGCGTGCCGACCCTTACGCCCAGACCAGCCCCTATGCCCAGACCGAAGTCTATGACCGCGCGACCCGGCTGGCCGACGACGTCACCACCCGGACCATCGACGGCACGGCGGTCAGGGTGGAACGGGGCGGCATGTCGGTGGCGCCCCGGCGCCCCGGTCCCGCCAGCGGCCGCACCCCGGGACAGGCGGCCGCGGCGGCCAGGGCCGCCGATACCTCGTCCTTCAAGATCGGCATGCGGGTGTCGCATGCCAAATATGGCACCGGCTTCATCGAACGCATCGAAGGCGACAAGCTGCAGGTGGTGTTCGACGGGGTCGGCCGGAAGAAAGTGATCGATCGCTTTGTCGAGCCCGTCTGATCCCGCCCGCCTGGTCTGGCGGCTGACCCTGGAGGTTCCGGGTCTGGAGCATGTGTCCGCGGTCGAGACCGCGCTGGAGCCCTTCGTCGAAAGCCTCACCAGTTTCGAGGTGATCGAGGACGGTTTGTGGTGGCGTGTCACCGGCTATGCCCGCGGCCCCCGGCCCGACATGGCCGAAATCGGCACCCGCATCTCGTTGACCGCGGCCGCCGAAGGCATCGCGCTCGAAACGCCCGTGCTCGACCAGATCGAGGATCGCGACTGGGCGAGCGACGTGCTGAAAAGCTTCGTGCCCATCCATGCCGGGCGGTTCGTGGTTCATGGCAGCCATCTGGACGCGGCCGAGGTGGTTCGCCCGGGGGCGATCGGCATCGTGGTCGATGCCGGCCAGGCCTTCGGTTCGGGCGAGCACGGCACCACCCGCGGCTGCCTGACCATGATCGATCACCTGGCCCGGCGCGGCAAGCCGGTCGGCCGGGTTCTGGACATGGGCTGCGGCACGGGCGTGCTCGCCATCGCCGCGGCGCAGCGCTTCAACCCGCGCCGGCTGCGCCGCCGGGTGCTGGCGGTCGACAATGATCCGCGCTCGGTTGCGGTGACGGCCGAGAACATCCACATCAACCATGTTCGCGACCGGGTGATCCCGCTGATCTCGGAAGGCTTCCGCCGGCCCGAGGTCATGGCCCACGGCCCCTACGACCTGATCCTCGCCAATATCCTGGCCCGGCCGCTGGCGCGGATGGCGCCGGTGGTGGTGCGGCATCTGGCGCCGGGCGGCCGGCTGGTGCTGTCGGGGTTGACCCCCCGCCAGGACAGCTGGGTGCTGAACGCCTATCGCCGTCGCGGCCTGGTGCTGGACAAGCGCCTGGTGCTCGACGGCTGGACCACGCTGATGATGCGGCGGGCGCCCCGCCGTCAGGACTGAACCGCCCTTACCTCCTGATGAGGCCTGACCCGATGACCGCTTCCACCCCGGACGGAACCGCTGCCCCGATCTCTGCGTCGCAGGACGGCGACGCGCTTGCCCGGCGGCTTGCCGCCCGGGGCGCACGGGTGGAGGCGGCCGGGCTCGATGCCCTGCTGGCCGGCATCGATGCCGCGGCATCGCCCGCCGGCGACCTGCGCTGGGTGGATCTGGTTCTGGGCCGCGGCCCGCATGATCCGGACCTGGTCGCGGCGCTGGTCGCCCGCCGGGCCGAGGTTGCGGCCCGGCTGGAAGACGGGCTCTGGGACGAGGCGCCGGACACGGCCGGCCGGGTGGCGCGGCTGCGGCTGCGGCTGGAAGCGGCGGGGGTCGACGGCTTCATCGTGCCGCGCGCCGACGAGCATCAGGGCGAATACGTGCCGCGCGCGGCCGAGCGGCTGGCCTGGATCACCGGTTTCCACGGCTCGGCCGGGACCGCGGTCATCCTGAAGGACCGGGCCGCCATCTTCGTCGACGGCCGCTACACCATCCAGGCCGAACAGGAGGTCGACGGGCAGGTGTTCGAGCGCTGCCATGTGGTGGAGCGCACGCCGATCGCCTGGATCGCCGAGACCGCCGGGCGCGGTGCGCGGATCGGCTATGATCCGCGCCTGCACACCCCGGCCGAGATTTCGCGCTGGCAGCGCGTGCTGGCGCGTGCGGGCGTCGAGCTTGCGGCGCTGGAAGGCAACCCGCTGGATGCCATCTGGAACGGCCGCGCCGCCATGCCGCTCGCCCCCGTGGTGCCCCATGACGAGGCCTTTGCGGGCGAGAGCGTGGCCGCCAAGCGCAGGCGCATCGGCGAGGCGATCGCCGCCGCCGGCGCCGATGCCTATCTGATCACCATGCCCGAGGAACTGACCTGGCTGCTCAACATCCGCGGCGCCGACGTGCCGTGCACGCCGCTGCCGCTGGGCTTCGGCTTGATCGCCAGCGACGGCGAGGCGCAGATCTTCATCGACCGCCGCAAGCTGACGCCCGAGGTGATCGACCATCTGGCGGGCGAGGCGCGGGTGGCCGGCGTCGAGGCGCTGGGGGCGGCGCTCGACGACTGCGCCGGTCGCCGGGTGCTGATCGACCCCACCACCGCCAATGTCTGGGCCGATCACCGGCTGAAGCAGGCGGGGGCCACGGTGGTGGAGGGCAACTCGCCGGTCTCGCTGCCCAAGGCGCGCAAGAATGCGGTAGAGCTGGCGGGCACGCGGGCGGCGCATCTGCGCGATGCCGGCGCGCTGGTCACTTTCCTGGCCTGGATCGCGGCCGAGGCGCCCAAGGGCCATCTGACCGAGCTTGACGCCGCGGCCGAACTCGGCCGGTTGCGCGCCGGGCTCGATCACTACCGGGGCATGAGTTTCGAGACCATTTCGGCCTCGGGGCCCCATGCCGCCATGGCCCATTACCGGGTGAATGAGCGCAGCAACCGGCGGCTGGAGCCGGGGCAGATCTATCTGGTCGACAGCGGCGGCCAGTATCTGGACGGCACCACCGACGTCACCCGCACCGTGGCGGTGGGCGATCTGCCGGCAGAGGTGGCGGAGGCCTTCACCAGGGTGCTGAAGGGCCATATCGCGGTGGCGGTGGCGCGTTTCCCGGCCGGCACCACCGGTGCCCAGCTCGACGTGCTGGCCCGGCGCGATCTCTGGGCGGCGGGGCTGGATTTCGATCACGGCACCGGCCATGGCGTCGGCAGTTATCTGTCGGTGCATGAAGGCCCGCAGCGGATTTCCAAACTGTCGACCCAGCCGCTGGAGCCGGGGATGATCCTGTCCGACGAGCCCGGCTATTACGAGCCCGGCCGCTACGGCATCCGGATCGAAAACCTGCTGGTGGTGCGGGACGAGGGCACCGGCTTCGCCGGCCGGCGCTTCCTGGGCTTCGAGACCCTGACGCTGGCCCCCATCGACCGCAGCCTGATCCGGGTGGACATGCTGACCGCCGATGAAATCGCCTGGGTCGATGCCTATCACGCGCGGGTGCTGGCCGAGGTCTCGCCCCTGGTCGACGACGGCGTCAGGGGCTGGCTTGCCCGGGTGACCCGGCCGCTCGCCGCCGGCTGATCCGGCGGCGGTCGGCTGGTCCCGGATCAGCGCCCGGCCCTGATCAACGCCCGGCCCTGATCAACGCCCGGCCCCGATCAACGCCCGGCCCCGATCAACGCTTTGGCGTCTTGTCCGGGTCGTCGAAGGACAGCCGCTTGCGGTCCAGCTCGCGCTCGGCACGGCTCCGCTCCGCATCGCGCAGATCGCGCTGAGGGCGGCTCTGCCCGAAACGGGCGCGGTTCTCGGCCGCCCGGGCTTCCTTGGCCGCGCGCTCGCGCTGCTTGCGCACGGCATTGAGGTTGATGACGTCACCCATGGCCGACGTCTCCTCCGGCAGGTCTGCCGCGGACATCGCCGGTCACGGGCAGAGTTGCCCATGGGCGCGGCCCCGGCTAGGGTCAATGACGCCGCAAGGGCGGCGCTGCCGGCAGGGGCCGGCGGGAAGAGAATCTAGGGCGCGGACCGCCATCCTGCGAGGGGCATTCTGAGGGGGATGTCCGGCAGGAATGCGGCCGCAGGCCCGACCGGACCGCCGGAAAGGCCGGCCGGAACGCCAGAGGGAACGGAGAGGCGATGTCGTTCGCCCGTATCGCGATCACGACCGGTGTGATCGTCGTGGCCGGATTGGCCGCGGCGGGGGTTGCCGGTGCCGTCTGGCTGCCGGGCCGGGATCTGCGCGAGGTCTCGCCGGCCACGGCCCAGAGCGTCGTCGGCCGGCTGGCCGATGCCACCGGCGCCCGGGTATCGGTGGCCGGGCCGATCACGCTCCGGCTTTTCCCCATGCCGGAACTGGGCCTCGACGAGGTGCTGATCGGCGACGATCCGCAAACCGCCTTTGCCACCGATCATCTCTCGATGGGGCTGGGCTTCGGCGATCTTCTGGGCGGCGGGCTCAGCCCCCGACGGGTGGTGCTCGACGGGCCGCGCCTCGCCCTCGAAGAAGGGCCCGAAGCGGGGGCAAAACCGACGACGGCGGCGGCGTCCGCCGCTGCCTTTCTGATTGCGGGCGCGCCCGACCTCACCATTCGCAACGGCATTCTGGATCTCGGCCTCGGCGGCGGGCGGCGGGTGCTGCTCGACGGGGTGGAGGCGGAAAGCCAGGCGCTCACCGGGGGCGGGCGGGAACTCGCCGGGCGGATGTCGGCGGGCGGCGTGCCCATCCTGCTGGAGATGCGTCTGGGTGCGGCCGATCGCGAGGGCGTGCGCGCCGTCGCCGGCCGCGCCACGCTCACCGCCGGCGGTGCCGCGGTCACCTATGACGGCCGGATCCTCCCCGGCGGTTTCGATGGCAGCATCGATCTCAGGGCCGGGGATGCCGGCGTGCTGGCCGGGCTGGTTTCCGACGTGTCGGGTGCCACCACCCCGCCGCCGGTGCCCTTCGGCCTGCCGCTGCGTCTGACCGGCGCGCTCAAGGTCGATCAGGCCGGCGCCCGGCTGACCCGCGCGGAGATGAGCCTGGGCGACAGCCGGGCCGAGGGAGAGCTTGCCTGGGCGCCCGACGGCATGGCCGGCGGCGTCACCGCCCGCATCGATCTGGGCCGCTTCGATGCCGGCCCCTGGATCGAGGCCGCCTCGGCCCCCGGGGCCGCGGCGGCCCTGCTCGGCGCGCTGCCGGCCAGCCTGGACCTTTCGGCTGCCTCTGTCGCAACCGGGATGGCGGCCATGCCGGCGCTCTCCGATCTCGCCGTCACGCTGAAGCGTGATCCGCGCACCGGCGGCGATGTGCTGATGCCGGCCTTCTCTGTCGAAAGCCCGGCCGGCGCCACCCGGCTGGATGCCGAGGGGCGCGTGGGCCAGCGGGCCGGCGGGCTCGGCTTCGACGGTATCATGACGCTCGAAGCCCGCTCGGTCTCGGGCCTGATCGCGGCCTTCAACGGCGGCGAGCAGCCGGCCGTGGCCCCGGGCCGGCTGGGCCGGCTCGCGCTCAGGGCCACGGCGGCACTGGCCCCCGGCGGGCTGGGCCTCACCGATCTTTCGGGCACCTTCGACGGCGCCGAGGTATCGGGCGGGCTGTCGGCGGCCTGGGGCGGGCCCGATCAGGCCTGGCGCCTGGGCGGCCGGGTCGCCTTCGACCGGCTCAACCTCGATGCCTATCTGACCGGCCGCGACGCGGTGGCAGAGGCCGACCGCATCGCGCTCCGCGGCCTGCCGGCCCATGGCGGCGGCCGGCTGCGCCTGGAAGCGGGCGAGGCGGTGTGGCGCGGCGATGCCGTGCGCGATGTCCGCGTCGACGTCACCTTCGACGATCGCATGGCTGAAGGCGTGGTCCGCCACGCCGACCGCGCCGCCGCCACCACACCCTTCCTGCCCCGCGGCGCCTCCTGAGCCCCGACAGACAAAACGGCCGCAGCCGGTTTCCCGACTGCGGCCGTTTCGCTGGTATTTCAGCCCCTCGGCCTAAGCGGCCACTCGTGGCCTTGGCCGCCGCCTCAATGGCGGCCGGGTGCCGCTGAAACGACACCGGGGGGAGAGGCCAAAAACGCCACCTCAGATATCGCGCCACGCGACCGGGCGGCCGCCGGCGTCGTTCACCAGCTTGCCACCCTCGTCCTGGGCGGCGATGTAGCGGCCATGGCCGACATTCGAGCCGACATACAGGACCGGCTTCACCTTCTTGCCGTCGAAGGTCTTCTCAACCGCAGCAGCGCCGCGGTTCTTCGGGTTGTTCTTGCTGCCCATGGCACCATTTCCTCAAGGTACGGGCGCCCGCCTTGCGGCGTTCGCCACGCGGGCCGTGCCCGCTCTGACCGTATGCCCGGGACACGGCCACGCCCGCGGCGACCCCTTCCCGGCGGGGAAGAGGGCGGCAGGCGAGAACGGACCGGAACCGGTCGGGATACGGGCTCCCGCCGCCTGCTGACGGCGCGGCCCTGCTGTAACCCGCGATTTGTGCGTCAAACCGGGCCGAAGGTCAAGTGTCGAGCCCGGCATTGTCTGCATGGGTCGCGCCGTTGATCTTCAGCCATGCGATGGCTCCGGCCGGCGCCGGCCGTCAGCGCTGGACAGGGGCATGGCCAGAGTGTCCAATGGTGGCATTGCCGCAACGCGGTGCGAGACGAAAATGTCGCAGTCGCCAGCCAAACCGCCGGCCCCCTTGCCGCGGGCCACGGATGGTGCGACGAATGGCGGCCCGGGGAGCCGGGGCGCATCCAGAAAAGCCGGAGGGTCGGACCGTGGTCCGGGCCGGCAGGGGCCGATCGACGGGATGGACCTTCGCATGACACGGGCAGGCAGCAGACGGGCGGGAGCGGTGGTTTTCGCGGCCATGGCGACGCTGTTGCTGGCGGCCTGCGCCAGCCCGGGCACCGGGCCGGCCCCGGATGTCCAGGTCGGCCGTACCTTCACCGGCAACTATCTGGCCGGGCGCTATGCCCAGACCCGTGACGATTTCACCGCCGCGGCCGCCTTCTATCGTGCAGCGCTCGATCAGGCGCCGCAGGACCCGGAATTGCTGCGCCGCGCCATGCTGCTGACGGCGGGCGAGGGCAACATCCCCCAGGCGCTGGATTATGCAAAGCGCGTGCGCGCGCTGGAGCCGGCCGCCCCGTTCGCCGATCTGCTGCTGATCCTGGACCGCATCCAGGCGGGAGAGCTGATCGAGGCCGAGCGCATGGCCGACCGCATGGATCGCGGCGGCGTCAACGCGCTGCTCGCCCCCGTGGTCGATGCCTGGGTGCGTTTCGGCCGCGGCCGTTCGGGAGAGGCGGTCACCGCACTCGACCGGCTGGCCGGCACGCCGGCTTTCGCCACCTACCGCTATTACTATGCTGCACTGATCCACGATCTGGCCGGCCAGGATGCAGGCGCGCGGGCCAATTACGAGGTGGCGCTGTCTAGCGGCGGGCCGACGCCCGTGCGGCTGATCCAGTCCTATGCCTCGTATCTCGTCCGCACCGGCAACCGCGACCAGGCGGCCGATCTCTATCGCCAGCTTCTGCGCGATGCGCCCGAGAGCACGACGCTGCGCCAGGCGCTGGCGCGGATCGAGGCGGGCGAGGAACTGCCGCGGCTGGTGCCCGACTACAAGGCCGGCATCGCCGAGGCGCTTTATGGCGTCGCCGGCCTGCTGCTGCGCGATCAGGTGCTGGGGGCCGCCCTGTTCTACGGCCGGCTCGCTTTGTTCATGCGCCCCGATTTCGCCGATGCCCGCTATCTGGTGGGCGAGGTTTACGAGCGGGCCGGCGATCACCGCTCGGCGCTCGATGCCTTCCGCAAGATCGACGATGGCGGTGCCGTGGCCGAGGCGGCGGCGATCCGCATCGCCGACAATCTCGCAGCCTCGGGCGATATCGACGGGGCCGAGGCGCTGCTGGAAGAGCGGGTCGCCGCCGGCCAGAAGGATGCGGCGATCAGCCTGGCCGAACTCTATCGCCGGCAGGAACGCTGGGACGATGCCGCCCGCGCCTATAGCAGCGCGCTCGCCGCCCTGGTCGATCCCGGCCCCGAACACTGGGATCTGTTCTATGCCCGCGGCGTCGCCTTTGAGCGCGCCGGCCGCTGGCCCGAGGCCGAGTCCGATTTCCTGAAGGCGCTGCAGCTGTCGCCCGATCAGCCGCTGGTGCTGAATTATCTGGGCTATTCCTGGGTCGAGAAGGGCATGCACCTGGACCGGGCCCGGGCGATGCTGGAAAAGGCGGTGACGCTGCGTCCGCGCGACGGTTTCATCGTCGACAGCCTGGGCTGGGCGCTGTTCCAGATGGGCGATTACGCAGGTGCCGTCGCCCGGCTGGAGCAGGCGGTGTTGCTGCAGCCCAACGACCCCACGATCAACGATCATCTGGGCGATGCCTATTGGCGGGTCGGGCGCGAGCGCGAGGCCCGCTTCCAGTGGAGCCATGCCCTGGTCTTCGACCCCGAGCCGAAACAGGCCGAGATCATCCGCGACAAGCTGGCCCGTGGCCTGCCGCCGGCGCCTGCGGGCAGCGTGATCCCCGTCGCGGCTCCCGCCCCCAAGTGACCGCCCCTCCCCAACTGATGCTCTCCACCCTGGCGCCTGCCAAGATCAACCTGCACCTGCACGTCACCGGCCGGCGGGATGACGGCTATCACCTGCTCGACAGCCTGGTGGTCTTCGCCGGGGCGGGAGACAGGGTGGCGGTCGATCCGCGTCCGGCGCCTGCGGGAACGCCCACCGGTTTCGACCTCGAAGGCCCCTTCGCCGCGGCACTCGGCGACACGGCGCCGGCCGACAATCTCGCCATGCGCGCCGCCACGGGGCTCGCCGCCCGGCTCGGCCGGCCGCTGCCGGCCCGGATCCGGCTCGACAAGCATCTGCCGATCGCAAGCGGCATCGGCGGCGGCTCCAGCGATGCCGCAGCCGTGCTGCGCCTGCTGGGCCATGCCTGGGGCGCCGGGGCGGACGACCTTCAGGCCGTGGCCGAAGGCCTGGGGGCAGACGTACCGATGTGTGTCACCGCCACACCCTGCCGCGTGACCGGGGTGGGCGAGGTGGTCGCACCGCTCGACGCGCCGGCCGCGGCCGCCTTCGCAGGCCTGCACATCCTGCTGGTCAACCCGCTGGTGCCGCTGTCGACGCCGGCGGTGTTCCGCGCCCGCGCCGCCGCCGGCGCCGGCTTCACGCCCGCGGCCCGGCTGCCGGCCCCCGATACCGCCGATATCGGCGCATGGCTCGCGGCACTCGGGGCGGCCGGCAACGACCTTTCGGACGCCGCCCGCAGCCTGGTTCCCGAAATTCCCGAGGCAGAGGCGGCACTTGGCCGGCTGGCGGGGGCATGTTTCACGCGCATGTCCGGATCGGGCGCCACCTGCTTTGCGCTCTTCACCGAAGCCGCTGCCGCGGAAGCCGCCCAGAGCCTGATCTCGACAGCCCACCCCGGCTGGTGGACGGCCACCGGCCCGCTGCTCGCCGGCCTGCCCGAAATCCGTGAAACCCCCGCCCGATCCGGTTGAAAGCCGTCCGGGTCCGTACTATGTTGCAGCCCGCGCGATGGGGCGTGGCCAAGCGGTAAGGCAACGGGTTTTGGTCCCGTGATCCCAGGTTCGAATCCTGGCGCCCCAGCCATATCCGGTATCGGATCCTGGCCGCCTGCTGGCGCCGGCCACCCCGCTTGATCCTCCGCCACCCAATCCTCGACGCGCAGCCCCGCCACGCGCGCGAATTCCCGCGTGATGTCGGAACAGATATTGGTGTCGGGCATATAGACCGCAGGCATCAGCGCGTCCCGGTCTTGTCGTCCGGCAGATCGTCGTCGAGAGAAAAGCGTCCATCTTCGATCAGATCCGGACGCTCACGCAGGAGATCCTGGTCTCCCTCCGGTTCCTCGGCAAATGACAGCCAGTCCGGCCGCACGGTGCGTGGCATGAACGGGTCTCCGGGGTCACGACACAGGATAACTTATGCCTGGTATATGCCGATTTCCAGCGGGACCGCCGACCTGGGCCCCCCCCAATCCCGGCCATGTCATCCACCCCCGCCCTGATATAGACTGAGCCGATCTCCACCATCTGCGGGGCAGGGCGGCGCATGACCGCGGATGCGGCCGGACCGGCACGGAACACACCCATTCAGGCTCCCCCCATTCAGAGCACCGAGGCCGCCTATCGGCGGCTGGTGGATCTGATTTCCGATGTGCTGGAAGGCCGCGGCGGGCTCGACCGGCTGTCGATGATGATGGGCGACGTGCCGGCGATCTTCGAGGCGATGGGCGCGGCCGGTTTCGCCGATGAAGGCGTGATGCTGGTGCTGGATCCCGCCGGGCGGGTGCTCAGCCGCAATGCCGCCGCCGCGCGGCGTCTGGCGCTGGAGGTGGGCGACGAGCTGGGTGCGGTGGTGCTGACGCCCGGCAGCCATGCCACCTTTCTTGAAACCGTGCGCCGCACGGGTGAGGCCGGGGCGCTGTTCGTGGCCGACATGCGCGAGCGTACCCTGCTGCTGGCCGGCATGGCACCGGAACGCGGCGGCGACATTCTGCTGGTCGAATGCCGGCGTGGCCAGGACACCGCGCTGGAGGCGCGGCTGACCGCGGTTTTCGGGCTGATCCCGTCCGAGCTGCGGGTGCTGTTCGCGCTGATGGACGGCCGCGATATCGAGGCGATCGCCGCCGAGACCGGCCGCAAGCCGGCGACCATCCGCCAGCTGGTCAAGGCGGTGCTGGCCAAGATGGGCGTGCACAGCCAGACCCAGGCGGTGGCGCTCGCCTATTCGCTGATGCTGACGGCCGAACGGTTGAGCGACAGCGGCCCGCGCCTCCACGCCCCCTCGGCCGCGTCCCTGCTGGAGCCGACCGCCGATGGCCCCGTGCCCGTGCACCGTTTCGGCCGGCCGGGCGGGTTTCCGGTGCTGCTGCTGCACGGCGCGCTGTTCGGCATCGCCGCCCAGCCCGACATCCGCCATGCCGCCCACACCCTGGGGCTGGATGTGATCGCGCCGGTCCGCCCCGGCTATGGCGCGGCGCCGCTGGCCCCGGGGGCCGATCCCCTGAAGCTTTCCGCAGCACGGATCGACGCTATCCTGGATCGCCAGGGCATCACGCGCGCCGTGGTGGTGGCCCACGATATCGGTACCCGTTTCGCGATCGATTTTGCCCTGCGTCGCCCCGACCGGGTGGCGGGGATCGTGGCCGCCCCGGCCACCCCGCCGATGCGCGGCTGGGCCCAGACCTCCGACATGCCGCTGCGCCACCGGGTCAATGCCTGGGCCTCGCAGAAAATGCCGGCGCTGATGGACAAGATCGTCGGGCTCGGCATCACCCAGGTTGCGCGCAAGGGCGTGGATCTGATCCCCGGCCTGGTGTTCAGCGACTGCGATTTCGACCGCGACCTCTGGTCCGATCCGCGCTTCGCGCCCTCGCTGCAGGAGAGCTTCGCCCTGGTGTCGGGCCAGAAGGGGCTGGGCTTTCGCCACGACATGCGGCTGACCAATGAAGACTGGAGCGATCTGGCGCCACGCGTCCCCTGCGAGGTGCTGCTGCTGCATGGCGAGCGCAGCCAGACCGTGTCGCGCCAGGCCGTGAGCGATCTGGCCGGCCTGCTGCCCGCCGGCCGCTTCCAGCCGGTCGGCGATGCCGGCCACACCCTGCCGCTCAGCCATGGCGACATGGTGTTCCGCCAGGCGCTGCTGCTCGCCGGCCGGGCGGGCCTCTCCGAACGGTTGTGATTCTCCCCCAAACCGCCACCCCCTGCCATCTGCCATCCCCCTGCCATCTGCCATCCCCCTACCATGTGGTAGTGTGCCCTTTCCCCGATCATCGTTAATTTTCCGTCAACGGCCGCAGCAAGCCGGCCGGACCGGCACAACGGGCAGATCGGGAGCAGATGCGCATGAAGCCTGCCGCACGAACACGCGGCATGCATGCGGCCGCACTTGGCCTCATGCATGCGATGGCGATCGGGATGTGTACGATCGCACCAGTCGACCCGGCGGGGGCGGCGGATACAGCACCCCAGGGCCCGGCCACGATCGTGGTGATGGACGGCTCGGGCTCGATGTGGGGGCAGATCGACGGGCGGCCGAAGCTCGAGATCGCCCGCGAGACGGTGGCCGCGGTGCTGGAAGGCGTCGATCCCGCGCGCAGCCTGGGCCTGATCGCCTATGGCCATCGCCGCAAGGGCGATTGCGCCGACATCGAACTGCTGGTGCCCCCGGCCCCCGGCGCCGCCGGTGCCATCCGCCAGGCCGTGGACGGGGTGCGTTTCCTGGGCAAGACGCCGCTCTCCGCCGCCGTCCGCCAGGCGGCCGAGGCGCTGCGCTATACCGAGGACGCCGCCACGGTGGTGCTGGTCACCGACGGGCTTGAAACCTGCGCCGCCGACCCCTGCGCCCTGGGCGCCGAGCTGGAAGCGGCGGGTGTCGATTTCACCACCCATGTCATCGGCTTCGGCCTGACGAAGGAAGAAGGGGCGAGCGTCGCCTGCCTCGCCGACGCCACCGGCGGTCGTTATCTCGAAGCGTCCGACGCCGCGACGCTCGCGACCGCTCTGGCCGAGACGGTCGCCGCCGCACCTGCCCCCGAAACCCCGGCTCCCAAAACCCACTTCCCCGGCGCCGTGATGATGCCGGATATCGCGCTGGAGCCGACCGGCCAGACTTTCGGCCCGGATGCAGAGGCGCCGGCCGATCTGCCGTTCCCGCCCGAAGGCACCATCGCCTGGTGTGCGGCGAGCTGCGAGGGTGACAGGCTTTGCGCCGCCTGGCGCTACGAGCCCAAGGGCAGCTATTTCGTCCAGCATGCCCGCTGCTTCCGCTTCGCCTACGATGCCGAGATGGACATGCGGGACTATGATCCCTCCGAAGGCTGGGCCTCGGGCATGAAGCCCGATGCCGAGCTGCTGGTCCGGCCATACAAGCCGGCGGAGGAGGCTGTCTCCGAAGCGGTCCCTGTGGTGATCCGGATCGGTGAGGTCCATGCCGGCCTGCCGGTCGGCTGGTCGGCCGTGCCGCTGGACGGCCAGGCGGCCGAGGCGGGGGCAATGCCCGAGGCGATTATCGGCGACTGGCAGACCACGCCCGAACCCGGCGCCTGGCAGGTAGAGGGGGAGGCCCCGACCGGTGCCCGCTTCACGGGGCGCATCGATGTCGCGGCCACCGAGGCCGGCACCGCCCAGGTCTTCGATCTGCCGCAATTCCGGGGGCCGACGCTCGAAACCGACGGGATGGGCGAGGACGCAGCCGCCCCGGCGGGCGGGGAGGCTCCGCGATGATGGGCCTGCTGCAATGGTTCGTGTTCTTCTGGGTGCTGCTGATCTGCATCGCCTCTCAGGCCTGAACCGCGCCCGGCCGGGGCCGCGATCAACCCGGCGGACCGGTCAGGAAGCTGCGCCGCCACGACCACCAGCCGCCGGGGTCGGCCACCAGCTCGGCCAGCGGCATCAGGCTCCGGCCGCTGCGGGGGTCGTCCACCTGCACCCGGTCATCGGCGGCGATGCCGGAAATCGCCACCAGATGGGCGCCGCCGAACCCCAGCGCGATCTCGGCCGCGATCACCCGGCCGGCGGTGATCTCGGCCCGGATTTCCTCTGCCGTCAGCGGCCGGTCGATCCGCGCCGTCAGCAGGCCCAGCGCCTGAAGCACCGCCTCGGCCGGGGCCGGTTTCGGATCGAACCGGCCGAAGATCCGGATCACCAGATCCCGCTGCCCCGGCGCATCCTCCAGGCCGTAATGGGCGGCAAAGGCACTGCCCAGCGCCGCCCAGCACAGGCAGGGCGCGATCTGCGGTTCCAGCCGGAAGGCCAGATGGCAGCTCCGGGGCGGGGCCATCAGATCCCGTCCGGCACCGCAACCGCCAGCGCGCCGCAGGCCTCCAGCCGGCGCACCGCCGCCAGCAGCACCGACCGGTCCAGCCCGGTCCGCGCCTGCAGATCGGCGAAGACCAGCCCGCCGGCCGCGGTCAGGGCCATGGCGGCCGGGTCGTCCGCCGCCACCACCAGCTGCGGCCGTACCCGCCGGAACCGCACCGCCAGCCGGCCATCGGCCGCGCGGTCGATGGCATCGATCCCCGGCCCCGGCCCGATCCGGCAGCGGTCGAGCAGATCCGCCGCCTGCGCCGCCGTCAGCACCAGATCCCGGTCGCGGAAGCGCAGCCGGGTGCAGCCGTGGCGCAGGGCCAGGCCGATCAGCTCGGGCAGCCGCATTGGCATATCGGTGCCGAAGCCGCCATCGACCAGGATGCAGGCATCGGCCGGCGCCATCGGCGCCGGGCTCAGCCGGGCCAGGATCCGCGCGGTAAGCGCCCCCAGCCGGCCGCCGTCGCGCCCCGCCTCTGCCCGCCCGGGCTGGTCCTCGCCCATAGGGCGCGGGCGCATCAGCACCCCCCAGCCGGGGCCGCCCCAGGCGATGCACCCGGAGGTGTTCCCCTCCGCCCGCCGCCATCTCGGGCCGTCCTCCGCCGGGTCGCGGGCCAGGTCGTCGAAGGGCGGGCCGATCCTCTCCAGCAGCGCGGTCAACCGGCCCAGCAGATGATCGTCGACCCGGGCGACCAGCTCGCCGCCCGGAACCGCCCCCATGGCGCGGGCCACCCGCGGGGCCAGGGCTTCGGGCACGGTCATGGACAGCCAGTGCAGGGCTGCGCGCAGGGTGGTGATCAGGGCTTCGGCAATCCGCCCCTCGGCCTGTTCCAGCCCGGCCTGACAGACCGCCAGATAAAGCTGGTCGCTTTCCGAACGCAGGCCCAGCGTGATCGCGAAGGCGCGCTCGTAACAGGCCCGCGCCTCGGGGATCTGGCCGGCCTGACGGTGCAGACGGGCCAGGTTGATGGCGTTGATATAGCCGAGATGCCAGTCCGGCGGGTCGAAGCCGCGCAGCCGGGTCTCGATCTGGTGCTCGAAGGCGAAGGCATCGTCGATCCGGCCGGTGCGCAGCTTCGCCAGGGCCGAAATGTTCAGCAGATACAGCCACATCGGGTCGCGGTCGGCCGGCGTGGCCAGGGCGCGGGCCTCGCCGAACAACCGGTCGGCCTCGGCCGGCCGGCCGGTCATCACCAGCCCCCAGGCCTTGGCGGTGGCAAGCTCGCGGCGAAGCGGCGCCGACAGGCCCGGCTCGGGATCGGGCCGGTCGGCGGCGCCGGTGAAATCCATCACCGCGATCCGCATGGCCTGGGCCTGCGCTTCCAGCGCGCCCCGGGTTTCGGCATCCGCCGTTGCGGGCAGGGCCGCCTCGATCAGCCGCAGCGACTGGCGCCAGCCGCCCTCGGCAAAGGCTGCCGCGGCGCCGGCCGACAGGATCTCGGGCCGCCGGTCCGCAACCGGCTTCAGGGCCTCGGCGCGGGCGCGCTGCCAGAGCGGCGGGTTCGCCGGCACCTCGGTGCATCCGGCTGCCGCCGCTGCCCGCGCACCGGGCAGGATCAGCGCCGCGCCGCCAAGGCCCGCGATCGCAGGCAGGATCTGATGCGGCCCTTCCTCTTCTGCACCCGCATCTTCGGGCCAGGCGAGACCGGGGCGGTCGGGATCGGCCCGGTAGGCCACGGTCGGGCCCGCCGGCCCGTCGGCGGCGATCGCCGCGATCGGCAGCTCCGCCGGGGCGGGTGCATCCGGCGGCACCGCCACCGCCACGGGCAGTTCGCTCAACCGGTTCAGCAGCCGCAGCAGCCACAGATCTTCGGCCATCCAGCCGTGATCCGCCGCCGGCCCGGCGATCAGGATCGCCCCCACCCCCTGACGGCGGGCGGCGTCGGCGATCGCCACCGCGGCATGATGGGCGGCGAGCACGGTGGCGTCGCCCATGGTCTCGCGATCGATCAGTGCGGCCACCACCCGGTCGGCCGGCGGGGCCCCGGCAGCCTCTCCGGGCACGGGGCCCTGATCGCCCGGAAGATCCAGCCCCAATTGTCGCCCCAGCTCGCGGGCCAGCCAATGCCCCCGCCAGCTGCCGAGCGTGAGGTCCGCCACCAGCAGCGGGCCCGACACCGCCAGCCGGCCGGCCAGGCGGCAGAGGTCCATGTCGCTCTCGCAGACCACCGCGAAGGCCGGATGTGATGCGGGGGTAGGGATGCGATGGCTGTCCACCTCAGACGGCCTCCCGCCCGATCGCATGCATATAGACCGTGGCGTGGTTGACGCCGTCGATGCCCAGCAGGCGATCGATCCTGCGGTCCTGGAAGCCGCCGATATTCCACACCCCCAGCTCCAGCGCGGTCGCGACCAGATTGAGGTTCTGGGCCACATGACCCGCCTCGATCAGGGTGAAGCGATAGCCGCGGTCGCGATATTTGAAGGTGCTGCGCCGGAACAGGGCGGTCTGGAAGATGGTGACCGTGGCACCGCGGATGATCTCGGGCTGATACAGGCAGGGGGCGAAGGCCTCGGTCATGTCGCCATCCATGATCCGGCGCAGGCAGTTCGTTTCCGGATCGTAATGGTGCAGCCCGGGCTGCAGGCCGTCGACCAGGCCGCGGTCGTGGACATACAGCTCCAGCGGGAACAGCCCGCCGCCCGACGGCACATTGCGGAACGGCCGCGGGAAATGGGTGCCCTCGTTCCAGCGGTTGATGCCATAGGCGTGGTGCAGCAGCGAGGCCAGCGTCTCCAGCGCCATGGGGGTCGGCACCAGGCCGCGCGGGGTGTGGCGGCGGGCGATCGCCTCGCCCAGGCCGCGGGGGAAGGGCGGAAACCGCTCCGGCCCGGGCAGGGGCACGGCATCGGCACTGTCATAGACCAGCGCGTTTTTCAGCCGGGTCATCCAGTCCACGACCACCTGGTTGGGCAGGGCGTCGTCATAGCCCGAGGATTTGCTGTTCTCGTGAAAGGTCTCCCACAGCAGGTCGGTTTCCGCCTCGCCCCAGACGAGGTCGTCCCAGCTCGGGCCATCAGCTTTCATGGGGGTGCTCCGCGATCGGGGGCCGGGTGGCCGTCAGGGGAAGGGATGGGGCATGGGGTTGTCGCCGGTCGACCGGTCGATGCCCGGATGGCCCAGCGCCTGGGGCACGGTCCACAACCGCCGCCCGCCCAGCGCCCGCAGGCGATAGCCCATGTAAAGCGGGTGGTAGCCGGGCACGAGCGCGCGCACCACGTGGAAGCCCAGCGCCGCGACATCGGGGGTGGCCAGATCGGCGATCAGCACGTCATGGCCGGTGCCGGCGATGGCCGTGACCACGGCATCCAGGTCGCCGGCCGGATCGCCGGTGGTGCGGTCCGGCAGGTCGGCCAGATCGATCTCCCGCGGCGAGGCATGGAGGAAATCCGCATGCCGCGCCCGTTCCGGGCTGATCCAGAAATTCACATGGCTGACCTGGCTGTAGACGTTGCGATGACCGGGCTCGATCTCGATCCGGCCCAGCTCTCCCATCAGCTGGCGGACATAGCGTTCGGTATGGGCCAGTTCTTCCAGCGATTTGGTGGCGGCGACCAGGGGCGACAGGTCGGTCGCGGCGGCGACGGCCAGCGGCGCATTGCCCGCACGCCGGCCGCGGAGCACGGTCATGATCGTGGGGATGCGATTGTCGTGGCTGATATTCATCATATGGACGTCGTAGCCCACCGCCACGAAGCGCCGGATGGCGTCGCGATGGGCCGGGGCCAGGCTTTCCGGGCGGATCCTCTCGCGTGAGACCATGGCCTGCCAGGTGATGGAGAAACAGTCCCGCTCCACCACCTCGCAGATCCCGCCCAGCGCCGCCTGGGCGAAGCTGCCATGGCAGGCGAGGCCGGTCGAGATGGACTGGGCCAGCGGCCATTCGTCGCCGTTGCGCGGAAACAGATAGGGCAGGTGCACGAAACAGGCCGGCACATGGCGGATCCGGCCCGAGACCAGGCTTTTCGCCGGCATCCAGCGCACATCCGACCGGCCGTTGAAGGGCTGGTAGGTGAAGTCCGGATCGTCGAACTGGGCTGCGTCGAACAGGGCGAAATCCTGGGGCGCGACGCAGTCGAACGGTGCCGCGTCATAGGGCACCATCGGGTAGTCGCGGCGGTCATAGACCGCGGCGGCATAGCGTTCGATGGCCTCGCCGATCGCCTTGGCCAGCGCGATCCCGCGCGAGGTGGAGCCGCCGCCGCCGATCGAGAAATTCTGATGGCCGGAAAAGGCGGTGGTGTCGCCGGCCGTGGTGACGTAGCGGAAATATTCGGGCGAGCCGGCCTCGCGGTCATGCTCGCGGATCTCGCCCAGAATGCCGACCTTGGGGTCGTAGAGCAGGGGCACGATATCGGGCAGGGCACCCAGCGGCCGGCGGGTGCGGATGCCGCGGCGCAGGGGCATGGCCTCCACCCTCGTTTCCACGTGGCCCTGGGGCCTGACGCGATCCGGGCCCTCAACGCGATCCGGGCCCTCAACGCGGTCCAGGTTCTCAACGCGGGCCATCGGGACCTCCCATCGCTTCCACCTCGGCCCAGCGCTCCGGGTTCAGCACCACCTTTTCAAGCGCCAGCTTGCCGGCGTGTTTCATCGGGCTGCAGACCGGGCAGCGCGGGGCCTTCAGCACCCGGCTCGCCACCATGCTCGATCCCATCAGGTTGAGTTCGATCAGCTTGCCCACCCGGCGGGGCAGCAGGTCGGCGGCGAAGCGCAGCAGTTCGAAGGCGGCGAGCGGCGCCGCCATGGCGATCAGCGCCGGATGGGTGCCGGACACGTCCTGTCCCCGGGCCAGGATCTCTTCCATCAGGCGGCGGTCCGACGGACGGCCCTTCAGATGGGAATTCTGCCGGGCGTCCAGGCATTCCAGGCAGGCGGTCTCGTCGGGGATCGACAGGGGGCCGAGGCGCGCGGTCAGATCCTCGACGATCACCGGCAGGAAGGGGCGGTTTTCGGCGGCGGCCAGGGCATTCCAGGGCTTCAGCAGGCCCAGCCCGCCGAATTCGGCGCAGGCGACCACGATGTTGGCGGCGCGCACCGCCTCGTCTGCCTCTGCGGTATCCACGATGGTCAGCCCCGCGGGCAGGCCGCGCTCGTAAAGCGCATGGTTGCGCAGCGGCACGTCGTCGATCAGCACCGCCTGCCAGGTGCCATAGCGGCCGAGATGGTCGATCAGCGCCAGGCTGAGGGCATTCACCCCCACCAGCGCGATCCGGCCGCCGGTCGCGCTGCGGATCTGGTCGCGGGTCATGCCCAACTGCCAGAAGAACACATCCTCGCTGTCCTCGTGGCGCGGGGCTGCGTCGGTGGGGGCGCCCGGGCCGCGCAGCTCCGCCAGGCGGCGGATCGCCAGTTCGCGCAGCAGCGCATCGACCCGCGGCCGGTCGATCGGCGGGAAAAGGGCGAGGAGGTCGTGCCGGCTGCAGAATGCATCCGACGCGACCTCCTGCAGCCGGGCCACGATCTCCGCGATACCGTCGCCGTCGAGCATCAGGCGAAGGGCACCCCTGCGGATAAGCGTGCCGGCTGCGGTCTCGGCCAGTTGGAACGGTAGAAGCCGGATCAGCAGGTTGCCGTCATTCATCGATGTCCCCTCGGGGTCGGCGTGCGGGGGCGGGGTCGTGTGTTGGTATGCTGGACCGGTGGTGTTGCCGGTCGGTCAGGCGGCGTCGGCGACCGTGTCGACCACCGCGCCGGCGGTGCAGCAGCAGGCGGGGGTGCAGGTGCAGCAGCAGCCGGCACCCACGGTTGCCGTGTCATGGCTGCCGTGGAAGGGGTGGGCGCGGAAGGCCTCTTCGATCGACTGCACGTCGCGCACCGCCAGCGCTTCGGTGCGGGTGGTGTGGTTGCCCCAGGCGAGCGCGACCAGATCGCCTTCCAGCAGCTGCGAGGCAGCGCTGGTCAGCTTGCCGTTATCGCCGCCGAGCGAGGTGATGGGCGTGCCGAAATCGGCATAATCCTTGGCGAAGTTCGTCATGAGTGCTCTCCTTTTGTCGCATGCGAGGCCGCACCGGATATTAAACCGTAGATACAGTTCGTCATCAACATACCCACGAAGAAAGATTCAAATCGACTCAAAACGCCGCAATGACGCTTGTCATCTCTTGAGAGGGTTGTGCCGGCAGATGGCGTTGGTCGCCGCGGCCTGTCCTGGACAGGTGTGCTGTGCGTATCATGTCACGAAGCGGTGCGTCCCGATGCGGACCGCCCGGCCCCCTGGCGATGCCGCTTGCATCCTCTGCCGGGCTGTGGCTCGATGTGAATCCGGATTCACATCGTAAGCGGCCGCATCGGCACGGCCCGCAGGAGGCAGACATGGCGAGGTCGACGGCGGCGGCCGGCGTGGTCCCGATCACCGGAACGCGGGAAAAGCTGTGCAGCGCCGGCTTTGCGATTCTGCGCCGTGCCGGCTTTTCCGGCCTGTCGGTCAGCGCGGTCGCCGAGGATGCCGAGGTGGCGGTGGGCACGGTCTATCGCCATTTCACCTCCAAGGCCGAACTCTGTGCCGAGCTGTTCCGCCGCGCTTCCACGCATGAACTGAAGGCGGTGGCGGATGCGATCCGCGGCCAGGGGCCGGCCGACCGGCGGATCGCCAATGCGATGGCGACCTTCGCCGCCCGTGCGCTGGCCGGCCGGGCGCTTGCCTATGCGCTTCTGGCCGAGCCGGTCGATCCGTTGGTCGATACCGAGCGGCTGGCGGCGCGCCGGCGCTATACCGCGCTCTATGCCGAGGCGGTGGCGACCGGGTTGGCCGAGGGCGACCTTGCCCCTCAGCCGCCGGAACTCGCGGCCGCGGCCATGGTCGGCGTGGTCAGCGAGGCCTTGGTCGGGCCGCTGGCGCGGGCCCGCATCGTCGATCCCGGCCATGGCGTGCTGACCGAGGCCGATGTGATGATCATCGCCGAGATCGTCGGCTTCTGCCGCCGCGGCCTGACCGGCCGACCCGACGTCACCATCGATACGCTGCGCATCGCCCGCCGCGCGGCCGAGGCCGTGGGCCGCGGCTGACGCCACGCCCTCTGTCATCGTCATCACCTTCCCCGGAGGATCCCCCCATGACCGATCAGAGCCTGAAGGCCGCCGGTTCGCCCCAGCCGCTTCCCGGTGCCACCCATGCCGTCTTCAACCAGACCCCGCCGCTGGAGGCCAACCTCTTCACCGGCGATCATGCGCTGGTCGAGGCGGTGGACGGTTTCGGCGGCGGCTGGGCCTTCGAACATCTGTCCGACTATGGCGCGAAGACCGGCGGGCCGCTGATGGCGCTGGGCTTCGATGCCAACCGGTACACGCCCGAGCTGGTCACCCACGACCGTTACGGCAACCGGATCGACGAGGTGCGTTTCCACCCCTCCTATCATGCGATCATGGCCGAGGGGATCGGGGCGGGGGTGCATGCCTTCGCCTGGAACGAGCGCCGGCCCGGCGCCATGGTGGCGCGCTCGGCGCTGGTCTATCTGCACTGCCAGGCCGAGGCCGGCACCATGTGCCCGCTGACCATGACCTTCGCCGTCGCTCCGGCGCTCGAGGCCGAGCCGGCGGTCGCCCGTAACTGGCTGCCGGGGGTGCTGTCGCGCGACTACGACCCTCGGCCCCTGCCGGCGGCCGAAAAGCGTGGCCTGACGCTGGGCATGGCGATGACCGAGAAGCAGGGCGGGTCGGATGTTCGTGCCAATACCAGCCGCGCGGTCCGCGTCGGCCACGAGGACGGCCAGGAGGTCTACGAGATCACCGGCCATAAATGGTTCTGCTCGGCGCCGATGTCCGATGCCTTCCTGACGCTGGCCCAGACCGAGGCCGGGCTGACCTGTTTCCTGCTGCCGCGCCGGCGCCCCGACGGCAGTCGCAATGCCGTCCATCTCCAGCGGCTCAAGGACAAGCTCGGCAACCGCTCCAACGCGTCTTCCGAGATCGAGACCCGGGGTGCCTGGGCGGTCAGGGTCGGGCCCGAGGGCCGTGGCGTGCGCACGATCATCGAGATGGTTCACCACACCCGGCTGGACTGTGCGCTGGGCTCCGCCGGGCTGATGCGTCAGGCGCTGACCCAGGCCATCCACCATGCCCGCCACCGCCAGGCCTTCGGCAAGCGACTGGTCGATCAGCCGGCGATGATGAATGTGCTGGCCGATCTGGCGCTGGAGCAGGAAGCCGCCATGCGCATGGTGATGCGTCTGTCCCAGGCCTTCGAGGCGCGGTCGAGCGAGCCGCAGGAGGCGGCCTTCGCCCGCATCGCCACCGCGATCGTGAAATACTGGGTGTGCAAGCGCGCGCCGGGCTTCGTCTACGAGGCAATGGAATGCCTGGGCGGCAACGGCTATGTCGAAGACAGCGGCCTGCCCCGGCTTTATCGCGAGGTGCCGGTCAACGCGATCTGGGAAGGCTCGGGCAATGTCATCGCGCTGGACGTGCTGCGTGCCCTCGGGCGGGAGCCGGCGGCGCGCGAGGCGCTGGTGGCGCATCTGACCCGCGCGCGCGGCCAGGACAGCCGCTACGATGCCCATCTGGACGCCACGCTGCGCGCGCTCGGCTCCAATGACGAGATGGAGTTCCGGGCCCGCCGTCTGGTCGGCGATCTGGCGGTGGCGCTGGCCGGGGCCGAGCTGATGGAGCGCACGCCCCAGAGCCTGGCCGAGGCCTGGTTCGCCAGCCGGCTTGCCGGCGATCATGGCGGGCTCTACGGCACGCTGGCGCCGGGCGTCGATGCCGCCGGCATCGTCGAGCGTGCAGCCGTGGCGGCCTGACACACGAAGCCCACTCGACCGGCGGGGCGGCCGGGGCCAGAATGGCGTCATCGACACGTCATACACCCCCGCCGTCCCGACCGGAGAGCGCCATGCCTGCCGACCGACCCGCCGTCCGCGGTGTCCCCGACCCCGATCCCGCCGCCGCCTCTTACGGCCGCGAGGATGTCGAGATCCTGGCGCGCGAGGTGGTCCATCAGGGCTATTTCCGCATGGTGCGGCTGACGCTCCGCCACCGTCTTCTGGCCGGCGGCTGGAGCGCGCCCTTCACCCGCGAGATCTTCGAGCGGGGCACCGCGGCCGCGGTGCTGCCTTACGATCCGGTGCGCGACGAGGTGGTGCTGATCGAACAGTTCCGCCCCGGCGGGCTCTACGGCCCTGCCGATGCCAGCCCCTGGATGGTGGAGATCGTGGCCGGCATCATCGAGCCCGGCGAGACGCCCGAGGCGGTTGCCCGGCGCGAGGCGGTGGAAGAGGCCGGGCTTGAGCTTGGCCGGATCGAAGCCATATCGACTTATCAGCCCTCGCCCGGCGCCTGCGACGAATGGTTGCATCTCTATGTCGGCGAGGTGCGGGCCGAGCACCGCGGTTCGACCGGCGGCCTTGTGGAAGAGCACGAGGACATCCGCATCTTCGCCCTGCCGCGCGAGGCGGCGGTGGCCCTGCTGGATGGCGACCGGCTGGACAATGCGACCACCATCGTGGCGCTGGGCTGGCTGGCCCGCCACGGCGCGGCGCTGAGAGCGCGGTGGCTGAGCGATCGCAAGACCAGGGAGGAGGAGGCATGACCAGCGCGGACAGAACCGACAAGGATGGGGCCGACCTGGCCGGACGGCTGGGGCTGGGCAATTCCGCCCCGGGGGCCCGGCCGGCGGAACAGCGCCGGGGGCCGTTCTTCTGCGGCGATATCGACATGCGCATCGCCCGCGACGGCACCTGGTTCTACCAGGGCACGCCGATCGGCCGGATGCCGCTGGTCAAGCTGTTCTCGACCGTGCTCCACCGCGACCAGGATGGCGACTACTGGCTGGAGACCCCGGTCGAAAAATGCCGCATCCAGGTCGAGGACGCCGCCTATATCGTGACCGCCATGCGCATCGAGGGCGAGGGAGACGACGCCCGGATCATCTTCGGCACCAATGTCGATACCGAGGTGCCGCTTGACGCCGACCCCCCGCTGGTGCTGCGCCCGCGCCCCGAAAGCGGTGACCCCGCCCCCTATCTGGCGGTCGGCCGCGGGCTGGAGGCGCTGCTTAGCCGTTCCGTCTATTATGAACTGGTCAATATAGCCGATCTGGCTATTTCGCCCGAAACCGGAGAGGAATTGCTGGCGGTGAAAAGTGCCGGTCTGACCCATTATCTGGGCTCCCCCGATATCGAACTCGCCGAGCAGCCGCGCCGCGCCGGAGGCCGCGCATGACCACCGGTGCCGATATCGCCGCCCTGTTCAACGAGCCCAATGCCGCCGGCATCGACCCGGCGATGCCGGCGGTGAACGGCGACTATGTGCTCAACCCCGGCTCCCGCCATGGCGGCGCCAAGCGGCCGGCGGCCGTGCTGGTGCCGCTGGTGGAACGGTCCGGGGGGCTGACCGTGCTGCTGACCCAGCGCACCCAGCATCTGCATGCCCATGCGGGCCAGGTCGCCTTTCCCGGCGGCCGGGTGGACGAGGGCGATATCGATGCGGTGGACACGGCCCTTCGCGAGACCCGGGAAGAGATCGGCGTCACCCGCGACCATATCCGGATCATCGGCCGGCTGGACACCTACGAAACCATCACCGGCTTCCATGTGGTGCCGATCGTGGGCCTGGTGACGCCGCCCTTCGAGGTGATCCCCGATCCCTTCGAGGTCGCCGACGTCTTCGAGGTGCCGCTCGCCTTCTTCATGGACCCGCGCAACCGCAAGCGCCATTCGCTGGAACGCGGCGGGGTGGTGCGCCACTGGTATGCCTTTCCCTTCGGGCGCTACTACATCTGGGGGGCGACCGCGGGCATGCTGGTCAATCTGACCCGGGTGCTGGATGCCGGGCTGTCGCTGAAGGACACCGATGGCGAAGGCCGCATGCCCGGCCCCAGGGTCGCCGATTTCGCCGCCGCCGGCACCATGACGGCCGGGGCGGGCTAGGCCGGGCGATGCGGATCCTGCTGACCTATATCCTGCCCTTCCTTGCCCCCTTCCTTGCCTATGCCGCCTGGATGGCCTGGGCCGGACGGGTGGAGCGGCAGCGGGGCAGCCGGCCCGATGCGCCGCCGGTCTGGGTCACCGGGCTTGCGGTGGTGGTGCTGGCGGCGGCATTGTTCCTGGTGGGCCATGCGGTCGGTCCCCGGCCCGACCCGGGCGTCTATGTTCCACCCAGGGTGGAGGACGGCCGGATCGTCCCGGGCCATTACGGGCAGGACTGACCGCGCCCATCTTCGCCTTACCGTCCGTCCCCCGCTCCAGCGTGACCCCCGCATCATGGCCGACGCCCCCGAACCCCTTCTGCCCGCGCGCACCGATCCCGTCCGAACCGATGTCGTGCTGCCGCCCGAGATGGCGGCGGCGCCCGTGCGCCGGGTCTTCGCGGCGCTGGCGGCCGCGGGCGGCGAGGCGCGCTTCGTGGGTGGTGCCGTCCGCGACCTGATCTCGGGCGACCCCATCGGCGATATCGACGTCGCCACGACCCTGGAGCCGCCGGCGGTGATGGCGGCGGCCGCCGCCGCCGGGATCAAGGCGGTGCCGACCGGCATCGAGCACGGGACCGTTACGCTGATCGCCGACCGGTTTCCGGTGGAGGTGACGACGCTGCGCCGCGACGTCGCCACCGACGGGCGGCGGGCGGTGGTGGCCTTCAGCCGCGACTGGGCCGAGGATGCCCGGCGGCGCGACTTCACCGTGAATGCCATGTCGCTGGACCTTGCCGGCCGGCTCTACGATCCCTTCGACGGGCTGTCGGATCTGGCGGCGGGGCGGGTGCGGTTCATCGGCGATGCCCGGCGGCGGATCCTGGAAGACATCCTGCGCATTCTGCGCTTCTTCCGCTTCCAGGCGCGGCTGGGCCGCGGCGAGCCCGACCGGGCGGCCGTCGATGCCTGCCGGGAATTCGCCGAGCGCATCCAGGCGCTGTCTGGCGAGCGGATCCGCGAGGAATTCCTGCGGATTCTGGGCGGACCGCGCGTGGCCGGCGGCGACGGCATTCTGCTGCTGATGGCCGATCTGGGCGTGCTCGACCAGGTGCTGGGCGGGATCGTCGACACGGGGCCCCTGGACGCGCTGATCGCGATCGAAGAGGCGCTGGACATGGCCGATGCCGCACGCCGGCTGGCGGTGCTGACGGCCACCTGCGGCCCGGCCTTCGGGGCCGTCGACCACTGGCGCCGGCGGATCGAGCGGCTGAAACCGTCGAACCAGCTGGCGGCCCGGGTGGGGGCGGTGGCCGAGGCGACGGCCCGCCTGCCGGCCAGACCGCCGAGCCCGATGACGGTGCGGGTGGCCGCCTATCGCGAGGGGATCACCACCATCCGCGACCGGCTGTTCGCCGGCTGGGCCCGGGCACAGGCCCGCGGCACGCTGGCGGCCGACGACGAGGCCGGGTTCCGGTCGGCGATCGGGGCGCTGTCGGGCTGGAGCCAGCCGCATCTGCCGCTGGGCGGCGCCGATCTGATCGCGCTTGGCCTGAAGCCCGGCCCCGGTCTGGGGCAGGCGCTGTCCGAGATCGAGGCCTGGTGGCTGGACGAGGGCTTCGTCCCCGACCGCGGCGCCTGCCTTGCCGAGGCGCGGCGCCGCTTCGTGCCCATCGGTACCAGTGCGGGCGGGGGCAGCAGCACGGGCGGGGGCGGCCGCTAGGCGAAAGCGTCAGCCAGGCCGTTCAGCTGCGGCCGACGCCATGCACCGGGCAGCCGGCGGGGGTGAGGGCCGAGGGTTCGAAATGTGCCTCCTCTGCCGCATCGCCCCCCTCGAACCAGGCGATCCAGCGCCGCAGGATGCGGCCGGTATACAGCACCGGCATGTCGTGGCGGTACAGCTCCTTGCGCATCTCGGCGAAGGCGGGATCCTGATGGCTGGCATACCAGTGGTGACGATCGGTATCCAGATAGGTGGGGCAGAGGCCGGTATCGGTGATCGAGACATAGTTCCGCACCGTGCGCTCGGCAAAGCGCTGCCACAGCTCCGAGGCCCGGGCGAACAGGGCCCGGCGGGTGCGGTGATCCGCAATCTCGAACACTTCGCAGTCATGCGCCTGCAGGCAGAGATCGCGGGTGAACATCGAAAAGGCATAGACGTCGGAATTGAGGTTGGCGCAGATCACGGGCGCCGCCATCATCGGGTCGTAGAGCGGATCGCCCGGATCGGCTGCCGCCGGGCAGAAGGCGACGGCATCGAAATCGTCGAAGAGCAGCCGCCGGTTGGTGACCGGGCAGGTCAGCTCGATCGCGCGGTTCAGCTGGCCGCCATCGACCAGGACCTCGGGCGGGCGGGTGGTCAGCACCGACATCAGATCGGCCATGCGCCGGATGGCGGTGGCGACCGGTTCCGGCGGCAGCATGCCGCCATCGGGGCGGGTGGCCACGAACAGCCCGGCGACCGTGCGGCGCGCCTCCAGGGCTTCCACGAAACCCGTGAAGGCGCGGCGCACGTCGTCGGGGGTCGCGACCGGGGCGATGTAATAGCGGTTGCGGAGGAACTCGCGGCGGCCGGCGACACAGCCGAGGCCGCTGACCATCCAGTCGCGCAGCGTGTCGAGGGCGTCGTCTCGCGTATCCGTCCCGGCGGATGTTTCCGGGGCGGCGTCGTCGGCGGGGGATAAGGGGATCATGGGACGAACCATTTCGGTCGTGGATCCGGGGTGCGAATTCATCTATCTATAATAGAACGCACCTGAGAATCATAATTATAAGTTGACGACGATGCCGTGATAATCGTTTCAGCTGCAGGATCGTTTCCTCCCGAACCGCGCCCTCCGAGGTCTCCCCCCGATGACCGCCTCCTCGACCAATTCCGACCGGCCGGCGGCCGTGTCCCGCGACGACGATCGCAAGCAGCCCCGGGTCATGGTCGGGCTTGTGGCGGTCAACCTGCTGTCAGGGCTTGCCCAGATCGTCCAGATCGGGGCGACTGCGCCGTTGCTGGCGCTGATGCTCGACGGGCGCGGCGTCGATGCCGGCACCATCGGCCTGGTGGCGGCAGCCCCCTGGGCGATGATCCTGCTGGTTTCGCGCTTCGTGCCGGCGATCATCGCCCGGCTGGGGCTGGCGGGAACGGTGGCCCTGGCGCTGATCGTGGGGATCGCGGCGCTCGGCGGCATGGCGGTGGTGGAAGATCCGTTCGCCCTGGCGGGGTTGAACGCGCTTGCCGGCATCGGGCTGATCCTGCGCTGGATCGCCTGCGACACCTGGATCGTGCGCATCGCGCCAGAGGCGATCCGCGGTCGTGCCATCGGCACCCACGAAACCCTGATGGGGCTGGGCATCGCGCTCGGCCCCGGGCTGGTGGCGCTGACGGGCCATCAGGGCAGCCTGCCTTTCCTGGCGGCGGCCGCGGTGATGGCGGCGGCGATCCCGCCGCTGGTGGTGCTGAAACGGCTGGGCTTCGACGGCCGGCCGGGCGTCGCGCCCGTCCGCGACGGCGCCGGCCGGCGATCGGGCTGGGGGCTGGTGCGGCTGCTGCCGGTGGCGCTGACCGCAGCCTTCGCCTGCGGCGTGGCCGAGACCGCCTCCATCGCCTTCCTGCCGCTTTACGCCGCGGCGGCCGGCATGGGGGCGGTGGCGGCCCCGCTCTTCGCCACCGCCTTCGGCGCCGGCGGCACGATCCTGCAGATCCCGCTCGGCGCCATCGCCGACCGGCTGGGCTTCGACCGGGCCCAGGCGCTGGCGGCGACCGCCGTCATCCTGGGGGCGATCCTGCTGCCGCTGGCCGACGACGCGATCCTGCCCTGGCTGATCGCCTTCCTGTGGGGGGGCGCGGTCGGCGGGCTGAACACGCTGGCGGTGATCGAGGCGGGCGCCCGGGTCGACGAGATGCGGATGAGTGCGGCCATGACCGCGATCGCCTTCTGCTACACGCTGGGCGGTTTCGCCGGCCCGGCCGCCGCCGGCCTCGCCACCGAAATGCTGTCGATGCACGGCCTGCCCATGGTGGCGGGCGCCGCCGCACTGGTCGTGCTGGCGGTCTGGGCGGTCAGGCGCGGGGCTGAAAGCTGAGCAGACGGCCCCGCGGCTCAGGGCCACTTCGCATGCGGTGGCATGGACATCAGGATCGCCTCGGTGTTGCCGCCGGTCTTCAGGCCGAACTGGGTGCCCCGGTCGTAGAGCAGGTTGAATTCGGCATAGCGGCCGCGGCGGATCAACTGATAGTCGCGCTCGGCCTCGGTCCAGGACCGGTTCATATGGGCCCGGATGATCGCAGGATAGGCATCCAGGAAGGCGAGCCCGACATCGCGGGTGAAGGCGAAGTCGCGCGCCCAGTCGCCGCTGTCCAGATAGTCGTAGAAAATGCCGCCCACGCCGCGGGTCTCGCCGCGATGGGGCAGGAAGAAATAGTCGTCGCACCAGGCCTTGAAGCGCGGATAGTAATCGGCGTCATGGGCGTCGCAGGCGGCCTTGAACGCCCCGTGGAAGCGCGCGGTATCGGGGGCGTGCGGGGTGATCGGGGTCAGGTCGCCGCCGCCGCCGAACCAGCCGAGCGTGGTGCGGATATGGCGGGTGTTCATATGGGCGGCCGGCACATGCGGCGACCACATATGCGCCACCAGCGACACCCCCGCAGCCCAGAACTGCGCGCCGGCGCCATCGGCACCGCCGGGGGCCGGGTCGCGGTCGGCGCCGGGGATCTGCTTCGCGAATTCGGGCGAGAAGCCGCCATGGACGACCGAGATGTTCACGCCGACCTTTTCGAACACCCGGCCACGCATGACGGACATCTCGCCGCCGCCGCCGCCCGGCCGTTCCCACGCCGTGCGCTCGAACCGGCCGGGGGCGAGATCCGGGTTCATCGGCCCGGCATAATCATCCTCGATCGCCTCGAACGCCGCGCAGAGCCGGTCGCGCAGCTCGCGGAACCAGCCCGATGCGGCCTGGCGGCGTTCGGCCGCGACCTCCGGATCCTCGGGCGGGCTGGTGCGGGCGCGGGCGTCGAGCACGGCGCGGGCGTCGAAACTCATCGGCTGGTCTCCTCGGGGAGGACTGGCTGGGGCGGGCAGGCGACCGGCTCTGCCGGAAATCCACCGGTCTGGCGCAGTGCCTCTCCCAATATCATGGATGCGGCCACGGCGACATTCAGCGATCGCATGCCGGGCACCATCGCGATCCGCACCCGGGCATCGACCGCGTCGTGCACGGCATCGGGCACGCCGGCGGTTTCGCTGCCCATCAGCAGCACGTCGCCGGGCCGGAAGGCGAAATCGGTATGCGGCACCGCGCCGCGGGTGGTGGCCAGCACCAGGCGGCCTTCCGGGGCCTCGGCGCTGCGTGCCGCGACGAAACCGGCCCAGTCGGCATGGCGACGGATCGTCGCACGCTGGGCATAATCCATGCCCGCCCGCTTCATGCGGGCATCCGACAGAATGAAACCGCAGGGCTCGATGATGTCGATGCCGATGCCCAGGCACGCGCACAGCCTTATGCAGGTTCCGGCATTTCCGGGGATGTCCGGTTCGTACAGGGCGAGGCGCATGGCGGGCTCCGGGTGAAGGAGACGTGTCTCTCTTGCCGCGGTCGGCGGAAAAATATCGGGGCGGGACACCGATGACGGGCGACGGATCGCGTAGGCGTCTGTAACATGCCCAGGGGGGCATCCTTTGCAAAGAGGGCGTTTTTTCGGTATACCCCTTTGCGACACGGCAGTAATCCGACCCGTTCGGGCAAGAGGTGGTGCCTCGCTTCGGGCGTTGGACGAGTGGCCGTGATCGACGGGAGGAAAAGGAACGACGTCGGGGCTTCGCAAGGCCACCCTATGGTGGTGCGACAACCTGACGCATCCACCAGTCCGGGTGCCGCGGACAGTATCCGTGTATATCGGCGGATCCCCGGGAACGGGGAAACGGCGGGGACGGAGTGAGCGGTGTTCGGCCGGATCCCGTGCGACCGCAGGCGAGACCGAGGCTTTACGCCCGATAAGGTGTGAGAGCGACGAAAGGTTTGCGAAATGGCGAACACGGTGCCATCCGGCGACGGCCACCACGACCATGGTGACGATGCCACGCGCCGCGACTTCCTGATGCTGCTGGCGGGCGGCGGCGCTGCGGTGGGTGCCGCGGCTCTGGCATGGCCGCTGATCGACAGCATGAATCCGGCGGCGGACGTTCTGGCGTTGTCGTCCACTGAAGTGAACATCTCCCAGATCGAGGCCGGTCAGTCGGTGACCATCACCTGGCGCGGCAAGCCGGTGTTCATCCGTCACCGGACCGAGAAGGAGATCGAGGAGGCCCGGGCGGTCAATGTGGCCGACCTGCCCGATCCGCAGCCCGATGCGGATCGCGTCGAAAAGCCGGAATGGCTGGTGGTCGTCGGCGTCTGCACCCATCTGGGCTGCGTCCCGCTGGGCTACCAGGGCGATTACGACGGCTGGTTCTGCCCGTGCCATGGTTCGCATTACGACACGTCGGGCCGCATCCGCAAGGGTCCGGCACCCGCGAACCTCGCCGTCCCGGAATATGCGTTCCTGGACGACAACACCATCCGCATCGGGTAAAACCAAGAACAGGGTTGGGGTTAGGCGATGAGCAGTCCCTCGACCGGCAGCCGTGTGTCGAACTGGATCGACCACCGTTTGCCGATCATCTCCTTCGCGCGGGAACACTTGATCGAGTACCCGGCGCCGCGGAATCTGAATTACTGGTGGAACTTCGGTTCGCTGGCGGGCATCGCGCTGGTCCTGCAGATCGTGACCGGCATCGTGCTGGCCATGGCCTATACCGCGCACACGTCACTCGCCTTCGACAGCGTCGAGCGCATCATGCGCGACGTGAATTTCGGCTGGCTGCTGCGCTATGCGCATGCCAACGGCGCGTCGATGTTCTTCATCATCGTCTACATCCACATCTTCCGCGGTCTGTATTACGGCTCGTACAAGGCCCCGCGTGAGATCCTGTGGTGGCTGGGCGTGATCATCCTGCTGCTCATGATGGCGACCGCTTTCATGGGCTATGTGCTCCCCTGGGGTCAGATGAGCTTCTGGGGCGCCACCGTGATCACCAACCTGTTCTCGGCCATACCATTGGTGGGTGAGAGCATCGTGACCTGGCTCTGGGGCGGCTTCTCGGTCGACAACCCCACGCTGAACCGCTTCTTCAGCCTGCATTACCTGCTGCCCTTCGTGATCGTCGGCGTGGTGGTTCTGCATCTGGCGGCGCTGCACACGCACGGCTCCAACAACCCGCTGGGCATCGACAAGAAGACCAAGAAGGACGTCATTCCCTTCCACCCGTATTACACGATCAAGGATCTGTTCGGGCTGGGCGTGTTCCTGACCTTCTTTGCCGTCTTCCTGTTCTTCGCACCGAACTTCTTCGGCGAGCCGGATAACTACATCCCGGCCAACCCGCTGGTCACGCCGGCGCATATCGTGCCCGAATGGTACTTCCTGCCGTTCTACGCGATCCTGCGCTCGGTCCCGAGCAAGCTCGGCGGCGTGCTGCTGATGTTCGCCGCGATCTTCGTGCTGTTCCTGCTGCCCTGGCTGGACACCTCGCGGGTTCGCAGTGCGAAGTTCCGCCCGGTGTTCAAGGTCTTCTACCTGCTGCTGGTGGTCGACATCCTGGCGCTCGGCTGGGCGGGTGGTCAGCCGGCGGAAGGTGTGGCGGTGGTCATCGGCCAGATCGCCACGGCCTGGTACTTCCTGCACTTCCTGGTGCTGCTGCCGCTGCTCGGCTGGTTCGAACGGCCTCGGCCGCTGCCCGAGAGCATCGCCTCTGCCGTGCTCGGTGACCGCGCGATGGAGAAGGCGTGATGCGTAAGCTCCTGATCAGCACCCTCGCCGGCCTCGGCGCCCTGATGGGCGTCCAGGCCACCGCGATCGCTGCCGAAGCGGTCGAACTGCCCGAGGTCTCGTTCAGCCACGAGGGCCCGTTCGGCACCTATGACCGTGCGGCGGCGCAGCGCGGCTTCCAGGTCTTCGAACAGGTCTGCTCGGCCTGCCACTCGGCCAAGTATCTGGCATTCCGCAACCTTGCCGACCTCGGCTACAACGAGGACGAGATCAAGGCGATTGCGGCGAAGAAGCAGGTCCAGGACGGCCCGGACGACAATGGCGACATGTTCATGCGCCCGGCCGTCGCCTCGGATCGCTGGCCCAGCCCCTATGCCAACGAGAAGCAGGCCCGCGCCTCCAATGGCGGTGCCTATCCGCCGGACCTGTCGCTGATGGCGAAGGCCCGTCTGGGTGGCGAGCACTACATCTATGCGCTGCTGACCGGCTATACCGAGCCGCCGGCGGGCATGGAAGTGCGGCCCGGCATGTATTACAACGCCTACTTCCCGGGCCATCAGATCGGCATGCCGCCGCCGCTGGCAGCCGACATGGTGCCCTATGGCGACGGCACGCCGGCGACCGTGGAGCAGATGACCCACGACGTGACGGTGTTCCTGACCTGGCTTGCCGAGCCGAAGATGGAAGAGCGCAAGCAGACCGGTATCAAGGTGATCCTGTTCCTGATTGCGCTGACCATCGTGTTCTACGTTGCCAAGCGGCGGATCTGGGCCCGCATCCATTGATGCAGCCTGACTGATCCGACCGGATCGAAACGGGGGTCGCCCTTTTGCGGAGGGGCGGCCCCCGTTGCGTTTCAGGCCCCCGTTGCGTTTCGGGCCCCCGTTGCGTTTCGGGCCCCTGTCGCTTTTCGGATTGTTGCATTCAGGCCACGGCTCGGCCAGGGTGTGCCGCTCCGGATGTGCAGGAAAGGGCGCCGTGTCGCGGGAACCTGGTGGCGGGTGCTTAACGCAGGGTAGAAAATTCCTGCCGAACCACGCAGAATGCGAGCAGCCGGGAAGAGCAGGGCCCGCGGATGGATCCGGGGCCGGATGACGAGACGAACCAGACGAGGGGTGACGGGCATGGCATCGACCAGTGCAGCGGGCGCAGGCATCGGATTGGGCAGCGACGGCCGCCCGGTGATCGGCATCATCGGCGGCAGCGGCGTCTACGACATTCCGGGCCTGACCGATATCGGCTGGCGGCGGATCTCCTCGCCCTTCGGGGCCCCCTCGGACGAGTTGATGTTCGGCCGCCTGGGCGATGTGCAGCTGGTCTTCCTGCCGCGCCATGGCCGCGGCCATGTCCATGCGCCGTCCGACCTCAACTACCGTGCGAATGTCGATGCGATGAAGCGGGCGGGCGTGACCGAGATCCTGTCGGTCTCGGCGGTCGGCTCGCTGAAAGAGGATCTGCCGCCCGGCACTTTCGTCATCGTCGACGATTTCATCGACCGCACCTTTGCGCGTGAGAAGAGCTTCTTCACCAAAGGCTGCGTCGCCCATGTCTCCATGGCCCATCCGGTCTGCCGGCGTCTGGGCGATGCGGTGGAGGCGGCGGGCCAGCGGCTCGGTCTCGATATCCGCCGCGGCGGCACGTATATCGCCATGGAAGGCCCGCAATTCTCGACGCTTGCGGAATCGAAGCTCTATCGCAGCTGGGGGGCGAGCGTCATCGGCATGACCAACATGCCCGAGGCCAAGCTCGCCCGCGAGGCGGAGCTGTGCTACGCGACCGTCGCCATGGTGACCGATTTCGACTGCTGGCATCCCGAGCACGACAAGGTGACGGTGGAGCAGGTGGTGAAGGTGCTGCTGGGCAATGCCGATCATGCCCGCGCCCTGGTGAAAGAGGTGGCGCCCGCGCTGGCCGACCGCCGCGAGCCCTGCCACGCCGGCTGCCACACGGCGCTCGATCATGCCCTGATCACCGCGCCCGAGAAGCGCGATCCCGAGCTGCTCGCCCGGCTCGACGCCGTCGCCGGCCGCGTGCTCGGCGCCTGATCCGCCCACAGAGATCCGGAGCCCCGCCCCATGGACGAGAGCCGTTTCACCCACCGCACCGTCTGGCTGGAAGCCGACGGGCGGACCGTCGGCATCCTGGACCAGACCCGGCTGCCCTTCGAGACCGTGGACGTCCGGCTGACCAGCCTGACCGATGCCGAAACCGCCATCCGCGACATGCTGGTGCGCGGCGCGCCGCTGATCGGTGCGGTGGGCGCCTACGGCATGGCGCTGGCGCTGGCGGAAGACCCGTCGGATGCCATGATCGCCACCGCCTATGACCGGTTGTTCGCGACCCGGCCAACCGCGATCAACCTGCGCTGGGCGCTGGATGATCTGCGCGAACGGGTGACGCCGCTGCCGGAAGCGGCGCGGGCCGATGCCGCCTATGCCCGCGCGCGGGAGATTTCTGACGAAGATGTGGCGATCAACCGGGCGATCGGTGAGAACGCCTTCCGGCTGATCGAGGCGCGTTACGAGGCGATCGGCCGCAGCCGGCCGGTGGAGATCCTGACCCATTGCAATGCCGGCTTCCTGGCGACGGTGGGCTGGGGCACGGCGCTGGCCGGCATCTTCCTGGCCCATGCCCGCGGGATCCCTGTGCATGTCTGGGTGGACGAGACCCGGCCGCGCAGCCAGGGCGCCTATCTGACCGCCTGGGAGATGCGCTGGGCCGGCGTGCCCCATACCGTGATCGCCGACAATGCCGGCGGGCATCTGATGCAGCACGGCCGGGTCGACATGTGCATCGTCGGCACCGACCGGGTCGCCGCCAATGGCGATGTCTGCAATAAGATCGGCACCTATCTGAAGGCGCTGGCCGCCCATGACAACGGCGTGCCGTTCTATGTGGCGCTGCCCTATCCGACCATCGACTGGCGGATCGCCGACGGCGTGCGCGACATCCCGATCGAGGAACGGTCGGCGACCGAGGTGACGGTGGTGCGCGGGCGGCTGCCCGATGGCGGCATCGCCGATGTGACGGTGATCGAGGACAGCCCCGCCGCCAACCCGGCCTTCGACGTGACCCCGGGCCGGCTGGTCACCGGGCTGATCACCGAACGCGGCGTCTGTGCCGCTTCGGCCGAGGGGCTGCGCGGCCTTTATCCCGAGCGTGCCGCGGCCGAGTGACCGCGCACCCGAACCGGCCTGCCTGCGAATTGAAGCTGAGGTGAAGACGATGCAGAACCGCTGGTCCGATGCCGATGCGGCCGCCATGGTCGCCCGCTATGTCGATCAGGGTGTGAACGAGGATCTGGCGCTCAGGGTCTATACCACCCGGCTGCTCGGCTCCGATCCGCGACTGGTGCTGCATGGCGGCGGCAACACCTCGGTCAAGACCCGGATGACCGACATCCTGGGCGATCCGCTGGACGTGCTGTGCGTGAAGGGCAGCGGCTGGGATATGGGGGTGATCGAACCCGCAGGCCTGCCGGCGGTGCGGCTGGAGCCACTGCGCCGGCTGGAGCGGCTGGAGGCGCTGACCGACGAAGAGATGGTCAATGTCCAGCGGCTGAACCTGCTGGACTCGACCGCCCCCAACCCCTCGGTCGAGACCCTGCTCCATGCCTTCCTGCCGCAGAAATTCATCGACCACACCCATGCCAATGCGGTGCTGTCGCTGACCGATCAGCCGGATGGCGAGGCGATCGTCCGCGAGCTGTATGGCGACCGGGTCGCCTATATCCCCTACATCATGCCGGGCTTTCTGCTGGCCAGGACCGCGGCGCGGATCGTGCGCGAGACGCCGGGCGTCAAGGGCATGGTGCTGCTGAAGCACGGCATCTTCAGCTTCGACGACGACGGCCGCACCGCCTATGAGCTGATGATCGATTTCGTGTCGATGGCCGAAGAACGGCTGGCCCGCGGCCGGCGGACGCTGGTCCAGGCGGCCGTTCCGGCGGGGCTGGCGCCGGTTGCCGCGGTGGCGCCGGTGCTGCGCGGCCTGACGGCGCTGGCCGACCCTGCCGCCGAGGGCGGGTGTCGGCCTTTCGTTCTGGAACATCGCGCCGGACCGGCGGTGATGGCCTTCGTCAATGCCGTCGATCTGGACCGCATCGCCAATTCAGGGGTCGCGACGCCGGATCATGTGATCCGCACCAAGCCGGCCCCGCTGATCCTGCCGTCCCCCAGGGCGGATGACCTCGCGGGCTTCAGGGCGGCGGCAGAGGCGGCGCTCGGCCGCTATGTCGAGGCCTATCACGCCTATTTCGCCCGCAACAATGCGCGGCTCGGCGGCATCAAAACCGAGCTCGACCCCATGCCGCGGATCGTGGCGGTGAAGGGGCTCGGCATCTTCGCGCTCGGCAAGTCGTCGAAGGAGGCGCGGATTGCGGCCGATGTCTACGAGGCCGCGATCGAGGTGATCACCGGTGCCGAGGGCATCGGCCGCTTCGAGAGCATTTCCGAAGCCGATCTCTTCGATGTGGAATACTGGTCGCTGGAACAGGCGAAACTGGGCAAGGGCGGCGAGAAGCCGCTGCAGCGCCGGATCGTTGCCGTCACCGGCGGGGCAGGGGGAATCGGTGCGGCCACCGCCCGGGCCTTTGCCGCCGCCGGTGCCGAGGTGGCGGTGCTGGATCTGACCCCCGAGGCGGCAGCCGGGGTGGCCAGGCCGCTGGGCGGTATCGGCATCGCCTGCGACGTGACCGACCCGGCCTCGGTGACTGCCGCGATCGAAGCGGTGGTGGCGCGCTTCGGCGGGCTCGACATTCTGGTCAGCAATGCCGGTGCCGCCTGGCAGGGCCGGATCGGCGAAGTGGACGAGGCGGTGCTGCGCCAGAGCTTCGAGCTGAATTTCTACGGCCATCAGCGCGCCGCCCAGGCGGCGGTGAAGGTGATGAAAGCCCAGGGCTTCGGCGGCCAGCTGCTGTTCAATGCCTCGAAACAGGCGGTCAATCCGGGCCCGGATTTCGGCCCCTATGGCCTGCCCAAGGCGGCGACGCTGTTCCTGTCGCGGCAATATGCGCTCGATCACGGCCGCGACGGCATCCGCTCGAATGCGGTCAATGCCGACCGGGTGCGGTCGGGGCTGCTGACCGACGAGATGGTGGCCGCGCGCTCCAAGGCCCGCGGCCTCAGCGAGGCGGATTACATGGGCGGCAACCTGCTGGGGCGCGAGGTGACGGCGGCCGATGTCGCCCAGGCTTTCGTGGATCTGGCGCTGGCGCAGAAGACCACCGGCTCAGTCACCACGGTCGACGGCGGCAATATCGCTGCGGCCCTGAGGTAACCGGAACGGAAAGCTGAGGTAACCGGGACGCAAAGCAGAAGAGGGGGCGGCTGCCCCCTCTTGCGATGCCGTGTCGGATCGGCCGTATCAGGCCGGGCTGCCGGAGCGACCCAGGGCCTTGCGCAGCTGCGGCTCCACCAGATCGGCCAGCTTGCGCATCGCCCGGCTTTCGATCTGGCGCACCCGCTCTTTCGAGATGCCGAGTTCCGAGCCCAGCGCATCCAGCGTCGCCGAGGCCTCGGCCAGATGACGGCGGGTGATGATCAGCCGTTCGCGGGCATTCAGCGCCCCCAGCGCGCCGCGGACGATGCGCTTGCGGAACGAGGCCAGATCGCGTTCGACCAGCTGCTCTTCCTGGTCGGGCTTGTCGTCGGCCAGCTGATCCAGCCATTCATCGCCGCTGTCGGCCGACATCGGCGCGTTCAGCGACTGGTCGCCGCCCGAGAGCCGCATCTCCATCATCCGCACGTCGCGGTCGCGCACGCCCAGCGTGGTGGCGATCTGGCCGACATCGGTCGGGTCCAGGCTTTCCGAGGCGCGGGTTTCGTCGCTGCGCCGCAGGCGGGCCTTCAGCTTGCGGAGGTTGAAGAACAGCGCCTTCTGGGCGGCGGTGGTGCCGATGCGCACCATCGACCAGGATCGCAGGATATAGTCCTGGATCGCGGCCTTGATCCACCACATGGCATAGGTGGCGAGCCGGACCCCGCGTTCGGGATCGAACCGCTCCACCGCCTGCATCAGCCCGATGGAGCCTTCCTGGACCAGCTCGTTCATCGGCAGGCCGTAATTGCGGTAGCGCGAGGCGACCTTGATCACCAGGCGCAGATGGCTGCGGACCAGAATATCGGCAGCCTCGCGGTCACCGGCCTTCACCCGCATGGCCAGATCGGCCTCTTCCTCGCGGGTCAGCAGGGGCTGGCGCTGGACGGCCGAGAAATAGCGGGTGTCGCCGCGATCCTGGCTGCGACCCGCGGCACGGACATTCCTGGTCAGCCGGTCGATCATGACGTCCCTCCAGACTCTCATGGCCTTCGCAACATCGTGAATGTACAGGATTCCATATCCCGTGTCCGGTGGGAACGCCAATCCGCACCGGAATGGTCCGAATTTCTCACAGGCTTTCGATCTGGTATGGACCGCCGCATCAACTATGTTTGAACAGAGGCAGTTCCGCCCTCGTCCATCAACCCAGGAGGACGCCCCATGCCCAAGGTCAAGGACGCCGAGGCCCGGATCATCGACGCAGCCCTCGCCCGTGCCGCCGTCGACGGCTGGGACGGGCTGACGCTGGCCGGCATCGCCGAAGAGGCGGGGATGTCGCTGTCCGAACTGTCGGGGCATGTCGGCTCCGTCTCCGAGATTCTGGACGCCTTCTCGCGCCGCATCGATCGCGCCATGCTGACCGAGGCCGAGGATGAACCCGAAGACTTCGCCGCCCAGCCGGTGAAGGACCGGCTGATGGCGCTGATCATGGCACGGCTGGATGCGCTGGAGCCGCACCGGACGGTGATGCAGCGCCTGGCCGACCGGTCCGACCGCGGCATTCCGGCGCTGGATCTGATCTGCGGGCAGGGGATGCGCCTGCAACGCAGCATGGGATGGCTGGCCGCCGCGGCCGGGCTTGAATCCCGCGGCATCGCCGGGCTGGCCCGACGTCAGGGCCTGGCTGCGATCTATCTCGCCACGCTGCGCGCCTGGCTGAAGGACGACAGCGAGGACCGGGCGAAGACCATGAAGACGCTGGACCGCCTGCTCGACCGGGCCGGGCGCTGGTCGCGCATGGCCGGCCGGATGGCCGGCGGGCGGCGTGGGGTCCGCCCCGGAGCCGAGCCATCCGCCGGGGCCTCTCCGGCCGCCGACACCCCCGCTGCGGGATGACGACCCCGGCGATTTCCACGCAACCGCAAAGCGGGGTCGCCTGCGCCCGTCATCGCGCCGCCATTTTTGTGCAATGCAAAAACCGCCCTTGACCTTCCGGGTCCGATGCCGCATATATGGCTGAGGATTTTGCAGCGCAGCATAAACCCCGACGCTGCGCCGCGAGCGACCTGATGCCAAGCCATGCCATCGGTCGCAAAGGCGAACGGAGGTTTTGAAATGGCCGAGAAGATCAATCCCCTCGACTACACCAAGATGTTCGGCGAGTTCAAGATGCCGGCGGTTCCGGCCGTCGACGTCGAGGCGATGATGAGCACCGCCCGCCGCAACTACGAAGCGGTTGCCCAGGCGAACAAGCTGATCGCCGAGGGCTTCCAGGCCCTGGCCAAGCGCCAGGCCGAAGTTGCCCGCGCCTCGTTCGAGGACGCCTGGAAGGCCACCCAGGAAGTCATGAACGCCGGCACCGTCGAGGCGAAGGCCGAGAAGCAGGCCGAGGTCGTGAAGGCCGCGGTCGAGAAGGCCGTTGCCAACGCCCGCGAGCTGACCGAGCTGGCGACGAAGTCGCAGGGTGAGGCGTTCGACGTCCTCAACAAGCGCTTCATCGAGAGCGTCGACGAGGTGAAGACCCTCGCCGTCGTGAAGTGATCCGGCGCCGGGCGCATCGCCGCCCGGTCTGGTCACCGACAGGTTTCGAAGGGCGCCGCTCCCGCAAGGGGGTGGCGCCCTTCGGCCGTTCCGGGGCAGGATGGCGACATCTTCGATGTCCGCCGAGGTGCCCCGCCCCATGACCGATGCCAGCCCTGCCTCTCAGATCGGCTTCGACGATTTTCTGAAGGTCGACATCCGTGCCGGAACCGTGCTGCGCGCCGAGCCCTATCCCGAGGCCCGCAAGCCGGCGATCAAGCTGTGGATCGATTTCGGGCCCGGGATCGGCGAGAAGCGGAGTTCGGCCCAGATCACCCATCTCTACACGCCCGAAACGCTGGTCGGCCGCAAGGTCGCCGCGGTGGTGAACTTCCCGCCCCGGCAGATCGGCCGCTTCCTGTCGGAGGTGCTGGTGCTGGGCTTCGCCGATGCCGAAGGGCGGATCAGCCTGATCGCCCCGGATCATGACGTGCCGGATGGCGCCCGTCTGAGTTGAACCTGTCGCATCGTCACGGTTCTGCGCTTTTCCTGATGCCGCGTCCGGTGTATGTCCTGGACGCAGAGGAAGGGGCAGCGCATGCAGATCAAGGCCGGGTCCTGGACCCATAAGCTGAGTTCGATGTCGGTCTTCCGGCAGGTGACGCTGATGATCTGCGTCGCGGTGGCCGGGGCGGATCTGCTGACGGCCTTCTTCTACTGGTATTTTGAATTCGATCGCCTGCCGCTGGACATCGTGCTGACCACGATCATCGTACTGATCGTCGGCTATCCCCTTGGTTTCTTCTTCATCGGCCAGAATGTCAAACTGCGCGAGATGGCGCTGGAACTGGACCGGTTGTCGAAGATCGACGACCTGACCGGTCTGTTCAACCGGCGGACCTTCTTCGCCGAGGCCCGGCGGCTGGTGGCGGAACAGGTCGCCGCCCGCGATCAGGGGGCGATCCTGTTCATCGATGTCGACCACTTCAAGGCGGTGAACGACGATTTCGGCCATGCCACCGGCGATGCCGTGCTGAAGGAGCTGGGGGCGATCATCCGGACGGTGGTGGGCGAGGCCGGCATCGCCGCCCGGCTGGGGGGCGAGGAATTCGCGGTCCTGCTGCACGGTGCGGAAGGGCGGCGGGCCGACGAGATTGCCGAGCGGGTGCGCCGCGGGGTCGCCAATTGCGGCCGGGTGATCCCGGGGCTGGAGCGCACGGCGGTGACGGTGAGCATCGGCATCGCCGCGATCCGTGCCGGCCATGATTTCGAGGACGCGCTGCTGCGGGCCGATCGCAGCCTCTACACCGCCAAGGAAAGCGGTCGTGATCGGGTGGTGCACGAGGACGAGACCGCGGCATATGGCTGAGCATCGCCACCCATAAACCGCGGTTTACCGGCCAGCGGCCGGCCTGCGTCCGCCACCCGGAGCCGCGCGGATACTGTCTCGGGCCGGCCGCAGAGCCGGTCTTGTCAGTATCCGAGGTCTTCCATGCTTCGCAGCCTCGCCTTGGGCATGATGGTCGCCCTGTCCCTTGCCGCATCCGGCCCGTATTCCGCGGCCCGGGCCGAAAGCTCCATCGCCGGCCGCTACACCTATACCGGCACCGACACCGACGGCAGCGCCTATGACGGCGCCGGCGAGGTGGTCGTGACCAAGGCCCCGTCGGGCGCCTATGAGATCGTCTATGACGGCGGCGCCTATACCGGCGTCGGCCAGGTCACCGGCGACACCTTCTCGTTCGCATCGATGGCCGAGGGCAAGAACAGCATCTCGATCGGCACCATCCGGCCCGACGGGTCGATCGTCACCCGCTGGTGGCGCTATAAGGACAAGGGGTCCAAGGGCACCGAAACCTGGGTCCGCAAGTGAGGATCAGACCGGCAGGGCGAGCACGACCCTGAGCCCGCCGAGGGGGCTGTCTTCCAGCCGGATATCGCCGCCATGACCGCGCATCACGTCGCGGGCGATGGCGAGGCCGAGCCCGACGCCGGTGATGCCCGAGGCGAGGCCGGTTCCGGCCTCGGCCGTGGGCTCCACGTCGTCCAGACGCCGGAAAGGGCGGAAGGCCTCGACGCGCAGATCGGCCGGAATGCCCGGGCCGTCATCATCGATCAGCACCTGGATCGACTGGCGCCCGGGCAGGATGGTGACTTCCACCCGGTCGGCATGGCGGATGGCATTGTCGATCACATTGCCCAGGCAGCGTCGGAAGGCCTGGGTGCGGACCAGGACCATGGCGTGATCGGCGCCCTTCAGGTCGATCCGTGCGTCCGACAGGCCGCGGGCGCGGAACACCACCTGCTGCACCAGCTGGGCCAGATCGGCCAGCACCGCCGGCTCTTCGGCGCCCTCGCCCCGGGCGAAGGCCAGATAGCCTTCGACCATGCGGGTCATCTCTTCGACATCCGCCTCAAGCTCGGCGACATCGGGCGAGGGGGGCATCAGGGCCAGCTGCAGCTTCATACGGGTGAGGGGGGTGCGCAGATCATGGCTGACGCCCGCCAGCATCTCGGTGCGCTGGTTCACCTGCCGGTGGATGCGGTCGCGCATGCGGATGAAGGCATGGGCCACCTGCCGCACCTCGGTCGCGCCCGAGGGTTTGAACCCCGCCAGATCGTCGCGGCCCTTGCCCAGATTGTCGGCCGCCGAGGCGAGCCGGCGCAGGGATCGCATCTGGTTGCGCAGGAAGATCATGGCCACGATCATCAGCATCAGCGAAATGCCGATCAGCCACATGATGAAGATGTAGGTCGTGGCGCTGGTCACGCGCTTGCGGGGGACTTTCACCCCCAGCACCCCGTCCTGCAGCTGCACGTCGATGATCACCCAGTTCTCGTCCGAAACCGCATCCAGCACGAAGGGCCGGTAGACCCGGCTGTCGAGCGCCGAGGTCATCATCCGCTCCAGCAGGGTATTCACCGTCCGCCGGCCGGTATTGGGCAGGATTTCCCCCGGCCGGAAATCGAAGCGGATATCGGTATAGACCTGGATCAGACGCAGCAGGCGATCGCGTTCCTCGCCCTCGGGATAGTTGCGCAGCACCTCTACCGTCAGCGCGATGTCGCCCGCGACCGCCAGCGTCATATGCCGGGTGACGTTGTCCCAGTGGCGATTGTAGAACAGATAGGTCGACAGGCCGAGCAGCACCACCAGCGGCGCCACGATCATCAGAAAGGACCGCCCGTAGAGAGAGCGGGGCAGGATGGTCCTCAGGATGCGGTCGACAGGGGTCACGCAGGATCTCCGGGGGCGGATCAGCCATCGGTGCGCAGCGCATAGCCGGCGCCGCGCAGGGTGTGGATATGGCGCGGATTGCGCGGGTCGTCTTCGATCTTGTGGCGCAACCGCACGATCTGCACGTCCACCGCCCGATCGCCGCCGCGGATCTGGGCCCGGTCGGCCAGTTCGTCGCGGCTGATCGGGCGGTTGGGGGCGGCCGCCAGCACGCCCAGCAGCGTGGCCTCGCCCTGGGTCAGATGCACGATCTCCCCATGGCGGCGCAGTTCCTGGCGGCCGAGATCGAAGCTCCAGGGGCCGAAACGTAGCGTCACCCCCTGAAGGCCGCCGGCGAATGCTGGAGCCGCCGCCGCCCGCGGCACCGATCGGCGGAGGATCGATTTCACCCGGGCCAGCAGCTCGCGCGGCTCGAACGGCTTGGTCAGATAGTCGTCGGCCCCGGTCTCCAGCCCCGCAATGCGATCTTCCGCTCCGTCCATGGCGGTCAGCAGCAGGATTGGCAGATCGCCGTCGCGGCGCAACGCCTGGGTGAGGTCCAGCCCGCTTTCGCCCGGCATCATCACGTCCAGCACCAGCAGATCGACGGTCAGCATGGCGAGCTTGGCGCGGGCTTCGGCGGCGTCATGGGCGGTGGAGACCATGAAGCCGCTTTCCCGCAGCAACCGGGCGAGGAGCCCGCACAGCCGGCGGTCGTCGTCGACCACCAGGATATGGGGCGCGTCGGGGTCGGGCGGCATGGCTGCGCCCTGCGCCGGCTGCATGGCAGCCGATCCGGCGCCGCAGGCCTCGGGCGGCCCGCCCCGGCTGTCGTGATCGTTCATGGCCGGTTGAACCCGTCGCGCTCGGGATCGTCCATCACGCCCAGCATCACCTTGCGAAACCCTTCGACCGCTTCGGCGCCGGCCTCACGATAGGCACGGGCCATGCGCTTGCGCTGATTTCCCGAGAGTTCGCGTTCCAGAGCCTTGCCGGTCTCGGTCAGATACAGAAGTCTCTGTCGACGATCACGGAGCCCCGATTGCTGATCGATCAGCCCCTGATCGATCAACTGCTTCAGAACCCGGCTCAGGGACTGTTTTGTGATGCGCAGGATGCGCAACAATTCTGTAATAGTCGTCCCGGGATTGCGACCCACAAAATAGATCGCCCGGTGATGCGCGCGGCCCAGGCCGTGCTTTTCCAGGATGCGGTCCGGCTCGGCGGTGAAGTCGCGATAGCCATAGAACAGCAGTTCGATGCCCTGGTTCAGCTCCTCCTCGCGGAGGAAGAGCGGATTCGGATTTGCGTTCGGATTGGACATTACGGCAGCCATGTTGACATAGTTGGAACGGAATGTTACTCATCCCATCCAGTTTTTGTTCGCAAATTAGCCAAGGCGCGCGACAATGGCACTCATCCCCTTCGACGACCGCGACGGCTGGGTCTGGTTCGACGGCAAGCTCACCCCGTGGCGCGAGGCACGCATCCACGTGCTCAACCACGGCCTTCACTATGCGAGCTGCGTGTTCGAAGGCCAGAGGGCGTATGACGGTGTGGTTTTCAAGCTCAACGAGCATTCTGAGCGGCTTGCCCGTTCGGCACAACTGCTCGGCTTCGAGCTGCCGTATACGCCGGCCGAAGTGAATGCCGCAACTGCGGAACTTCTGGCGGCCAACGGCCTCTCCGACGCCTATGTCCGCCCGGTGGCCTGGCTGGGCAGCGAGCAGATGGGCGTCTATACCCGCGGCTCGAAGGTCCACATGGCCATCGCCTGCTGGGAATGGCCGTCCTACTTCTCGCCCGAAGAGAAGCTGAAGGGCATCCGGCTGGAGATCTCGCGCTGGAAGCGTCCGGCGCCCGACACCGCGCCGACCGAGAGCAAGGCCGCCGGCCTCTACATGATCTGCACCATGAGCCGCCGCGAGGCGGATGGTCGCGGCTTCGACGATGCGCTGATGCTGGATTATCGCGGCTATGTCGCCGAGGCGACCGGTGCGAACATCTTCTTCGGCCGCGGCAAGGAACTGCACACCCCGACCCCGGACTGCTTCCTGGACGGCATCACCCGCCGCACGGTGATGGGTCTGGCACGCGAGGCGGGCTATACCATCGTCGAGCGCCATATCCGCCCGGAAGAGATGGCCGGGTTCGACGAGTGCTTCCTGACCGGTTCGGCCGCCGAGGTGACCCCGGTCCGGCAGATCGGCGACTACAGCTTCAAGCCGGCCGAGGCCTGCTCGACCCTGCTGCACGCCTATTCCGACCTGGTGCGCGTCGAGGGCCGTGCCGCCCGGGCCGCCGCCGCTGCGGAGTGACCACCCGCCGGTCCCGTCCGGCCCTGCCTGATAGTGCCGCCTGCCAGGACGGCGCCTGAAACGACGAAGCGCGCCCGCCCCGGGGAACCGGAGCGGGCGCGCTTCGTTGTAGGGGGGCGGATGGGGATCAGCGCGGCCCGGCCGCGGCGCGGCGCCAGCCCTCGACCACCAGGTCGGAGGTGAGATCCTGCATCTCGCGATCGCGGGCGGCGAGGCGGGCAAGGGCCTCTTCCAGGGCCTCGGGGCTCGCCATCGGGGTGGCGCGGATCACGGCCTTCAGCTCGCCGCGGGCATCCTTGAGCGCCATCAGCCGCTGCCGAAGCTCGGGCCTGCGGGCCTCGAAGGCCGTCTTCACTGCATCGCGCTGCGGCTCGGGCATGTCGTGGAGCAGGCGGTGGATGCCGCGGTCGTGTCCGCCGGGCCGCATCAGCACGCCCGACAGGAAGATGCCGGCCACGAACAGGTTCAGCGCCAGGCTGGCGATCAGCCCGCCCACCACCCAGCGGGCCCGGCGTCCGGTCAGCGTCATGGGGCTTCCTCCAGGCTGCCCTGTTCGCCATAGAGCACGGCGGCAAGATCGACCTCGGCGCCGTCCAGCGCCAGCGCCGGGGGCGCGACCCAGCCATTGCCGCCGATCAGTAGCCCCATCACCAGGGCGGCCGCGGCGACGGCGCCGCCCAGACGTGCGACGAAGGCGGGGCTGTGGCCATCGCCCCGGCGCGCCCGCGGTGCAGCCGGGCGCGTCGTCCCGACAGGCGTCGCATTCTTCGACGACAGCGGTTGGGCGGCGGCCGGCGCACCACGACCGCCTTCGATCACGGTGATCTGGGGCCGGGCGGCCGGAATCGCCTTCAGCCGGTCGAGAAAGGCGGTATCGCGGGCCGCCGCTTCCCGCCCGGCACCGCCCCCCGAGCTGCCCTGTGCGGCGGCGCGGATCAGGCTGTCCAGACGGCGGGCCTCGTCCAGCACCGCGCGGGCGGCGGGTTCGGTCGCCAGCAGCACCAGGGCATCGTCGCGGGCGGTTTCGGGCCAGCGCGCCGGATCGCCGCCATGGGCGTCCAGCAACGCCCGGAAGCTGTCGATATCCATCACGCGCCTCCCTCGTCTTCTTCGTCCATCAGTGGCCGGAGCCCGGTGCGCAGGCTGCGCCGGGCCCTGACCAGAAGCTGTTCCATCGCACCGGCGCTGACTCCCATCGCCTCGGCAGCCTCGGCGCCGCTCAACCCGGCATCGTAGACCAGGGCGATCGCCATGCGTTGCCGTTCGGGCAGGGTCTCGATCGCATCGGTCACCTGGCGGAGCACCCGGTCCCGTTCCAGGCGCTCCAGCGCGCCGGGGGACGGGTCGGGCGGGTCGATTGCGTCGGTGAGTTCGCCCATGCGCGGCCGGCGCAGCTGGTCCAGGCAGCGATTGGCCACCGCCCGCCAGAGCCAGGTGCCGAAGCGCGCGCCACCCGGCCGCCACCGCGCCGCCGCCCCCGCCCAGAGGCGGGTGAAGACATCCTGAACGGCGTCTTCGGCATCGGCACGGCTGCCGAGCATGCGGGTCGCCACGGCGAGCGCACGCTCGCCGTGGCGGTCCACCAGCCGCCCGAAAGCGGCGGCATCGCCCGCGGCCACGCGGGCCAGCAGGAGGTCGTCCTCGTCATGCGGCCGCCCGGCGGCCCCGGTATCCGACGAGGATGCGACCATGATCACCCGCCGGTCTTCGGCGCATCGGCCGGCTTGTCGGCGGCCGGGCCGTTGTTGCGCATGTACTCGCGCATCCGCTCGCGGGCGCCGTCGCGTTCGGCCTTGGTGATCTGGCCGTCGCCATCGGCGTCCAGCCGCGAGAACATCTTGTCGGCGCCGGCCATGAATTCATCGCGCGAGATGATGCCGTCGCCATTGGTGTCGGCCATGCGCGCCATATGGTCGCCGCGCGGCCCCTTGTGGCCCCAGCCGGGCATGCCGTCGCCGGCCTTGCCGTCGTGCATCATCGCGCGCCCGGCCTTCATCTCGTCGCGGCTGACGCGGCCGTCCTGGTTGGTGTCGAGCTTCTGGAAGCGTTCGGCGGTACGCGCCTGCATCTGTTCCAGCGTCATGCCCTGGCCATCGGGGCCGTCGCCCGAGGCCGCAATGGCCAGGCCAGGCAGCGCCAGAAGGGTGGCGAAGCCGGCGGCGAGGGCAGTCCTGCGGAAGCTGTTGCGGGTCATGGGATCGGGTCTCCTTGGGAGCCACCATGGATGGTGGGGGGAGCGTGAGAGAGCGGCGGTTCGAACCGTTGGAAGAACCGGGCGTCGTCCTGCCCCGTTCCTGTAGCTTTCACGCAGCCCCCGCCGGTTCCCTACGCAGCTCCCCGTTTTCCGTCCGAAGGCGTCTGCCATCTGAGGGCGGCGTCGTCGTCGCTCGACTTCGCAGCCACCCATCGTTCCCCGTCGGGTGTTTCTTCCAGTTTCCAGAACGGCGCCCGGGTCTTCAACCAGTCGATCAGGAAGGCGCAGGCATCGAAGGCCGCCGCCCGATGGGCGGAAGCCGCGATCACCAGCACGATCCGATCCCCCGGCATCAGCCGGCCGACGCGGTGGATGATGCGGATGGCCTGCAGCGGCCAGCGTTCGGCGGCCTCCCGCGCGATGCGGTCGATCTCGCGCTCGGTCATCCCGGGATAGTGCTCCAGGGTCATGGCCGCCACCTCGTCGGCGCCGTCCCGGCCGCGCACCTGGCCCACGAACAGGGCGACCCCGCCGGTCGCAGGGCCGGTCGCCGCGGCGGCATATTCGGCGCCGACATCGAAATCCGCCGTCTGGACCCGGATGTCGATCGCGCAGGCGCTGGCCTCCGCCCCCGACCCGCCGGTCACCGGCGGGAAGATCGCGATCTCGTCGCCGTCCCGGACCGCGGCATCGGGGCCGGCATAATCCTGATTCACCGCCACCCGCACCGCCGACCGGTCGGCGAGCGCCTGGGCATGGGCGGGGCTTACCCCCGCCAGGTGGTCGAGCAGGGCGCCCACGGTCGACAACGCCGGCGTCCAGGCGATCTCGTCCTCACCGCGGCCGATCCGGGCGCGCATCCAGGCGAAATAGAGGATCTGCAGGGGCATGGGGGGCGTCTCCGTCAGCGTCGGTCGGCGGCAAGAAGATGGCGCATGCCGCCCTGCATATAGCTCCAGCCGGTCACCACCGTCAGCGCGGCCGCAAGCCAGAGCAGGGTCTCGCCCGCCCACCATGCCCAGCCACCCAGCGCCGGCAGCAGCAGCAGGATGGCGATGGCGATCATCTGCACCGTGGTCTTCCACTTGGCGAGTTTGGAGACCGGCACCGCGATCCGGTCGCCGGCCAGATGCTCCCGCAGCCCGGAAATCAGGATCTCGCGGCAGAGGATGATCAGCGCGGGCAGGGGATGGGCGCGGCCGTCGGCAACCAGCATCAGCAGGGCGGCGGTGACCAGCAGCTTGTCGGCGATGGGATCCAGGAACCGGCCCACCGCCGAGACCACACCCCAGCGCCGCGCCAGCCAGCCGTCGAACCAGTCGGTGACGGAGGCGGCGGCGAACAGGCCGAAGGTGACCCAGGCGCCCGCCGGCGCATCGAGCGCGAAGCCGGCGATGAAGAACGGGATCACCACGATCCGCGACAGGGTGAGAATGTTGGGCAGGCTCTGGCGCATGGGATCCGTCGCGATTGGGGCCGCGGGTCAGTCTACAGGAAGGCGGGCGTCGCCGTCAGCCTTCGGCGGGCGCGATCAGCCTTCGGGATGGAAGAAGCCGTAGATCTGGCGGGCGACGGCGGGGGAGATGCCTTCGACCCGGGCGATGTCGGTCAGGCTCGCCGCCTCCACCGCCTTGGCCGAGCCGAAATGGTGCAGCAGCGCCTTCTTGCGCTTCGGCCCGATCCCCGGGATCTCGTCCAGCGCCGAGGTGCCGATGGCGCGGCTGCGCTTCGCGCGATGCTGACCGCCGGCGAAACGGTGAGCCTCGTCGCGCAGACGCTGCAGGAAATACAGCACCGGGTCGCGCTCGGGCAGGCGGAAGGGCGCGCGGCCGGGCAGGAAAAAGCGTTCGCGCCCGGCATCGCGGTCGGGGCCCTTGGCGATGGCGGCGACCATGATCCGGCCGGTCAGCCCCGCCGCTTCCAGTTCTTCGGTGCCGGTCTGCAACTGGCCCTCGCCGCCGTCGAGCAGCACCAGATCGGGCCAGCCGGCGACGCGGTCGGTCTCGCCGCCGGCCTCGTCCAGTTCACGGGCCAGCCGGCCGAAGCGGCGGCGCATCACCTCGCGCATCATCGCATAATCGTCGCCGCCGGCCTTGGCCGGGTCGATGTCGCGGATGGTGAAGCTGCGATAGGACCGGCGGTCGAAGCCCTCGGGGCCCGCCACGATCATGCCGCAGACGGCATGCGTGCCCGAGATATGGGCGTTGTCGTAAACCTCGATCCGCTGCGGCGCCCGCTCCAGGCCGAAGACGGTGCGCGTGCCTTCCAGCAGCCGCTTCTGGCTGGAGGTCTCGGCCAGTTTGCGGCCCAGCGCCTCGCGGGCATTGGTGGCGGCATGGGTGACCGCCTGGAGCTTGTCGCCGCGCCGGGGCACGGTCAGCCGCACCTTGTGGCCGGCCCGCACCGACAGCGCCTGGGCGACCAGATCGGCCTCGTCGGGTTCGCGGTCCAGCACCACCTCTCGTGGCGGCAGCTTGTCGGCATAGAACTGGCCGAGGAAGGCCGAGAGCACCTCGGCCGCCGTGCTGCCGGCTTCGTTGGCCGGGAAATAGGCGCGGTTGCCATAGTTCTGGCCGCCGCGGAAGAAGAACACCTGAATGCAGCTCTGGCCGCCCTCTTCGGCGATCGCCACCACGTCGACATCCTCCAGCCCCTGGAAATTGATCCCCTGGGTGGCGGTGACGCGGGCAAGCGCCTTGATCCGGTCGCGATAGACCGCGGCGGTTTCGAAATCCAGATCGTTCGCCGCCTCGGCCATGCGGTCCTGCATCGCCTGGCGGACGCCGGCCGAACGCCCGCGCAGGAAGTCGCGGGCCTCGGCCACCAGCCGGCCATAGCTCTCGCGGTCGACATAGGCGCAGCACGGCGCGCTGCAGCGCTTGATCTGGTATTGCAGGCAGGGCCGGCTGCGGCTTTCGAACACCGAATCCGAGCAGTTGCGCAGCAGGAAGGCCTTTTCCAGCACCGCCAGGGTTTCGTTGACCGCGCCGGCGCTGGCGAAGGGGCCGAAATACTCGCCCTTGCGGTTGCGGGCGCCGCGATGCTTCAGGATCTGCGGGAAGTCGTGATCGCCGGTGATCAGGATGTAGGGGAAGCTCTTGTCGTCGCGCAGCAGCACGTTGAAGCGCGGGCGCAGGCGCTTGATCAGATTGGCTTCCAGCAGTAGCGCCTCGGCCTCCGAGGCGGTGGTGACGATCTCCATGGTCCGGGTCTCGGCCACCATCCGCATCAGGCGCGGCTGCAGCTGGTTGATCCGGGTATAGCTCGCCACCCGCCGCTTCAGATGCTTGGCCTTGCCGACATAGAGCACGTCGCCATGGCCGTCGAGCATCCGATAGACCCCGGGGCTGTCGGGCATGGTCTTCAGCGCCGCCAGGATGGCCCCACGGCCCGTCCGCAGCTGCGGATGGCGGGAGAGGGGGCGGGCGGTCGGCGCCGGCCCGTCCGTGGCCTCAGGGGCCGCGGACGTCGGCTCCGCGGCGTCTGCCGGCGCGGCCGGTGCGTCGTCCGGGTCGTCCTCGGCGGCGTCGTCGCCGTCGGCGCCGTCATCCTCCGCCTCGCCCGCCTCCAGACGCACCCAGCCCGGATCACCCTGTTCGTGGCGCGGCCGGCGGCTGCGCTGGGGCCGGCCCGGTGACGCATCCTCCGAGGGCGCATCCGCCGTCGGGGCATCCCCGGACGCGGTCCCGGCAGCGTCGTCGTCCTCCGCATCCTCGGTCTCGTCGCCATCCTCCGCATCATCTTCGGCGTCGCCATCGGCGGCGGGCATCGCCGCATCTTCGGGTGCTGCAGCGCGGCGGGTCAGAAGGCGGGTGAGGGCAGGCGTGTCGAGTGCGGCCGCATCGCCTTCCCAGACGATGTCCTCGGCCCCGCTCTCCGCCGACGGGGTCGCGGCAGGGGCGGATTGGGCCGTCTCTGCGGCAGCGGGGCGGTGGATATCTTCGGGCCGCTCGGTCATGTCCGTCTCACAAGCGTCATCTGATCGTCAACATATCCACGGAAACTGTGGATAACCATGTGTATATCGTGTTGAGGGCCGGTGCGACGGGGCCGTCCGCTTGGTTTTCCATCGCTTTGCCCAAAAAACAGGCAAATGTTAAGCCCTTGATTTTCCGTTCTTTTTGTCAAAATGGGCTGCTGGCCACGTACCATCAAGGGCTTAGCCCGCCGATTCGCTGTCAAGCGCTTTATTGTGGGGCCCCTGTGCAAAAAAAAGCTGGTGTTGCGCCGGCTGCATGGCGTTCCCGGCTCGTTCAGGGGGTAAGTAGGCATACGATCGCAGTCACGCCGAACGATTCGGCATGAGGAAACATCTGCTTGCGCAAGCTCGTTTCTGCAGCGCTCAGGCGCGCATACGCTCGATTTCCACACCGACGCCGGCGGCATCGTGGAACACGTCGAGCTTCTCGATCCGGATTCGCGCCACCAGCACGCGATCGTCCGAAAAACACAGGGCAGCCACGCGTTCGGCGAGGGTCTCGACCAGATTGACGTGTCCGCTGCCGGCAAGCGCCCGGATGCCGACCACCAGATCCTCATAGGACAGCACGCAGGACAGATCATCCGCCGGCGGCGGGCCGTCATCGCGCAGCGTGAGGTCGATGTTGAACGCCACCCGCTGCGGCTGCCCATGTTCATGCGCATGGACGCCGATATCGCAGGCGATCACCAGATCGCGGATGAACAGGCGGCGTCGCGACGGCCGGTGGTCCGGCTGGGGGACGGCACGCAATTGGATCGGATCGGTCAAGGGGCTCTCCCGGATGGGGGCGGCATCAGATCGCAGGCGGTACCGGAAGACCGGCCCGGGCGGCAGGAGTCCTACACCGCCCGGCGCGTCGCGTCGAGCTTCAGTCCAGTGCCGCATCATGTGCATGGGGCGGCTGGGCCCAGCCCAGATGCTGGCCGCCATCCAGCGCCAGCATCTGCCCGGTCATCGCCTGGGCACCGATCAGGAAGCGCACCGCCTCGGAAATCTCCTCGGGCGAGGTGCCGCGCCGGAGCGGCATCTTCTCGCACTGCTCGCGGAAGCCGGCATCGTCCTGGTGAATGCTGGCGAGCGTCGGGCCGGGGCCGATCGCGTTCACCCGGATCCGCGGGGCCAGCGCCATCGCCAGGGTGCGGGTCAGCGTCCACAGCCCGGCCTTGCTGACCGTGTAGGTCATGAAATGGGGCGTCAGATTCCAGACCCGCTGGTCGATCAGGTTGATGATCGCGCCACCGGCCGTGGCCGGCAGCTGATGCACGAAGCCCTGCGACAGCACGAACGGCGCCCGCAGGTTGACCTCCATATGAAAATCCCAGCTTTCGCGGGTGGCCGTGGTGACGGCGTCGTATTCGAAGGTCGAGGCATTGTTGACCAGCACCCCGATCGGCCCCAGCGCGTCGACGGCGCGCGGCATCAGTGTCGCGACCTCGTCTTCCACCGCCAGATCGGCCTTCAGCGCCACCGCCCGGCCGCCGCCGCTCCGGATCTCGGCCGACACCGCCTCGGCCGCCTCGGCCGAGCCGTTGTAATGCACCGCGACCGCATAGCCGTCGGCGGCGAGGTCGAGCGCGATGCGCCGGCCGATGCGCTTTCCGGCGCCGGTCACGAGGGCAGCGCGCGGCAGGGCGGGCAGGGGACGGGCCCCGTCTGCGGGACGTGATGTCGGGCTGGTGGTCATGTCGGGGTCCGTGGTTGGTGTCGGGAACCGAAACGACGCCCGGCCCCCGATGATGCCGCCCCGAGGGTCATTCCCCGGGGCCGGGCAACGGGCGGCCTGGCCCGGTTTCGCGGGCGGCGGTGCCATCTCCACCGCCATGGCCCTCGGCACCGACATGGGCCGAAGGGTGGTTGCGGTCAAGCTCGGTCAGGCGCTTTGCGATCGAGCCCGCCGGGCGGGTGAAGCCCGCCAGCATCGCATAGAGCACCGGCACCAGGAACAGGGTCATCATGGTGGCGAGCGACATGCCACCGATCACCACCACCGCCAGCGCGCTGCGGCTTTCCACACCGGCGCCATGGCCCATGGCCAGCGGCACCGCGCCCAGCACGGTCGCGATCGTGGTCATCAGGATCGGGCGCAGGCGCAGCACGGCCGATTTCCGGGCAGCGGCGGCCGGCGACAGGCCCTCTTCGTCGCGGAGCTGGTTGGCGAATTCGACGATCAGGATGCCGTTCTTAGCCATCAGCCCGACCAGCATCACCATGCCGATCTGGCTGTAGATGTTGAAGGTACCGCCCGACAGCCAGACGCCGGCCAGGCCCCCCGTCAGCCCCACCGGCACCGCCAGCAGGATGATCACCGGGTGGATCCAGCTTTCGAACTGGGCCGCCAGCACCAGGAACACGATCAGGATGGCGAGCGCAAACACGATCATCACGCCGGCGCCGGCATCGACATATTCGCGCGACTGGCCGTCGAAGGTGACGCGGGCAGCCGTCGGCAGTTCCTCGGCGGCGATCCGGCGGACCTCTTCGATCGCATTGCCGAGACCATAGCCGTCGGCGAGGCCGGCTTCGATGGTGATGGCGGGCAGGCGGTCGACGCGGCGCAACTCGGGCGGCACCGCCACCTCTTCCATGCGTACCAGATTGGACAGCGGCACCAGCGAGCCGTCGGTGCCGGCGCGCACGAAGACGTTGGAGAGGTCGCGCGCCGCGGCACGATCGGCATCGGCGGCCTGGAGCACCACGTCGTACTGTTCGCCGCGATCCTCGAAGCGGGTGACGGTCCGGCTGCCGAACATCACTTCCAGCGTGCCGCCGATCTCTTGGGCGGTGATGCCGAGGGCGGCCGCCCGCTCGCGGTCGACCGAGACGTCGAGCTGGGGCTTGGTCTCTTCATAGTCGCTGTTGACGTTGGTGAGCTGCGGATTGTCCTGCAGCCGGCGGAGCATGATGTCGCTCCAGACCTTCACGTCCTCGCGGTCGAGCCCGGCGACCACCACTTCCAGCGGGTCCGAGAAGCCGCGCTGGCCCAGCCCCGGCGGGTTGACCGGCACCGCCCGCACGCCCGGCACCGCCGAGAGTTTGGGCAGCACCTCGCGCACCAGATCGGTCTGGCGGACATCGCGCTCCGACCAGGGCGCCAGGCGCACGATCACGAAGGCGCGATCCACCGGCGAGGGGCGGTTGGAGCCGGGGGAGACGATGGTGAAGACGATCGAGGCGACACCGCGATCGACCAGCGGCCGCAGGATCTCTTCCACCTTTTCGACATTGCGGCTGGTGTAGTCGTAGCTCGCCCCCTTGGGGGCCTGGACGACCACGATGAAGCTGCCACGGTCTTCGGTGGGCGCGAATTCGCGGGGGATGACGTCGTAGAGGATGCCGGCGACCACCGAGATGCCGATGGCGATCGCGATCACCACCAGCTTCGCCGCCATCGCCCAGCCCAGGATGCGGTCATAGACCCGGTTCATGCCGTCGAAGAAGCGCTGGCTCATCCGCTCGGCGGCATTGGCCTTGCCCGGTGCGCGCAGCAGCTTGCTGCACATCATCGGCGTCAGGGTCAGTGCGACCAGCATGGAGAAGGCGACGGAAGATGCCATGGCGATACCGAATTCGCCGAACAGCCGGCCGGTGCGCCCCTCCATGAACGAGATCGGCACGAAGACCGCAATCAGAACCAGCGTGGTCGCGATCACCGCGAAAGCGATCTGGCGCGAGCCGCGCAGCGAGGCCAGCAGCGGCGGCTCCCCCTCTTCGATCCGGCGGTGGATGTTCTCCAGCACCACGATCGCGTCGTCGACCACCAGCCCGATCGCCAGCACCAGCGCCAGCAGGGTCAGCACGTTGATCGAAAAGCCGAGCGCGCCCAGCACGGTGAGCGAGGCGATCACCGAGACCGGGATCGCCACAGCCGGCACCAGCGTTGCCGCGATCGAGCGCAGGAAGATGAAGATGATGCCGACCACGAGCAGCAGGGCGATCACCAGCGCATGCATGACCTCGTAGATCGCCTCGGAGATGAACAGGCTCTCGTCATATGAATAGGCGACCCGGATGTCCGGGGGCAGGCTGGTGCGGATCTGCTCGATCTCGGCCCGCACGCCATTGGCGACGTCGAGCGTATTGGCCTTCGACTGGCGGATCACGCCGATGCCGATGCCCGACATGCCGTTGGAGCGGATCTCGTTCTTGTAGTCTTCGGCGCCGACCTCCACCCGGGCGACATCGCCCAGCCGGATCGGGCTGCCATCGGTGCCGCCGGCCAGGATCAGGCGGCGGAAATCATCCTCGCCGGCGAAGCGGGTGTCGGTGCGGATCGTGACCTCGCGATTGGTGGTCTCGATGCTGCCGGCGGGGAGTTCCAGATTCTCGCGGTTGAGTGCGGCGGTGATGTCGGTGACGGTCAGCCCGCGCGCCGCCAGCGCCTGCCGGTCGATCCAGATCCGCATCGCATAGCGCCGCTCGCCGCCGATATAGACCGAGGCGACGCCCGGCACCACCGACAGCCGGTCGACGATATAGCGGTCGGCATAGTCGGTGAGGGCCAGCGAATCGCGCGCATCCGAGGTCAGCGTCACCCACAGCATCGCCCGGGCATCGGCATCGGCCTTGGAGATGATCGGCTGGTCGGCGGTCTCGGGCAGGTCGTCCATCACCTGGGCGACCTTGTCGCGGACATCGTTGGTCGCGGCTTCCAGGTCGCGGTCGACATTGAATTCGATCGAGACATAGGACCGGCCGTCGCGGCTGACCGAGCGCATGCTGCGGATGCCCTCGATGCCGCTGACCGCGCCCTCGACGATCTCGGTGATCTGGGTCTCGACCAGAGAGGCCGGCGCGCCGCGATAGGCGGTGGAGATCGACACTTCCGGCGTGTCGACATCCGGGTATTCGCGCACCGCCAGGCGGATGGCGGCGGACAGGCCCAGAACCACGAGCAGCAGCGACAGGACGGTCGCGAAGACCGGGCGCTTGATGGAGACGTCCGACAGGATCATGACGGCACCCGGATCGACAGCGGGGAGGGCATCAGCCGGCGGTGGCCGGCTGGGTGCCGGTTCCCGTTGCAACGGTGATCGGTGCGCCGTCGCGCAGGCGCTGATGGCCCGCCACCACCACCGGTTCGCCCGGCTCCAGCCCCTTCAGCACCTCGATCAGCCCGTCCTGACGGCGGCCGGGTTCGATGATCCGCCGCCGGGCGACGCCGTCGGTGCCGGCGACATAGACATAGGCGAGCCGGCCTTCGCGGATCATCGCGGCCTCGGGGATGGTCGGCACGTCGGGGCCGGGGTCGAGGGTGAGGGTCACGGCCATGAACATGCCCGGCTTCAGCCGCCCGTCGGGGTTGTCGACCGCAGCTTCCACCGTGACGGCACGGGTCGCCACATCGATGCGGGTATCGATGAACTGCACCCGGCCGGTGAAGGCGTCGTCGGGATAGGCGGCGCTGCGGGCGGCCACGGTCTGGCCGGCGCTGAGCTGGGCGAGGGCGGTTTCGGGCACCGCGAAGGACAGCTTGATCGGGTCGATGTCGTCGAGCGTGGTGATCGCGGTATCGGGGCCGACCACCGCACCGATGCTGACCTGACGCAGACCCACCCGGCCCGCGAAGGGGGCCACCACCTTGTGATCGGCAAGCTCTGCTCTTGCGGCCGCGAGCTGGGCGCGGGCGCCCGCCAGCGAGGTGGTGCGGGTGTCGAATTCCGCAGCGGAGACGGCGTTGCGCTGGCGCAGCTGGCGGGCGCGCTCCAGCTGGGTCTGGGCCTCGTGGACCGCCGCTTCCAGTTGGGCGACATTGGCGCGCGCCGCGGCATCGTCGAGCGCGGCCAGCACGCGGCCGGCTTCAACCGTGGTGCCGGGGGTGAAGTTCAGCTCCGCGATCCGGCCGGAAATCTTGGTGGCGACCGTCACCGCATCCATGGCGCGGGCGGTGCCGACCGCTTCGACCACGCGGGCGAGCTGACGGGGCGTCACGGCGGCGAGTTCGACCGTCACCGGCCGCACGGTCGCCGGCGTCACCGTCGCCGAGGCCTTGCCTGCCTCGCCGCCGGCCAGGCGGTCCCAGCCGTACCACGCGCCGGCGCCGGCCGCGGCAAGGCCCGCGATCAGGATGATCTGCCCGATGATCCGCACGTCCTGCTTCCCCCACTCGGCATCCGTGGCCGCCCTTCGGCGTGTCCGTCCGGCGCCGTCATGCCCCGAATACGGTCCCGTCGCGCCGCCCGGGCCCGATGCCCGGTGCTGCGCAACGGCGATGATACGACGGGGCTGCCGCTTCTCCTACGCGCGGTTCCAGGGGGCGGATCGATTTTCGGGGCACCGGCTGTGGCAAAACCCACGCCATGGCGGCCCGTCCGCCGTCAGCCGCGCTTGCGCCCGGTGGGCTTGCCGGATTTGAGCGCCCCGCGCCGGCCGCCGGTCTTGGCGCCGCCCGCGACCCGGGCCGCCCGCGAGTCCAGCCGGCCGCCGCGCCCTTTCGGCGGGGCGAGCGCCGGGCCGGCCCCCTCGGCCAGGCCCAGTTCGGCGGCATCCAGGCGCTTCAACTCGTCCCGCAGCCGGGCCGCCTCCTCGAATTCCAGATCGGCGGCGGCGGCGCGCATCCGCTTCTCCAGATCCTCCTTATAGGCGCGGAGATTATGGCCGACCAGATGGCCCTGATCGGCCTCTTCGACCTCCACCTCCAGATAGTCGGCCTCATAGACGCTGCCCAGCGCATCGCCGATGGTCTTGCGCACGCTCTCGGGCGTGATGCCGTGTTCCTGGTTATAGGCCATCTGCTTGGCGCGGCGGCGGTCGGTCTCGGCGATGGCGTAGGACAGGCTGTCGGTCATGTGGTCGGCATAGCAGAGCACCCGGCCGTCGACATTGCGCGCCGCGCGACCGATGGTCTGGACCAGAGAGGTCTTGGAGCGCAGGAAGCCTTCCTTGTCGGCATCCAGAATGGCAACCAGCGCGCATTCCGGGATGTCCAGCCCCTCGCGCAGCAGGTTGATGCCGATCAGGATGTCGAACACGCCCTTGCGCAGGTCGCGGATGATCTCGATCCGCTCCAGCGTCTCGACGTCGGAATGCAGATAGCGGACCTTCAGCCCGGCTTCGTGCATGTATTCGGTCAGATCCTCGGCCATGCGCTTGGTCAGCGTGGTGACCAGCACCCGGTAGCCCTTCGCGATGGTGTCGCGCGCCTCGGCCAGAAGATCGTCCACCTGGCGGGTGCAGGGCCGCACGATCACCGGCGGATCGATCAGCCCGGTGGGACGGATGACCTGTTCGACGAAGGTGCCGCCGGTGCGCTCCAGCTCCCAGGGGCCGGGGGTCGCCGATACGAAGACCGATTGCGGCCGCATCGCGTCCCATTCCTCGAATTTCAGCGGCCGGTTGTCGGCGCAGGACGGCAGGCGGAAGCCGTAATCCGACAGCACCGATTTGCGCTGAAAGTCGCCGCGGAACATGCCGCCCACCTGCGGCACGGTCACATGGCTCTCGTCGACGAAGAGGATGGCATCCTCCGGCAGGTATTCGAACAGGGTCGGCGGCGGCTCGCCGGGGGCCCGGCCCGACAGATAGCGGGAATAGTTCTCGATGCCGGCGCAGGAACCGGTCGCCTCGATCATTTCCATGTCGAAGGTGGTGCGCTGTTCCAGGCGCTGGGCCTCCAGCAGCTTGCCCTCGGCCTCGAACTGAGCGAGCCTCGCCTTCAGCTCTTCCTTGATGTGCTTGACCGCCTGGGCCAGCGTCGGCTTGGGCGTCACGTAATGGCTGTTGGGGTAGATGCGCACCTTGGGAAAGCTGCCGGTCTTCTCGCCGGTCAGCGGATCGAATTCGACGATCGCCTCGACCTCGTCGCCGAACAGGCTCAGCCGCCAGGCGCGGTCTTCCAGATGGGCGGGGAAGATTTCGACCACATCGCCGCGCACCCGGAAGGCGCCGCGCTGAAAGCCGGCATCGTTGCGGCGATATTGCAGCTCGACCAGCTTCTTCAGCAGAACCGTCCGGTCGATGGTCTCGCCCTTCCTGATGTCCAGCGTCATCCGGGCATAGGTTTCGACCGCGCCGATACCGTAGATGCACGACACCGAGGCCACGATCACCACATCGCGCCGCTCCAGCAGGGCGCGGGTGGCCGAATGGCGCATCCGGTCGATCTGCTCGTTGATCGAGGCTTCCTTCTCGATATAGGTGTCGGAGCGCGGCACATAGGCTTCGGGCTGGTAGTAGTCGTAATACGAGACGAAATACTCCACCGCGTTCTCGGGGAAGAACTGCTTCATCTCGCCATAGAGCTGGGCGGCCAGCGTCTTGTTGGGCGCCAGGATCAGGGCAGGGCGGCCCTCGGCGGCGATCACCTGGGCCATGGTGAAGGTCTTGCCCGAGCCGGTGACGCCCAGCAGCACCTGATCGCGTTCCTGGCCGCGGATGCCGTCGAGCAGTTCCGCGATCGCGGTCGGCTGGTCGCCGGCCGGCTCGAAAGCGCTGACCAGATTGAAGTCTGCCCGCCCCGTCGGACGGGTCGGCATCGGATCCGGGACCTCGCGGTCGTCGAAGGTGCGGCCGGGCATCAGGACGGGCATGGGCGATCGGGTCTCCAGACGGTCAGGACGCGGGGTCGTCGCACGGGCGGCGGGACCACTGCCATATATAGGATCTTCGGCAGGATTTTCAGCGATCGAGTGCAGCGGATCGCGCCGCCTCCTGACAGGAGGTGTCAGCAGGCCGGAGCCCCTTTTGCATGAGGGCTTTTCCGTTGAAAGCCCAGGGGGGCGGGAGTACGTTGCCGCACGACCTCTGCCGCGCGCCCGAGCGTCGTCTCGCGACCGGTCGGCATGTCGCTCATCCCTCCAGTCCCCAGCCGAAGAGCCGATCCAATGTCCGTGATCGCCGACCGCCTGTCCCGAATCAAGCCGTCGCCGACGCTTGCCGTCACCGCCAAGGCCGCCCAGCTCAAGGAAGCCGGGCGCGACATCATCGGCCTGGGCGCGGGCGAACCCGATTTCGACACGCCCGACAACATCAAGGACGCCGCGATCAAGGCGATCCGCGACGGGCAGACCAAGTACACGCCGGTGCAGGGCACCCGTGCACTGGTCGAGGCGGTGCGCAACAAGTTCAAGCGCGAGAACGGGCTGGATTACGCGGCGAACCAGATCGTGGTCGGCACCGGCGGCAAGCAGGTGCTGTACAACGCCTTCATGGCGACGCTGAACCCGGGCGACGAGGTGATCATCCCGGCGCCGTACTGGGTTTCGTATCCCGATATGGCGCTGCTGGCCGAGGGCGTGCCGGTCTTCGTCGAGGCCGGCCGCGAGACCGGTTTCAAGATCCAGCCCGCACAGCTGGAAGCGGCGATCACCCCCCGCACCAAGTGGCTGATCCTGAACTCGCCCAGCAACCCGAGCGGCGCCGCCTACAGCGCTGCCGAGCTGCGGGCCCTGGCCGATGTGCTGGTCCGTCATCCGCATGTGCTGGTGCTGACCGACGACATGTACGAGCACATCCTGTATGACGGTTTCGAGTTCGCGACCATCGCCCAGGTGGCCCCTGAGCTGTATGACCGCACGCTGACGGTCAACGGCGTGTCCAAGGCCTATTCGATGACCGGCTGGCGCATCGGCTATGCCGGCGGTCCGGCCAACATCATCAAGGCGATGACGGCGATTCAGTCGCAGTCGACCTCGAACCCGTCCTCCGTCAGCCAGGCGGCCGCCGTCGAGGCGCTGAACGGTCCGCAGGACTTCATCGCCGAGCGTGCGGCCCGCTTCCAGGTCCGCCGCGACCTGGTCGTCCGCCTGCTGAACCAGGCCCCGGGCCTGGTCTGCCCGGTGCCGGAAGGCGCCTTCTACGTCTATCCGTCCTGCGAGGGCGTGCTGGGCAAGAAGACCCCGTCGGGCCAGGTGATCGGCTCGTCGGAAGACTTCGCGACCTATCTGCTGGAACATGTCGGCATCGCCGTCGTGCACGGCGCGGCCTTCGGCCTGGACCCCTATTTCCGCATCTCTTACGCCACCGCCGACGAGGTGCTGGAAGAGGCCTGCGGCCGCATTGCGCGCGCCTGCAACGAACTGGCCTGATCCCGCAGCTTCCGCAAGGATCCGGTTCTGACGACTCCCCCCGGTCGCGTGCTGCGGCCGGGGGTTTCGTTTTTGTCGGGGTGATCACGCCTGCGTGAGCGGGGCCGTGAGGCCTTTGCGCAAGCGGCCGCGGCATCCATTATCCGGAAAGGCGCGTATCTCCCTGAACGTCGCCTATGTTTTCCGCAGGTCAGGAGCCGGACCCATGCGCATCATCCGCCGCCGCAGCTGGGAGCTGCCCGAGCGTGCCGTCACCCCCGAAGCCGTCTGGCGCGACCGCCGCGCGGTGCTCAAAGGGCTGGGCATGGCGGGGGCGGTTGCGGGCGGCCGGGGCGGGGGCCTGCTGATGCCCGGCCGCGCCTTCGCCTATCAGCCGGGAGACCCCACCCCCGATACGCCCTGGACCGATCTTTACCCCGTGAAGACCAACCCGGCCTATACCGATCCGGGCCGGCCGGTGACGGTGGAAAAGACCGCCTCGTCCTACAATAATTTCTACGAATTCGGCACCCATAAGCGGATCTGGCCCGACGCCCAGAAGCTGAAGGTCCAGCCCTGGACGGTGACGATCGACGGTATGGTCGATGCGCCGCAGACGCTGGATGCCGACGCACTGATCCGCCGCATGGCTCTGGAAGAGCGGATCTACCGCTTCCGTTGCGTCGAGGCCTGGTCGATGGTCGTACCCTGGAGCGGCTTTCCGCTCGCCGATCTGGTGAAGCTGGCGCAGCCCAAGGCCGGGGCGAAATATCTGCGCATGGAGACCTTCGAGGACCGGGAGATGGCCCATGGTCAGCGCTCGATCTGGCTGCCCTGGCCCTATGTCGAGGGGCTGACCATGGCCGAGGCGACCAATGATCTGGCCTTCATCGCCACCGGCATCTACGGCAAGCCGCTGCCCCGCCAGCACGGCGCGCCGCTCAGGCTGGTCGTGCCCTGGAAATACGGCTTCAAGTCGATCAAGTCGATCGTGCGCTTCACCTTCACCGACGAGCGCCCGGTCAGCTTTTGGGAGCAGCTGCAGGACCAGGAATACGGCTTCTGGGCCAATGTGAACCCCGAGGTGTCGCATCCGCGCTGGAGCCAGGCGCGCGAACAGGTGATCGACACCGGCGAAGAGATCCCGACGCTGAAGTGGAACGGCTATGGCGACCAGGTCGCCGGGCTCTATACCGATATCCGCGACGGCGACCGCCTGTTCCGCTGAAGCCGGGCAGGGCCATCCCGCAGCGCCAAAGTTTCAACGCCAGAAGACAGTCCGCCGGGCTTCGTGCCATTCCGCTATGCAGCAAACGCAGAACGGACTTGCGCAGAACGGCGGGCTGCGTCATATTGGCGCACATCGTCGGACCGGACGACAAGACGGTCGCGACAGGCTGAAGGCGGAGCTGGGGAGGTTCGCCGACGGTCTGATGGACGGAACGGCCGATGTCGGCCGCGCAGCGAAGCGACTGCGGATCTGCGATCACCCTGCCAGGCCTGGCAGCGCACACGACACGCCGGGGCGCCGAGACACGCCCCGGATCCAGGCCCGGCCCCGGAGTGACCCTCCGGGCATGGTGAGCGCCCGCATCGCTGCAGCATCCTTCGGGTGCTGCTGTCCCGAGGGGAGGGGAGGCCCCTTGCGGAACCGTTGCGCAGGCCCGTCGGCCGCTTCCGTCCTTCGCGCTTCCGCTGCGGCAGATGCCGCGCCGGTCCGATGTGGCGCAGGAGGAAACGCCCATCTTTATCCGGACGCCCGAAGATGGCGCCGGACAACCACAGCAGCAGCCGCAAGAGCTGCCGGCCCGGCACGAACCGGGCCTCGCGATGAGACGCGCGATGCATAACAACGGACAAGCTCAGCAAAGACCGACCGTCGGCAAAGACTGACGGATCGGACCGAAAAGCCCGGGCGGGGCCGGCCAGACATCCCCGCCCGGGCTTTCGTATTTGCAGGCCCGAGCACAAAAAACAGGCCCGGCGGCAAAAAAAAGCCGGGCCCGAAGGCCCGGCTGAAGTCTGACAGGGAGGCTTCACGTCTGGGAGACGCAAAAAAGGTCAGGGAGACCTGACATCCGGGGGGAGACCCGGACGCGGAAACAAGCGGGGGAGCCGCCGGCTTCCGTGGCATCGGAGGCTAACCTCGACGATGTTGCAGTGCATATAGGACGCCTGAGGTCGAAGTGCCAGAGGCACGACGTCAGTTCAGCCATGCACGTTGTGCATGGCTTTCTTTTTGCGCGTAAGCATTGTGACAGACGGATGAAAAGCAGCAGGTCACCACTGCTTTACGCATCACGAACCAACGTCTCGCGCCGTGCTGCGGAAACATGATGCAATCCGGCCGTGAAACGGCAGGCGGCACCGCCGCATGCTGTAGGCATTGGCGTGCATTGTTGATAATCTCCACCGTCGTGAACGGGCCACTCTTGCCGTATCCCGTCATGTCACCGATTGCCTTTACGAACGGGATTCCGGGGGGTCAACTGCGTTGCATCGGCTGATGATGATGCTGGCGGCAGCCGTGATCACCGTGGCCGGCGTCCTGGCTCAGGCGGCACTGGCAGCGGGGGCGGAGCCGAAGATCGTCAGGGTCGGCGGCTATCAGTTCGCGCCCTATGTCTCGTTCGGCGAGGGCGGAACGGGGCCGCACGGGCTGACGGTGGAGCTGATCGCCCTGCTGAACCAGATCCAGGACAAATGGCGCTTCGAACTGGTGCCGACCACGCCGCTCAGGCGCTATGACGATTTCGCCCGCGGCCGTTTCGACGTGATGTTCTTCGAAATGGCCGGCTGGGGCTGGAGCCGGCGGGACATCCCGCTCGACGTCTCCGACACGATCGCGACCGATCGCGAGGTGTTCATCGCCCAGCTTTACGCCGGGCGCGACAAATCCTGGTTCGCCGGCGTCAAGGCGACGAAAATCGCCGCCATCCTGGGCTATCACTACGCCTTCGCGGATTTCGCCGGCGACCCCGACGAGATGCGCCGCCGCTTCGACCTGGTGCTGGTGAACGACAATGCCGCGGTCATCGAACTGGTGCTGCTGGGACGGGTGGAGGCAGGGGTGGTGACGCAATCCTTCCTCAGCCGCTATCTTGCCGATCGGCCCAATGATCTGGCGCGGTTGCTGGTGTCGGATCAGGTCGATCAGCTTTACGATCTGCGGGTACTGACCCGGCCGGGACTGGATCCGGATGCCGCCGCGATCCGGGGGCTTCTGGCCCGGCTCGATCGCGACGGCCGGCTGGCGCCGCTCTGGCACGCCTATGGGCTGGACCCGGCGACGTTCAGGGAAGACTGATGAGGGGACGGCGGGCGATGCGCCGGAGGCGGGCATGACGGAAAAACGCGAAACGCTGTCCCGGGCGGCGATGGGCGGGGCGGCAATGGGGCGGGTGCAGGCCGCCGGCGCGCCGAAGCGCTCGTTGGCCGCCAAGCTGTTCCGCCGTACCCTGCCGGTGGTGATGCTGATCGTGCTGCTGATCCAGGGCAGCATCGCCTGGATCACCTGGACCGATCAGCGCCGGGCGCTGGAGCGTCGCGCCGGCGTGCTGACCGATCTGACCGCCGCCGCCATCGCCACGCCGCTCTGGTATCTGGACCGCACGGTGTTCGAGCCACAGGTCGAAGCGCTGGTCAGCGACCAGGGGTTCCGCTACGCCCGGGTGCTGGACGACAATGACGAGATGCTGTTCGAGACCGGCACCCCGCCCGAGCCCGGCAGCGGTGTGATCACCGTCTCGCGCACGATCATAGAGCCGCAGGGGCATATCAAGGTCGGTACGCTGGAGGTGGTCTTCGCCACCGGGGAGCTGAACCGGATTGCGATCCTGCAGGTGGCGACGGCGGCCTTCGCCGTGCTGCTGCTGACCGGCGCCCTGTCGATCACGGTGCAGTTCGCCATGCGCCGGCTGGTCGTGCAGCCGCTGGGGCGGATGCTGCGGGCGATGCGCCAGGTGGAACACAAGAGCTGGACCACGCTGGATGAGCCGACCGACGACGAGCTGGGCCAGGCGGCCGCCGCCTTCAACCGGATGGTGGCGGGGCTGCGCGCCGGCGACGATGCCCGCCGCCTGCTGGAGGCGCTGCAGGATGCCCAGGCGGCGCTGGTCGAGAAGAATGTCGAGCTGGAAACCGCAAACCGCCAGGTGATGGAGAGCATCCGCTATGCCCGCCGGATTCAGGAGGGCATCCTGCCCGACCCTGCGGTGCTGGCGCCGGCAATGGCCGATATCGCCCTGCTCTGGGAGCCGCTGGATGTGGTGGGCGGCGATTATTGCTGGATGGAACGTCGCGACGGCAAATGCCTGATCCTGCTGGCGGATTGCACCGGCCACGGCGTGCCGGGCGCCTTCATGACCCTGGTGGTCGCCTCGGAGCTGAAGGCGATCCTGGACGTGGCAAGCATGCCGGCACCCGATCTGATCCTGGCGGAGCTGGACCGGCGGCTGCGGGCGCGGCTGCGCCAGGACCGGCCGGATCCGGGCGGGCATGATGCCTCGGATGACGGGGTCGATGCCGCGGTCTGCCTGTATGACGAGGCGACCGGGACTGTTGCCTTCGCCGGCGCCGGGCTGTCGCTGACCGTGGTCGGCCCTGACGGCGTCTCGTCGATCACCGGGGTGCGTCGCAGCCTGGGCTACCGGACCCTGCCGCCGCCGGGGCGCATTCCGGTCCATCTTCATCAGGTCCGGCCGGGGGAGAGCTTCCATCTGTGGACCGACGGCGTGACCGACCATGTCGGCGGGCCGTCGCGGCGGCTGTTCGGCCGGCGCCGGATGGCGGCCCTGCTGGCGAGCCATGCCGATCTGCCGCTGGCGGACCGGCTGCGGGCGCTGACGGCGGCGCTCGACGACTGGCGCGGGGCCGAGGCCCGGCGCGACGACATGACCCTGGTGGCCTTCCGGCCGCGCCTGCCCGGGCCTCTGGCCGATGGCAGCGCGACCGCAGGCCTCCCGACCCCGACCCCGACCCCGACCCCAACCCCCGACGAACCGTAACGCGCCGACGTCGCATGCGATGCGGCATATGTCCGAGGAGCCGAGAGGTGCTGGCCCGAGACCTTTACGATTTCCGCACCCAGATACAGGCCAACAAGCTGATGCTGATCTATAGCGGCATCATGTCCGAAGGCATTCTGTTCTCATTGGGGGAAGCGCTGCGCCGCAAGCTGGAGCAGGACGCCACCGACCGCAATCTGACCCGCCGGGTGTTCTCGGTCTTCGTCGAGCAGGTCCAGAACATCATCCGCTATTCCGATGATGCCCAGGGCCCGGACGACGATGCCGCACGCTCGGGCATCGTGACGGTGGGCAAGGAAGACGGCCGGTTCTTCGTGATCTGCGCCAATGTGATCGACGCCGCGCGCGCGCCGCGCCTGCGCCAGCGGCTGGCCGAGATCGCGGCCCTGTCGCCCGATGAACTGAAGGCGCTCTACCGCCAGAAGCTGAAGGAAGACCCCGATGTCGACAGCAAGGGCGCGACGCTCGGGCTGATCGAGATCGCCCGTCGCGCCAGTGCCCCCATCGAGTATGATTTCTTCGAAATCGATACTCAGACCACCTTCTATGGCCTCAAGGTGTTCATATGACCGCTTCCGACTCCCCCCTCGCCATCGAGATCGCCGCCACCGACCGGTCGCCGGCGGTGCGTTTCGATCCGGTCGCCGGCCGGTTCTCGATGGCGGGCGAGTCCTACCCTGAGGACGCCGCCGCCTTCTACGGGCCGATCCTGTATGCGCTGCGCAGTTTCCTGGCCGAAGACGGACCCAGCGTCACGGTGGACATCTCGCTGATCTACTTCAACTCATCGAGTGCGAAAGCTTTGATGAACATTTTCCAGATGTTGGAAGAATCGGCGGCAGATGGACGCACGGTCACTGTGAACTGGCACTTTGCTCCGGATGATGAGACGATGGAGGAATTCGGGGAGGATTTCGCATCCGACCTGGAGCACATCGACTTCGTCATGTGCGCGGACGGAGATGGTGGCGACTGATCGGGATGACGTGAGATGACCAGGCCCAAGGTGACCAGGGTGAAGACCCTGCCCGAGCCGGCAACGACGGGGGATTTCTCGCTCTTCGACCAGGAAGAGGCGATGATCGCCCAGAGCGAGGAGATGCTCCGCAAGCTGGAGGAAGTCTCCGATGGCGTGCGGACGCTGATGCGCGCCTATCGCCAGGGCTATCGGGAACAGCGCCGCCTGGTCCGTCTCTCGGATCGCATGCAGGACGAACTGCGCCGGCTGAACCAGCGGTTGGAAGCCGAGGTCCGCACGCGTGAGGCGCTGGCCCACCGGCTGGAGGCGCTGGCCGCGGTCGACGAGTTGACCGGCGCCGCCACCCGCCGCCATTTCATGGATGTGGCGGCCCATCTTGCCGACCAGTGGCGCCATGAGGGGCGCTCGTCGGGCGTGATCATGGCCGATCTGGACCGTTTCAAGACGATCAACGACCGCTTCGGCCATGCGGCCGGCGACGAGGCCCTGCGCCTGTTCGTGGGCCGGATGTCGGAAACGCTGCGCGAGGATGATCTGGTCGGCCGGCTGGGCGGCGAGGAATTCGCCGTGCTGCTGCCGGGGATCGGTGCGGCAGAGCTTGACGAGGTGGCGGAGCGCCTGCGGGCCACGACCGCCGCCATCCGCATGCCCTGGAAGGGCGACGAGATCCGGCTGACCGCCAGCTTCGGCCTGGCCCGCTTCTCGGCCCCCGGCGACGATATCGACCGGGTGCTTTCCAGGGCCGACAAGGCGCTTTATGCCGCCAAGCGCTCGGGCCGCAACCGCGTCGCGACCAATGACGATTCAACGGAAGAGGCGGCAGAGGACCTCTGATCCCCTGCCGCCCCTCGGTCTGCCTTGCGGCCCGTCTACGTCGTGGCCCGTCAGCGCAGGCTCTGTTCGATCTCGCGGATCAGGAAGTCGCGGAAGACCGCGATGCGCTTCGAATGGCGCAGCTCTTCGTGATAGACGAAGTAGACCTCGGATTGCGGGCCTTCCAGCTCGGGCAGGACCTGCACCACATTGCCGTTCTCGCGCACCATGTAATCGGGGATCGACGCGACGCCGAGGCCGCTCTCCACCGCGCGCATGATGCCGTAGATGTTGTTCACCTTCAGGATCGGCCGCCGGGCCTTGCCGGGGGTGGCGCCCGCATCCAGGATCCAGTTGGCGTTGGAGATGGGGGCGGCCGTGTCCTCGCCGAAGACGATCAGCTTGTGATCGTCCAGCTCCGCCGGGGTCTTGGGCATGCCCTGGCGGTTGACGTAGTCGGGCGAGGCATAGATGCCGTGCCGGATGGTCATCAGCTTGCGTTTGACCAGATCCGGCTGGCGGGGCGGCGACATGCGGATGGCGATGTCGGCCTCGCGCATGCCCAGATCCAGCTCGCTGTCGTCCAGCAGCAGGGTGATGGTGACGTCCGGATGCAGGCTGAGGAAGCCGTGGATCCTGGGCGTCAGCCACACCGAGCCGAAGGCGACCGTGGTCGTCACCTTCAGCGGCCCCTTCGGCCGTTCGCGGCTTTCGGTCAGCATGGCCTCGGCCATGGACAGTTTCGCGAAGACGTCGCGGGCGGTGTTGCGCAGCAGCTCACCCTGTTCGGTGAGGATCAGGCCGCGGGCGTGGCGGTGGAACAGGGGAACGCCCAGGCTCTCCTCCAGCGCACTGATCTGTCGGCTGATCGCCGACTGGCTGAGGTTCAGCAACTCGCTTGCATGCGTGAAGCTGCCGGCCTCGGCGACGGTGTGGAAGATCTTGACCCGGTCCCAGTCCATGTCAGGCTCGCGCGGCTCCGCTGATGCTGCCGGGTGGCGACGTCTGGCTCCCTGCCGTCACCCGGTCCGCTGCTGGTGTTTCGACGATCTTACGGCGCGATGCGCCGGTCTTCAAAGGTCCTGAGCGCGGCCGCGCCGTTTTCGGTGCGGCCGCATGTGCTCATTCCGCGACGGCATCGGCCGGCGCATGGGTGGTTCCGGCCAGGAAACGCTCGGCTTCCAGCGCCGCCATGCAGCCGGTTCCGGCGGCGGTGACGGCCTGGCGGAACACCTTGTCCTGCACGTCGCCGGCCGCGAACACGCCCGGAATGCTGGTGCGGGTGCTGTCGGGGCGGGTGATCAGATAGCCTTCCTCGTCCAGCTCCAGCTGGCCCTGGAACAGGGCGGTGGCGGGGGCATGGCCGATCGCGATGAACACGCCGTCGACAGTGAGGTCCCGCAGGCTGCCGTCTGCCGTGTCCTTCAGCCGCACGCCGGTCACCCCGCGCGGCTCGCCGCCGGCCAGATAGCCGTCGACCACGGCATTCCAGATCATCTCGATCTTCGGGTTGGCGAACAGCCGCTCCTGCAGCATCTTCTCGGCCCGGAGCGCATCGCGCCGGTGGATCAGATAGACCTTGTCGGCATGATTGGTGAGGTAGAGCGCCTCTTCGACCGCGGTGTTGCCGCCGCCGACCACGGCGACCGTGCGGTTGCGGTAGAAGAACCCGTCGCAGGTCGCACAGGCCGACAGCCCGAAGCCCTTCAGGAGTTCCTCGTCGGGCAGGCCCAGCCATTTCGCCTGGGCGCCGGTGGAGATGATCACCGCATCGGCGACATAGCGGTCGCCGCTGTCGCCGGTGGCGACGAAGGGGCGGGTCTTGAGGTCGATATCGGTGATGATGTCGTGATGGAACCGGGTGCCGACATGCTCGGCCTGCTTCTGCATCTGCTCCATCAGCCAGGGGCCCTGGATCACGTCGGGGAAGCCCGGGAAGTTCTCGACATCGGTGGTGATCGTCATCTGGCCGCCCGGCTGAAGCCCATGGACCAGGATCGGCTCCAGCATGGCGCGCGAGGCATAGATCGCGGCGGTCAGGCCGGCGGGACCGGATCCCAGAATGAGGACCTTGGTGCGATGGGTGGCACTCATGACGTGGCGGCCTTTCCAGAGCAGGACATGTGACGGGCGGCGGACGGCCTGAACCCTGACCCCCGCTACCCGGCGGCAGCAGGGAAGGGCGGGGAAGCTAGCGGGAAACGGCCGGATTTGCCAGCACCAACCGCCGGATCTGCGCTGCCACCGCCTGGGCGTCGTCGAGCGGCGGGTAGCGCCAGGCGATCTCACCCCGGGCGACGAAGTCGGCATCGAGCGGGCGGGCCGCACCCAGGGCGTAGAGCGCCCGGTGCAGCCGTGCCTCTTTCGATGCCTCCCCCGTTATGGGCAGGATCGCGACCGGCCGGCCGGTACTGGCGGCTTCCGAGGCCATCGACATGCTGTCGCCGGTGACCACGATCAGATCCGCCACACCCAGTATGCCGAAATAGGGATTGTCGCCGCCCATTGCCACATCATGGAGCCAGAAAGCGCCCGGCCGTGTGGCCTGGAACACGTCGCTCAGCGCCGCTGTCACCTCGGCGCCACTGCGGCGGCTGTTGGTCGCCAGGATCCGGGCATCGTGGCGGGCGGCCAGATCGGCGACCAGCCGGGCCAGATGGCGGGCATCTTCGGGGCCGAAGGGCATGCGCTTGGTGGTGCCGCCGACCAGCAGGCCGATCCGCGGCGCTGTGCCCGCCCCCATGCCGGCGGCGGCGAAGCGGGGCTCCCAGCTGCCGGCCGCCTCGGCAAGGCGGGCAGGGGTGACGCGGTTGGGCGCGCCCAGGGTCACCAGCAGCCGCGGGTCGCGGTCGCTTTCGCGGGCGATGCGGTCATGGGCCGGCACGGCGATCAGGTCCAGCCCGCGGCTGGGCTCGCCCGGCCACATGATCTGGACGGCGATCATCTGCGGGAAGCGCCGCTTCAGCCGGCGGAGCGCCGGCGTCGCCCGGCGCCCGGCCGCGATGGCGATGTCGGGCGCCGCCGCGGCGTCGAGCGCCGCAGCGGCGGATGTGGAAAGACCGAGCGTCGTGGTGCCGCGGATCAGATTGGGCAGGCGGACCAGCCGGGTATAGGACAGCCGGATCTCGGTGATCGGCCAGCCCAGCGCCTCGGCGACGCCGAGGGCTTGCGCATTGTTACCGGCGCGGTCGTCGGTCAGCACGCAGACGTGTGGCTGTGGCTGCGGCTGTCCCGTGTTGCGCGGATCGGTCATGGCTGCCTGCGGTATGACATTACGGAAGGTCGGTCCTGAAAGATCGTTTCGTGCTTGAGAGCCCTTCCGGCGGACTATAAAGTCCGCGGCGCCGGAACGGAACCGCTTCGCCTCGGGTGCTGAGGGGCAACCCCCGGCCGCGGTTCGCCTGAAACCGGCAACAGATGAAGACCATCGAATGGCCCATGGGTCGCGACAGAACCGCAAACTGCCGCTATGGGTCCGGGTAATATTGCTATAGACTGCCCAGCGATCACGTCGGCCTGCGAATACGGGCCCGTGACGGGGGAAGGGAGTCAGCGACACTATGGCGCGGGTAAAACTCGACACCATCGACCGGAAGATCCTTGCCGATCTCCAGTCCGACGGCCGCATCACCAATGTGGAACTCGCCCGAAGGGCGGGCATCTCGGCGCCGCCCTGCCTGCGGCGCGTCCGGGCCCTCGAAGAGGCGGGTTTCGTGCGCGGGTATCGCGCGGAACTCGATCCTGAACATCTCGGCTTCTCGGTCACCGTCTTCGCCCGGGTCGGGCTGGAGAGCCAGGCCGATCTCGACCTCAAGAAGTTCGAGGCGCTGGTCCAGAGCTGGCCCGAGGTCCGCGAGTGCTACATGCTGGCGGGTGAGACCGATTTCCTGCTGAAGATCGTCGCCAAGGACTGGGACGCCTATCAGCGGTTTCTGACCACCCGGCTGACCGCGGCGCCGCCGGTGCGCCACGTCCGCACCTCGCTCACCATCCGGACCTCGAAATATGAGCCGGGGGTGCCGATCGAGCTGCTGGAGGCCGAAGAGCCCACCGGCGAGGACGACTGATCCCGAGCCGTGCGGAAACCGCAGACCCCTGGGGGCGGGGGTGGTGGTTGTGCCGCGGGGCCGATCATGGTTCGGTGCAAAACGATCCGAACGGCCGCTTTCGGGTGAAAGCGGCCGTTTTCGTTTGCGGAAGAACCCCGATCCGATGTCGTTGCCGACCCTTCCCCTCTGGCTGCGCTGGCTGCTGCTGCCGATCGTTTCGGTGCCGCTGACGGCGGGATTGATCTGGATCCAGCTGCCGGCGGCGCTGCTGCTGGGACCTATGGTCTCAGGCATTCTGCTGGCGCTGGGCGGGGTCGGGCTGAAGATGCCGCGGATCACCTTCCTGATGGCCCAGTCGGTGCTGGGCTGCATGATCGCAGGCTCGGTGCGGCCCGAGATCCTGGTGACGGTGGCCGAAGACTGGCCGATCTTCCTTGGGATCGTGCTCTCCACCATCCTGCTCAGCGGCGCGCTCGGCTGGGTGATCGCGCGCAATCACATCCTGCCGGGCACGACCGGCGTCTGGGGCACCTCGGCCGGTGCCGCCTCGGCGATGGTGGTGATGGCGGAAGCCTTCGGCGCCGATGCCCGGCTCGTCGCCTTCATGCAGTATACCCGCGTGCTGTTCGTGGCCTTTGCCGCCGCCCTGCTTGCGCATTTCCTGCTTGCGGGGGAGGCGGGGGCGGCGGCCCCGATCGTCTGGTTCCCGCCGATCCAGCCGCTCGCCTTCGCCGAGACGCTGGCGCTCGCCGCGGCCGGCGGGGCGGCCGGCCGGCTGATCCCGGTGCCGGCGGCAGGCCTGCTGCTGCCGATGATCGGCGGCGCGGTGCTCAGCGCCACCGGCCTCATGACCATTCAGCTGCCGCAATGGCTGCTGGCGGCCAGCTACGCGGTGCTCGCCTGGAGCGTGGGCCTGGGCTTCACCCGGGCGGTGCTGATGCATGCGCTGAAGGCGCTGCCCACCATCCTGGTCTCGATCGCGGTGCTGATCGGCTTCTGCGCGGGCCTTGCCTGGGTGCTGACGCAGCTGACCGGCATCGACCTTCTCTCGGCCTATCTGGCCACCAGCCCCGGCGGGCTGGATACGGTCGCGATCATCGCCGCCTCCAGCCGCGGCGTCGATATCGGCTTCGTCATGGCCCTGCAGACCATGCGCTTCTTCCTGGTCGTCCTGCTCGGCCCCCCGCTCGCCCGCTTCGTGGCGCGGCAGGTGCGGGAGTGACGGCCGCCACTTGAATCCCGCCGGGCCCTCGCCGAAGCTAGGGTTCACTGGCGGGATCTGCCGGAGATGGGCCGGAGGAGCGACATGGCGGCAACGAATTTCAACACCGAGAATCGTACCTATCGCCAGTTGCTCGGCAATGGCCTGACCTATCGCGTGCCCCGGTTCCAGCGGGACTATTCCTGGGGGGATGCCGAATGGGAAGACCTTTGGGCAGACATCCTGGGCTCGATCGCTCCGGACGGCGAGCCGGCGCATTACATGGGCTATCTCGTCCTTCAGACCTCGGACAACCGTGTCTTCGAGATCATCGACGGGCAGCAGCGGCTGACGACGATCAGTCTCATCATCCTGGCCGCCATGCGCCTGCTGAAGGCGTATATTGCAGGCGGTCGCAATGCCGATGCGAATCAGCAGCGGCTCGACCAGTTTCGCGCGACCTATATCGGATATCTGGATCCGGTGACGCTGGCGACGCATAACAAATTGTCGCTCAACCGCAATAATGACGGCTATTACCGCGATCACCTCGTTCCTCTGGCCGAACATCTTCCACAGCGCGGCTTCCCGCCCTCGACCCATGCCATGCGCAAAGGGTTTGAGTGGTTCGAGAAGGCTCTGCGCGATCATGTCCGCAGCCAGCAGGACCAGGGGGTCGCGCTGGCGCAATTCATCGAAACCATGAGCGACCGGCTGTTCTTCACGGTGATCACCGTCGCCGACGAACTGAATGCCTATAAGGTGTTCGAAACGCTGAATGCGCGGGGTGTCCGGCTGTCGGCGACCGACCTGCTCAAGAACTATCTGTTCTCGGTGCTGGCGCGCGGTCCTCAGTCACAGCAGGAAATGGATGATCTTGAGCGGCGCTGGGAGGGCATGGTCGGCCGCCTGGGCAGCGAGAGCTTCCCGGACTTCCTGCGCATGCACTGGAACAGCCGGCATGGCTTCGCCCGCCAGTCTGAGCTGTTCAAAATCATACGATCGAACGTGCGCGACCGCGGCCAGGTGTTCGGGCTGCTGCGTGAAATGGACGAAGACATCGATGCCTATCTTGCGCTGATCCACCCCGAGGCGGCGCAATGGTCGGCAGACTGTCGTCGCAGCGCTCAGGAGCTGCGGATGTTCTCGGTCCGTCAGCCCTATCCCATGCTCATGGCGGCGAAGCGCCGATTGTCGGATGGTGATTTCGAAGGGCTGATTGCGGCCACGGCAGTGATCGCTTTTCGCTACAACGTTATCGGCAGTCAGGCGCCCAATGAGCAGGAGCGCGTCTATCACACCGTTGCCCTGCAGCTCCATCGGAGGGAGCTTGCAACCCTCAGCTCGGTGCTTGCGGCGCTTCGGCCCATCTATCGAAACGATGATGCCTTTCGCGCAGACTTTGCGACCAAGGCGATCAAGACGACCCAAAGCCGCAATGCGAAGATCGTGCGCTACATTCTGTGCAGGCTGGAACGGCGGACTGGTGGCATCGAATTCGACCCGGACGCATCCACCTATACGATCGAGCATGTCCTGCCCCAGTCCCCAAACGGCGGCTGGGATGCCTTTCCCGACCGGGATCTGGAGACCTTCGTCTATCGTCTCGGGAACATGGTCATGCTCGAGACGGCCCGAAACAGAGCCCTGGGCAATAAGCCCTATGCGGAGAAGCGGCCGATCCTGGGGCAGAGCAAGCTGAAGCTTACGCGGGATCTTGTCGAGGAGAACCAGGACTGGACGCCGGAGCGGCTGGACAAATGGCAGCAAAAGCTCGCCCGTATGGCCACGGCCGTCTGGCGTGTCGCTCAACTGTCCTGATCAACCGGCATTCTGCAAGACGAAGGGCCGGCCCTTCCGCTCGGGAGGGTCGGCCCTTCATGTCTGCGGCGGCGTGGCCGGCTTCAGCTGAAGCTCACTGCCAGAATCTCGTAGGAGCGGCGGCCCTTGGGGGTTGCGACCTCGACGGTTTCGCCCACCGCCTTGTTGATCAGCGCCCGCGCCATCGGCGAGGTGACGGAGATGCGGCCGATCTTGAGGTCGGCCTCGTCCACGCCGACGATCTTGTAGCTCGTCTCTTCCTCGGTCTCTTCGTCGACGACGGTGACCGTCGCGCCGAACTTGACCCGGTCGCCCGACAGCTTGGTCGGGTCGATCACCTCCGAGCGGGACAGCTTGTCCTCCAGCTCGGCGATGCGGCCCTCGATGAAGCTCTGGCGCTCACGCGCCGCGTGGTACTCGGCGTTCTCCGACAGATCGCCATGCGCCCGGGCTTCGGCGATCGCGTTGATCACCTCGGGACGGGCCACCGTCTTCAGATGCTTGAGTTCGGCGGTCAGTCGGTCGAAGCCTTCCAACGTCATGGGAACTTTTTCCATGGGTATGACGCTTTCCACGTTGGTCGTCGAACGGTCAGGCGATCGTCGGAGGGAATGCCGTTCCGCGGTTGACAGGAATTCATGCCGCAGCAGTTCAGCGCGCGGCGGCCGGGCTTTCCGGCAGCCGAACGTCGGTTGTGCACGAGATCGCTGTGCACCTGCAGCACGACAACAGGAACACATGCGGGGCCGATTTTCATCGGCCCCGCATGTCGATCAGCCGTTTTCTGCGGCCTTCTCAGGCAGAATAGGATTGCAGAGACCGGACTTCAAGCGTGCCGGCCCGGATGGCCGCGATCGCCTGAACGGTCGCCCGGCAGCCGGCGACGGTGGTGAAATAGGGCACCTTGTTCATCAGGGTTTCGCGGCGCAGCGAATAGCTGTCCGAAATCGCCTGAGACCCGGCGGTGGTGTTGAACACCATGTCGATCCGGCGGTCCTTGATCTGGTCGATGATGTTCGGCCGGCCCTCATGGGCCTTCTTGACCAGTTCGACCTGGATGCCCGCATCGGCCAGCACCCTGGCGGTGCCGCGGGTGGCGACGATCTCGAAGCCCTGGGCCTTCAGGCCGCGGGCGATCTCTACCATCGCGTCCTTGTCGTCGTCGCGCACCGAGACGAAGACCCTGCCCGAGGTCGGCAGGCGCACGCCCGCCGCCAGCTGCGCCTTGGCGAAGCTGCGGCCGAAATCGGTGTCCAGGCCCATGACCTCGCCGGTCGACTTCATCTCGGGCCCGAGCAGGATGTCGACGCCGGGGAAGCGGGCGAAGGGGAAGACCGCTTCCTTGATCGCGATATGGTCGACCTTGCGCTCGGCCAGATCGAAGGCCCCCAGCTTCTCGCCCGCCATGATCCGGGCGGCGATCTTGGCGATCGGCCGGCCCACGGCCTTGGCGACGAAGGGCACGGTGCGGCTGGCGCGCGGGTTGACCTCCAGGATGTAGATCTCCCGGTCCTTGACCGCGAACTGCACGTTCATGAGCCCGACCACGCCCAGCTTGAGCGCCAGCGCCTCGGTCTGCCGGCGGATCTCGGCGATGATCTCGTCGTCGAGAGAATAGGGCGGCAGGGTGCAGGCGCTGTCGCCCGAATGGACGCCGGCCTCTTCGATATGCTCCATGATGCCCGCGACCACCACGGTCTCGCCGTCGCAGAGCGCGTCGACATCCACCTCGATGGCATCGGTCAGGAAGCGGTCGAGCAGCACCGGCTTGTTGCCGAACTCGCGCACCGCCCGGCGCATATACGAGGACAGCCCGCCCAGATCATGGACGATCTCCATCGCCCGGCCGCCCAGCACATAGGACGGGCGCGCGACCAGCGGGAAGCCGATGCGCTGGGCGATGGCCAGCGCCTCTTCCTCGCTGTGGCAGGTGTCGTTGGCCGGCTGCTTCAGATCCAGGTCGTTCAGCAGCTTCTGGAAGCGGCGACGGTCCTCGGCCAGGTCGATTGCATCCGGCGAGGTGCCGAGGATTGGCACCTGGGCCTTCTCCAGCGGCTCGGCCAGCTTCAGCGGGGTCTGGCCGCCATACTGGACGATCACGCCCTTGAGCGTGCCGCGCGAGGTTTCCACCCGCACCAGCTCCAGCACGTCCTCGACCGTCAGCGGCTCGAAATAAAGCCGGTCAGAGGTGTCGTAGTCGGTGGAGACCGTCTCGGGGTTGCAGTTGACCATGATGGTCTCGTAGCCCGCTTCCGAGAGGGCATAGGCCGCGTGGACACAGCAATAGTCGAACTCGATGCCCTGGCCGATCCGGTTCGGACCGCCGCCGAGCACGATGATCTTGGTGCGATCCGAGGGCTGCGCCTCGCATTCGACGATGCCGTCGAAGCCGGGCAGCTCGTAGGTCGAGTACATGTAGGGGGTGCGCGCCTCGAATTCGGCGGCGCAGGTGTCGACCCGCTTGAACACCGGGTGCACGCCGGCCTTCCAGCGCCGGGCCCGGACGATCTCTTCGTCGAGACCGGCGAGCTTCGCCAGCCGCGCATCCGAGAAGCCCAGCGACTTCAGCCGCCGCCAGCCGGCCGCATCCGCCGGCAGCCCGTCCTCGATCACCTGCTTCTCGGCCGCGACCAGCCCGGCCAGACGCTCGATGAACCAGGGATCGTAATCGGAGGCCTCGTGGATCTCTTCCGGGGTCAGCCCGGCGCGCAGCGCCTGGGCGATGACCAGCAGACGATCCGGGGTCGGCAGGGCCAGCGCCGAGCGGAGCGCATCGACCTCGCTGGTGCCGGCGCCGCCTGCGACCTCGATCTCGTCGAGGCCGGTCAGGCCCGTCTCCATCGAGCGGAGCGCCTTCTGCAGCGATTCCTCGAAGCAGCGGCCCATGGCCATGACCTCGCCCACCGCCTTCATCGAGGTGGACAGCGTGCGCGCGGTGCCCGGGAACTTCTCGAAGGCGAAGCGCGGGATCTTGGTCACGACATAGTCGATGGTCGGCTCGAACGAGGCCGGCGTGACGCCGGTGATGTCGTTCTGAACCTCGTCGAGCGTGTAGCCGACGGCGAGCTTGGCCGCGACCTTGGCGATCGGGAAGCCGGTCGCCTTCGAGGCGAGCGCCGAGGAGCGCGACACGCGCGGGTTCATCTCGATCACGACCATGCGGCCGGTCTCGGGGTCGATCGCGAACTGCACGTTCGACCCGCCGGTGTCGACGCCGATCTCGCGGAGAACCGCGAGCGAGGCGTCACGCATGATCTGGTATTCCTTGTCGGTGAGCGTGAGTGCCGGGGCGACGGTGATGCTGTCGCCGGTGTGCACGCCCATCGGATCGATGTTCTCGATCGAGCAGACGATGATGCAGTTGTCCGCGCGGTCGCGGACCACCTCCATCTCGTATTCCTTCCAGCCGAGCACCGATTCCTCGACCAGCACCTCGTTCACCGGCGAGGCGTCGAGGCCGCTGGCCACGATCTCTTCGAATTCCTGCCGGTTATAGGCGATGCCGCCGCCGGTGCCGCCCAGCGTATAGGAGGGGCGGATGATCGTCGGCAGGCCGACGAATTCCATCGCCTCGCGGGCGGATTCCATGTCGCGGACCACGCGGCTGCGCGGGCTGGACAGACCGATGCGGTCCATCGCCTCGCGGAACAGCTGGCGGTCTTCGGCCTTTTCGATCGCCGCCTCGTTGGCGCCGATCAGCTCGACGCCGAACTTCTTCAGCGTGCCGTCGCGCGACAGCGCGAGCGCGGTGTTGAGCGCGGTCTGGCCACCCATGGTCGGCAGCAGGGCGTCGGGGCGCTCGGCCTCGATCACCTTGGCGACCAGTTCGGGCGTGATCGGCTCGACATAGGTCGCATCCGCCAGGCCCGGATCGGTCATGATCGTGGCCGGGTTGGAGTTGACCAGGATGATCCGGTAGCCCTCTTCGCGCAGCGCCTTGCAGGCCTGGGTGCCCGAATAGTCGAATTCGCAGGCCTGACCGATGACGATGGGGCCTGCGCCGATCACCAGGATCGACTTGATATCGGTACGCTTAGGCATCGGTCTTGGTCTTCTCGATGAGGCGCGCGAAACGGTCGAAGAGGTAGTGGCTGTCCTTCGGTCCCGGCGAGGCTTCGGGGTGGTACTGCACCGCAAAGACCGGGCGATCGGTCAGGCGGAAGCCCTCCAGCGTGTCGTCGAACAGCGAGACATGGGTCACTTCGGCATTGGCCGGCAGCGACGAGGCGACGACGCGGAAGCCGTGGTTCTGCGAGGTGATTTCAACCTTGCCCGTGGTCAGGTCCTTGACCGGCTGGTTGGCGCCGCGATGGCCGCGATCCATCTTCTCGGTCGAGGCGCCGACCGCCAGCGCCAGCAGCTGATGGCCCAGGCAGATGCCGAAGGTCGGCTTGCCGGTCTCGATCAGCCTGCGGATCTGGGGCACGGCATATTCGCCGGTCGCCGCCGGATCGCCGGGGCCGTTGGACAGGAAGATGCCGTCGGGCTCGTGCGCCAGGATCTCGTCCGCGGTTGCGGTCGCGGGCACCACCACCACCTCGGCACCGGTACCGGCCAGGCAGCGCAGGATGTTGCGCTTGGCACCGTAATCGACCGCGACCACCTTGAAGCGCGGGCTTTCCTGCCGGCCGAAGCCCTGGCCCAGCTCCCACGGGGTCTCGTCCCAGGCATAGGTCTGGGCGCAGGTCACCGTGATCGCGAGATCGAGACCTTCCAGGCTGGGGGCGGCCTTCGCCTGCGCCTTCAGCGCGTCCAGATCCGCCGTGCCGGCCTCGCCATGCCAGATCACCGCATTCTGCGGGCCCTTGTCGCGCAGCAGGCGGGTGACGCGTCGGGTGTCGACGCCGGCAATGCCGATCAGCCCGTGGGCCGCCGTCCAGTCCTGCAGGCGGCGGGTGGAGCGGAAATTCGACGGCTCGGTCGGCAGCGCCTTCAGGACGAAACCGCGCGCCGCCGGCGTCGTGGTTTCCAGATCCTCGTCATTGGTGCCGACATTGCCGATATGCGGGAAGGTGAAGGTGATGATCTGACCGGCATAAGAGGGATCGGTCAGGATCTCCTGATAGCCGGTGATCGAGGTGTTGAAGCACAGCTCGCCCTCGGCGATGCCTCGTGCGCCGACGCCCAGGCCCCAGAAGACCGTGCCGTCGGCCAGAACGAGGGCGGCCGTAGCCGCCAGGGCGGGCGAGTTCGACGCCTCTTGCATGATAGCGAGCCCCCAGGATGATGCGACGCGGCCGCCCGGGAAGCCCCAAGGCGGCCGATGATAGCGAATGCGTGGTCCATCCGGGGACGCTGGCCCGGCTCGCGGCCCCGGCCGGCCGGCGTCCCGGCCGCGGGAGTGCGGCACAAGGCGGGGCGTCGGAGGGGGTCACGGGCGCAACCTGTAAACGACCTGGCAGGCAGGCAAGGCGGTTGCGGCAGCGAAGAGGGCGCGTGCGTAGACGCCCGGCGGGTGGGCGCCGGATCGACCGGACGGACCATACGCAAACCCCTCCCCCCGGTCAAGCCGCGGGCTCCGCTGATTTCGCAAGGGGGGCGTCCGCGTGCCGGCCATTGAAACCCGGGGGGCTGACACGCAATATGAAAGCTTGTCACATCGTCCGTGCCCCCGTTAACTGCCCCGCACCGCCACGATGCCGCCGCTTCTGTCATGATCTGCGGCATTCGGGGCCGGGTTCCCGGCGGCCGCGGCGCGACGGGGTCGCCGGTTTCCGTCTTTTCGAGGGATCGACTTCCATGCTTCGTGAGCGCCTCAAGGACGCGCTTGCCCAGGCCGAACAGCAGGGCGACAGCGAAGAGCTGGCCGTGCTTCGCCTGATCCGGACGGCGATCAAGGACCGTGACGCGGCCGCCCATGTGAGGGGGCGGGATGCGATCGACGATGCCGAGATCCACGACATGCTCCGCACCATGCTGCGTCAGCGCGACGAGAGTATCGGCGCATATGAGCAGTCGGGCCGCATCGAACTGGTCGAGCAGGAGCAGCTGGAGCAGCGGGTGATCCGCCGCTTCCTGCCGCCGCAGATGTCGGAGGACGAGATCGAGGCGGCGGTGCGCGCCACGATCGCCGCCTGCTGCGCCAAGGGGCTGAAGGATCTGGGGCGCACGGTCGATGCCCTGAAATCCGCCTATGGGCCCGAAATGGACCTGGGCTGCGCCAGCTCTGCGGCCAAGCGCCTGCTGCGCAACTGCCAGCCCGGCTGACCCGCACCCCATGGCGCTGCCCCCCGGCTTCATCGAGGAACTGCGTGCCCGCATCCGCCTGTCGGAGGTGGTCGGCCGCCGGGTCAAGCTGATCCGCCGCGGCCGCGAGCACACCGGCCTTTGCCCGTTCCACAACGAGAAGACGCCGAGTTTCACGGTCAGTGACGACAAGGGCTTCTATTACTGTTTCGGCTGCGGCGCCAAGGGCGACGCCATCGATTTCGAGATGAAGCTCGGCGGGTTCGACTTCCGCGAGACCGTGGAGCGGCTGGCGGGGGAGGTGGGGCTGACCGTCCCCGCCGAGGATCCGGATGCGAAGCGCAAGGCCGAGCGCCGCGAGGGGCTGGTCGACGTCGTCGAAGAGGCCTGCCGCTGGTTCGAAAGCCGGCTCGGCACCGACGAGGCGGCGCCGGCCCGCGACTATCTGGTCCGCCGCGGCTTCGGGCCCGAGAGCTGGGGCCGGTTCCGCTTCGGCTATGCGCCCGACCGGCGCGACGTGCTGATCCGCACCTTCGAGCAGCGCGGCATCGCGCTGGACCGGCTGGTCGAATCGGGGCTGGCGCGCCGGCGCGAGGACCGCTCCGCCTTCGACTATTTCCGCGGCCGGCTGATCATCCCCATCGCCGACCGGCGCGGCCGGATCATCGCCTTCGGCGGCCGGGTTCTGGGCGATGGCGAGCCCAAATACCTGAACAGCCCCGACACGCCGCTGTTCGAGAAGGGCCGCGTGCTCTATGGCTGGCCGGTTGCCCGAGAGGCCGCGCGCAAGGCCGGTACCGTGCTGGTGGTCGAAGGCTATCTGGACGTGGCGGCCCTGGTGCAGGCCGGCCGACCCCATGCGGTGGCCCCGCTCGGCACCGCGCTGACCGAACATCAGATCGAAGAGCTGTGGCGGATGGCGCCCGAGCCGGTGCTGTGCCTGGACGGCGACGCCGCCGGCATCCGTGCCGCGCGCCGTGCGGCCGAGCGCGCCCTGCCGCTGCTGAAGCCCGGCCACAGCCTGCGCTTCGTGCGCCTGCCCGGCGGCCATGATCCCGACAGCCTGATCCGGGCCGAAGGGGTGGGGGCGTTCGACCGGGCCGTGGCCGCCCCGCAGCCGATGATCGACCTGCTCTGGCAGGCGGCGCTGGAAGGCCATGCCACCGACACGCCCGAGCGGCTGGCCGCGCTGGAGGCCGATCTGATGGCCCAGGCCGACACGATCCGCGACCCGCTGATCCGCGACCTGTATCGCCGCGACTTCCGCGACCGGGTCTGGCAGCTGCGTCGCGCCAGGCGCGGCGGGTTGATTGGCGGGCCTCCATCCCCGGCGCGCTCTGTCTTTGGACCGGGCGGCCCCGTTGCTAAATGGCGGGACCGAAAGAAGCCCGGCCAGCTGAACGACGACCCGACGCCCATCGCCGCCCCGGCGCTCGGCCAGGGAAACGAGGGCCAGTCGGCACGGCGCGAAGCGGCGCTTCTGGCAGCGGTTCTTCTTCATCCTCAACTGCTTGAGGTGGCGGAGGACGAGGTGGCGGCCCTGCCGGTCGCCACCCCTGAGCTTGACATCTTGCGGGCTGCGATCGTAGATACGCACGCATCGGAGTCTGGTCTTGACAGTGAAACGCTGCAGGACCATTTGAGACTGCGAGGGCTCTCGGACCTGGTGGACCGGTTGACGGCGGCGGAGAATGCCGGCCGTGTGCCGTTTGCGGGGCCGGGAGCTGCATTCGACAGGGTTCTGGCCGGATGGCGCAATGTGCTGGCTGTACACCGGCATGCGCAGCTGGTCGACGAATTGAAGGCCGCAGAGCAGGAGCTTGTCGAGAGCATGACGGAAGAAGCTTTGCAGCGGTTCGTCGCGCTCAAGAAGCTCGTTGACGACAACGAGCGCGGACTGGCGGCCTTCGATCAGAGCGACGGTTTCGACCTTTGAGGGTCGGGGCGGGTTCGGCGATGACGCGGGGCGTCGTTGCCGCGGTGATGCTGTCATCATCGCGGGAGCGGCGCCTCACGGCCGTTGAAGGACGGGGCATCGACCTCATGGGCAAGCATCGGAATCAAGGCGCAGCGTGCGTTTCTGAGCGGGGGAACGACGAATAATGGCGAAAAAAGCGACCACGGCTGTCGAAGCCGGCGAAGGGCGTGAAGACACGCCGGATGGACCGCTGGTCGATTCGCTCGAGATCACCGTCAAGAAGATGGTGGCCCGCGCCAAGGAGCGCGGCTACATCTCCTATGACGAACTGAACAAGGCGTTGCCCCAGGATCAGCTCTCGTCGGAGCAGATCGAAGACGTGATGGCCATGCTCTCGGAGATGGGCATCAACGTCGTCGAGAACGACGAGGAAGGCGAGGAACTGGGCGAGAACCAGAGCGGCGACGACGAAGAAGAAGAGTTCGGCGGGTCCCACGCGACTTCGGTCGAGGAAGAGGAACTGGGCCGGACCGACGACCCCGTGCGGATGTATCTGCGCGAGATGGGGTCGATCGAACTGCTGTCCCGCGAGGGCGAGATCCTGCTGGCCAAGCGGATCGAGGCCGGTCGCAACACCATGATCGGCGCGATCTGCGAAAGCCCGCTGACCTTCCGGGCGATCGTGCGCTGGCGCGATGCCCTGGCGGCCGGCGAGGCGATGCTGCGCGACATCATCGACCTCGAGGCCAGCTATGGCGGCGACCAGCCGCCGATGACCGACGAGGAAGCCGAGGCCGAAGCCGCGATGCTGGCGGGTGACCGTCCGGCGGTCGAGCCGGCCAAGCCCGTGGTCAACGGCAATGGTGCAGCGGCCGCCCCGGCGGCGGCAGCCGCGGCGCGTCCCGATGGCGAGGCCCGCAAGGCATCCGACAGCGAGGAAGACGAGGAAGACGAAACCGTCCGCGCGGCCGATTCCGAAGAGGAGGAGGACGAGGAGGGGGATGGCGCCAGCGTGTCGATCTCGGTGATGGAAGCCGAGTTGACGCCGGTGATCCTCGAATCCTTCGACAAGATCGTCGAGGCCTGGGCGAAGCTTGAAAAGCTCCAGGCCAAGCGGCTCGAGGCGGCACTGAAGGGCGAGGAGCAGACCACCCAGGCCCGCTCCCGCTTCGAGGCGGCCAAGTCCGATGTGATCGAGATGGTCCGCGGCCTGAACTTCGCCCAGCCGCGCATCGACCTGCTGGTCGAGGAACTCTACCTCCTCAACCGCAGCCTGATGTCGCTGGAAGGCCAGCTGATGCGTCTGGCGGTCGGCTGCCGGGTGAAGCGCGAAGACTTCCTGCGGCTCTATAGCGGCCAGGAACTGGCGCCGAACTGGTTCCAGGTGGTGGGCGCGCAGAACGGCAAGGCCTGGAAGACCTTCCTGGAACGCCATGGCGAGGAAGCGGCCGATATCCGCGAGGGCATCTCGCGGCTGGCCCGCGAAGTCGGCCTGCCGATCAACGAGTTCAAGCGCATCGTCAGCAACGTTCAGCGCGGCGAGCGCGAGGCGAGCCAGGCCAAGAAGGAGATGGTCGAGGCCAACCTCCGTCTGGTGATCTCGATCGCGAAGAAGTACACCAACCGCGGCCTGCAGTTCCTGGACCTGATCCAGGAGGGCAATATCGGCCTGATGAAGGCGGTCGATAAATTCGAATACCGCCGCGGCTACAAGTTCTCGACCTATGCCACCTGGTGGATCCGGCAGGCGATCACGCGCTCGATCGCCGACCAGGCCCGGACGATCCGCATCCCGGTGCACATGATCGAGACGATCAACAAGCTGGTCCGCACCTCGCGCCAGATGCTCCACGAAATCGGCCGCGAGCCGACGCCGGAAGAGCTGGCCGAGAAGCTGCAGATGCCGCTGGAGAAGGTCCGCAAGGTCCTGAAGATCGCCAAGGAGCCGATCAGCCTCGAAACCCCGATCGGCGACGAGGAAGACAGCCATCTGGGCGACTTCATCGAGGACAAGAATGCGATCCTGCCGGTCGATGCGGCGATCCATTCGAACCTCAAGGAGACCACCACTCGGGTGCTCGCCAGCCTGACGGCGCGCGAGGAGCGGGTGCTGCGCATGCGCTTCGGCATCGGCATGAACACCGACCACACCCTGGAAGAGGTGGGTCAGCAGTTCTCGGTGACCCGCGAACGCATCCGCCAGATCGAGGCGAAGGCGCTGCGCAAGCTCAAGCATCCGAGCCGGTCGCGCAAGCTGCGCAGCTTCCTCGATCACTAGGATCGAACGCCGGCATCGACGATGCGACACGACCGCCGCCGGGCCTTCCGGCGGCGGTCGTGTCATTTCCGCCAGCTTTCTCCCGACGACCGGCCCTGCTTGTGGCGAACCGGCTTCCTCTTGACGAAAACGGCGGAACTCGACAAGGTGTGCCGCCGGTAACCGGCGGTGGCATTCCACCCCGTTCCGGCACCATGGAAGATGTGGGGGCCTGTAGTTCAGCGGTTAGAACCCGCCGCTCATAACGGTGTTGTCGCAGGTTCGAATCCTGCCGGGCCCACCACCTTCCTGCAGCCCGACATGCATATGCCCGGCGCGTTTTACCCGCGGGCGATGCAAACGGTTGCCGCACCATCGCCCGCCATTGTCGCCGCCCGGCCCGGTCGCTATCTTGTATCGAGAGGCAGCGATCGCGAGGCGCAGATGACCGTCGTTCCGCCGATGCCATGTCGGGCGAGCAAGGCCGTCATCCAGGAGGCGGCGGAGAAATACGCGGGCAAGATCAATTTTCTGCCCGGGGATGATCTGTTCGATCTGGTCCACCGGATGGGCGGCCGGATCCGGTTCAGGGAGTTTGCGACGCCGCAGCCGCGTGAGAGCATCCATGTGCGCGCGCCAGACGATTTCGACCTGTACCTGCCTTTCGAGACCACGCCGGCCCGCGACCGTTTCACCATCGGGCACGAGCTGGGGCATCTGCTGCTGCATTATCCGGTCGTGAAGAAGGCGCATCAGGGTGCGACCGTGGAAATGGCTGCTACCCGATACCTGCCTGACAACCCGTCGCCGGATGTCGAACGCTGCGAATGGGAAGCCAACTGGTTCGCGGCGGCCTTCCTGATGCCATCGGGCCCCTTTGCGGACCTTTGGCGGGAGACGCATGGCGATCGCGGTGCCGTTGCACAACGCTTCTTCGTATCCCGTCAGGCTGCCGAGAACCGGGCACGCAGCCTGGGTCTGGCGTAATCAGCGGCCCGGCAACCCGTGAGCGCCGATCAGGGCGACGACCAGATCCTTGCCGCAGCGGCGGCGCGCTATCGCCTGGAAGCCTTTCTCAGCGTCGACATGGTGGGGTCCAGCGCGTTCAAGTTTTCGACCGCTATCGCGGGCGGGACTGAAGAGCGTGACGAGACGGGTTCGGAAGGATGGTCCCAGGCCATCCGCAAATTCTATGCGACCTTCCACCAGACCTTCCTGAAGAAGACCCGTATCCGTTTTGGAGCCGAGAATCGGGTGCGGTTGTGGAAAGCCTTGGGGGACGAACTCGTCTATCGCTTTACCGTTACAGACCTGGCCGATACCGCGGGCATCGTCAACGATTTCATTCTGGCACTTCATCAGACGCGACAGGTGGTGCGCGAGATTTCGCGGAGTCTCGATCTGAAAGCCTGCGGCTGGGTGGCGGACTTCCCCGCCCGCAACATGATGATCGATCTCGACGGGCTGAGGGAGACCGACCAGTTCCTCGACGAGATGGCAGAAGGTGCTGGGGAGGGCATTCAGGATTTCATCGGTCCGTCGATGGACACCGGCTTTCGCCTTGGCCGCTTCGCCACCCGGCGCAAGATGGTGCTGTCGGTGGAACTGGCCGCCCTGCTGGCGGAGAGCGATGCACAGCAGCGTCTTCCCTTCTGTTTCGGATATGACGGCCGCGAGGCCCTGAAGGGCATTCTGGGCGGCGAAGCTTATCCGCTGATCTGGATCGATACGGAAGACGATCCGGGGCGCAAGATCGCCGATCGCCGCGAGGCGGCGATGCTTCAGATGCGCTCCGAGGTACAGGCTGCCGCCGTGGCCGAATTCTGTCTGGGCTATATCGATGCGTCCGACTGGATGGAGCGCCCCTTCCTGCGTGGGGGCAGCGGAGCATTCGACACGGTGCCGACATCCCACATCGACCAAGCCCGCCGGGGTCGGGCACTGCAGGCGCGTGAAGACCGGCTCTATGCCGAGGCGGCCCCGCTTGCGGCCGCCGCTCAGAGCGATCTCAGTGTCACCAGCGTTGATCTGATCGGAGACATGCCCGCGCCGGCCGGACGCGGTGACCGTCCGCGGGAAGACGGCGCATGACCCCATTGTCCCCCGCCGCCCGCTCTGTTACCGTCAGCCCATGACGATGCTGCACCCCATCTTCTGCCCGATGCAGACCCGCCGCTGGTGGCCCGCGTAAGCGGGCGGTTTCACCGGCAGTCGTCATGCCCTGTGGAAGGCCGCTCACTCCGGAGAGCGGCCTTTGTCGTTTATGCGCACGACAGGGGCGGGGATCCGGGGTGGCGTCCCTCCAGCGACCCCGATCCGGAGGTTTTCGACCGATGACGTCCCCCCAGCCCGCCTCTCATCTGCCCAACAGCCTGCGCAACGGCCCCGACGAGAATGGCCGTTTCGGCATGTTCGGCGGCCGCTTCGTGGCCGAGACCCTGATGCCCAACCTGCTGGCGCTGGAGCGGGCCTATGCGGAGGCCAGGGCCGATCCCGCCTTCGCGGCCGAGATGGACGACATGCGCCGGCACTATATCGGCCGGCCCAGCCCGCTTTATTTCGCCGACCGGCTGACGGCGCATCTGGGCGGGGCGAAGATCTATCTGAAGCGCGAAGATCTGAACCACACCGGCTCGCACAAGGTGAACAACGTGCTGGGCCAGATCCTGCTCGCCCGGCGCATGGGCAAGAAGCGGATCATCGCCGAAACCGGCGCCGGCCAGCACGGTGTTGCCACCGCGACGCTCTGCGCCCGCTATGGGCTGGATTGCGTGGTCTATATGGGCGAGGTCGACATTGCCCGGCAGATGCCCAATGTCATCCGCATGCGCATGCTGGGCGCCGAGGTCATCCCGGCGCTCTCGGGCTCCCGCACGCTCAAGGATGCGATGAATGAGGCCCTGCGCGACTGGGTGACCAATGTCGAAGACAGTTTCTACTGCATCGGCACCGTGGCGGGACCGCATCCCTATCCCATGATCGTCCGCGATTTCCAGACGGTCATCGGCGACGAGGCCCGGGCCCAGATTCTGGAGGCAGAGGGGCGGCTGCCGGATGTGGTGATGGCCTGTGTCGGCGGCGGGTCCAACGCCATGGGCCTGTTCCATCCCTTCCTCGACGACGCAGAGGTGGCAATCTATGGCATCGAGGCGGCAGGGCACGGGATCGAGAGCGGCAAACACGCCGCCTCGCTGACCGGCGGCCGGCCGGGCGTGCTGCACGGCAACCGGACCTTCCTGCTGATGGACGATGACGGCCAGATCACCGAGGCCCATTCGATCTCGGCCGGGCTCGACTATCCGGGCATCGGGCCGGAACATGCCTGGCTGCACCAGATCGGCCGGGTGACCTATCTGCCCGCGACCGATGCCGAGGCGCTGGAGGCCTTTCACCTGCTCACCCGGCTGGAAGGTATCATCCCGGCGCTGGAATCGGCCCATGCGCTGGCGCGGGCCATCCGCATGGCGCCCGATCTTGCGCCCGATGCGGTGATGGTGGTCTCGCTGTCGGGGCGCGGCGACAAGGATGTGCCGCAGGTGGCGGAGATGACCGGCGGCTGACATGTCTTCGTCGTGACCACGAATGATGTCACGGAACCCTGCCTGACCCCTGCCTTAAAAACACGACGGGCGACCGGAAACCGGCCGCCCGTCATGCTGCGGGGGGAGGGAGGCGGGAGGAAGAGCGGCGGTCAGCGGCCCCTGCGCATCAGGCCCGCGACCAGGGTGATGACGAAGATGATGATCGCGACCCAGAACAGGATCTTGGCACCTGCCATCGCCGTGCCTGCGACACCACCAAAGCCCAGAAGGGCCGCGACCAGCGCCACGATCAGGAAAACGATGGCCCAATGAAGAAGGCTGCCCATGGTTCAGATCTCCTTGTCTTTTCGGATGGTGCCTGCGACATCCGGATGGGATACGCCACCCGTGTAAAGTCGTTTCGCAGTCATCTTGTTCCGAATAATCTCCAGCCCGAAATGTCCGGGCGAGGCGGGATACGAAAGCCGGTGCGGGAAGGCGGTCAGGTTTTTCTGTCGGCCGCTTTCGACTTGCTTCGTGTTGATTGAAATGTAGCACCCGGCGCAGGGCTCCGCCGCGGACAAAGACGTGACCGGATTTGGTCAGAGCCCGGCCGGTTTTGGGCCCAAAGCCGGCGGATCGGCCGGTCGGCGCCTTCCTGTGGTCACGGTAGCGCCGGTTCCGGTATATGATCGCCCGACGTTCCTCTGACGGGAGACGCGGTCATGACCGGGGAGAGACAGGCTGCGGGGCCGGAGGCCGAGGGGATCGGCTTTCACCTGGGCGAGCGGGCGGTGCAGGATCTCTATGGCCTGGGGGAGCGCATGGCGTCGATCGGCGCCCAGGTGTTCATGACCGCGCTGCCCGACCCGTTCCGGCTGTTTTTCATGGATCTGGAATTCCTGGTGGTCGCCTCGGTCGACGGGCAGGGGCTGCCCTGGGCCTCGTTGCTGGCGGGGCCGCCGGGCTTCATCGCCTCGCCCGATCCCAGGGTGCTCAGCATCCTCGGCGCCGTGCCGGCGGGCGACCCGCTGGCGGCCAATCTTCAGCCCGGGGCGGCGCTGGGCCTGCTCGGCATCGATCTCGCCACCCGGCGGCGCATCCGGGTCAATGGCCGGGTGCTGGCGCTGGATCGTGACGGCGCGCCGCGCATCGACCTGCTGGTGGACCAGTGTTTCGGCAACTGCCCGCGTTACATCCGCCCCCGCCAGGCCGTGCCCGGCCGCGGTGGGATGGATCTGGCGCCGGCGGTGGTGTCTCAGGCGGCGCCGGATCCGCGGGCGCGGGAGATGATCGCCCAGGCCGATACGATCTTCGTCGCCAGCGCCGCCGATACCCGCGTGGAAGGCCGGGCCGCCGGGGCCGATGCCTCGCATCGCGGCGGGCCGGCCGGCTTCGTGGCGGTCGACGAGGCCGGGGTGATCACGGTGCCGGACTACGCCGGCAACCGCTATTTCAACACGCTGGGCAACATGGTGCTGCGCCCGGCCGCCGGGCTGCTGGTGCCGGATTTCGCGACCGGCGACCTGCTGACCATCGCCGGCGATGTCGAAATCGTCTGGCAGGGGCCCGAGCTTGCCCGCCATCCGGGGGCCGAGCGGCTCTGGCGGCTGAGGCCGCGCCGGGTGGTCCATCTGGCGGGTGCGTGGCGGGCCCGGCTTCGGGAGACCGGTGGCCGGGTTGTGGGGTTGGGGCCGGACGGGCGGCCCGGTTGAGGGGCAGACGACAGCGGTTGATCCGGACCGATCCGGAGGTGACCGGGCGGATGATGAAAGGGTATGGTTCAGTTAAGGCTGTGTGAAGCTTGCGCCGATACCGGCCTGTCATCCCTGCGGCACCCTCATCCCCGCACCACCGTCGCCCCCGGGGATATCCGGGGCGATGCTCCCCCTTCAGGAGGTCAGATGCCCGGCCGCCTCACTCTGCGTCCGCTTTGTCTTGCGCTGTTCGCATCCGTCGCCATCCCGGCCCTGCCGGTGCAGGCGGCGGAGTATGGCGACTTCGCTTATGACACGCTCAGAACCCTGACCATCGATCATGCCGGCCGCCACAGCGGCACGGAGGCCTTCGAGGACGCGGCCGACTGGATGTCGTCGCGCTTCACCCTTGGCGGCACCACGCTGACCCGCCAGCCCTTTACCACCCGCCGAGGCCTCGCCTCCCAGAACGTGATCGGCACGGTGGGCAATATCGATCAGGGCTTCATCCTGGTCGGTGCCCATTTCGACAGCGCGCCGCAACGCCCGGGCTATACCGGCCCCGCCCTGCAGGGCGTGGACGACAACGGCTCGGGTGCTGCCGTGCTGACCGAGATCGCCGCTCATCTGGCGGGGCTGCCGGTCGAAACCGGGCTGGTCTTCAACGCCTTCGGCGCCGAGGAGACCGGGCTTGAAGGCTCTGCCTTCTATCGGCAGGAGCTGGAGGCGGCGGGCGAGATCGATCGGCTGAAGGGCATGATCAATATCGACAGCCTGATCACCGGCGATTTCATGTATGCCCATGCCGGCACCAATTATCTGACCGACCCGGCGCTGAAATCCTACTGGACGCGGATCCACGCCATTGCCGACGAGCTGGGCATCGACCTGCGCAGCAATCCCGGGCTGAACCCGCATTATCCGGTCGATACCGGTTGCTGCAGCGACGCCGGCAACTACGAGGATCTGAACATCCCGGTGTTGTGGCTGGAGGCGACCAACTGGGAAATCGGCGATCTGGACGGGGATACCCAGACCACCAATCCGGGCATTCCGGGCGGCGCCAGCTGGCATGACCCGGCGATCGACAATTGGGACGTGCTGGAGGCGGCCTTCGGCCCCGATCACATCCCCGGCCGGCTGGAAGACTGGTCGCGGCTGCTGACCCGGCTGCTGGTGGAGCTGACCAATGCCGATCTTGCGGCCTCGGCGCAGTCGGGCGCCGGCTTCAGCCTTGCGATGACCGATCAGCTCGCCCGCGATCATCAGGCCTTCCAGGCGGCCGTCGACCGTGCGGTGCTGGCGCTGTTCACCCGCAGGCCCGGGCTGGGGGAGACCAGCGTCGATGTCTTCGTCGAGGGGTTGGCGCGGCCGGGCGGGTTCGACGGCGCGGCCACGGCCGATCACGAAACGGCCGGCCGCATCGGCTTCCGGGCCGATCACCGGCTGAGCGATCTGGTGACGCTGGGCGCCGATCTGCATCTGTCGCGCGGGCGTGACGATCTGGCGGGGGGGTCGGATCTGGACCGCACCGGCGTCGCTTTCGGCCTGGGCGTGCTGGTGAATGACGGTGCACCCGGCTGGCTGGCGGCGTCGGTGTCGGCCGGCTATGCCCGGGTCGACGGCACCCGTGCCTTCACCATGGCCTCGGGGCTGGGGGCCACCATCCTGGACCAGCGCTTCGACGGGCAGACCAATGCCCGCAGCTTCGGGGCGCGGATCGAGGGCGGCTGGGATCTGGCGCTGGGTGGCATCGCCACCGGCCCGGTGGTCGGGCTGGACTATACCCGCTATGAACTCGACGGCTTCACCGAGACCGGGCCGGCACGCACCGCGCTCACCTATCCCGATCAAAGCTATAACTCTGCCCAGGGTGAGCTTGGCTGGCGGGTGCGCGGCAGTGTCGCCATAGGCGAGACCACGACGCTCGCGCCCTATGCTCGCGCGGGCTGGGTGCATGAATTCGCCGATGGCCGGCCCGATACCATCCGTCTGACGGCGGGGGACGGGTCGTCGCGCCAGGTGGTGCTGGCCGAGGCCGACGACGATTTCGGCCGGGCGACGCTGGGTGCGCGGATCTTCTTCGGCGAGACGGTCTCTACCTATGCCGAGGTCGAAACCCGCTTCGGCCATGACGACGGCGCGCAGACCGCAGTGATCGCGGGCCTCAGCCTGCGCTTCTGAGGGTTTGCGCTTCTGAGGGGCTGGCGGTCATCGCCCTTATCTGAGGGCGATGACCAGCCCCAGGGCCACGATCGTCGTCCAGAGCGCCAGGGCGCCGACGCCCACCAGGGTGGCGTGGTGGAAATAGGTGTCCTGGAGCGTGGCGTTGATCAGCGCCCGGGCCTGTTCGGCCGGCAGCTTCAGCTCCGATTTCACCGCCTGCCAAACCTCGGTGCGGCGATGGTCCCGATGGGGGGCGCGATAGCCCTTCAGCATCAGGATGGCCCCCATCAGGGTCACGAGGATGGCGCCGGATCTGAGACTCATCATCGGGTCATAGACCAGCGCCATCATGATGACCCAGATGGCGAACAGCGAAAAGGCACAGGCGCGGCGGACGGACACCGCCGCGGCTTGTTCGATGAGATCTGTCTGCATCTGAGAACGACGGGCTGAGGCCGGCTCGTTGGGGGGGACGGGCCGACGGTGCGTTGCGGAGACGGCGCGTTGTGGAACGGCGACGGGCAGGGGTGCCGGAGGGCAGGACCACGTGACGGCGGAAAAGAACGCGACGGGGGAACACGGGAGCAGGGGCCGATACGGCAGACGACCTGCACCTGTTACCGAAGATGGGGCCCCCGTCACGGCGACGCCAGTGGCAAAATTGGTGCCTTTATCCTAGCCCGCGGGGCCCCGGCCTGTCATCCCCCGATACGAGGGCATGTCATGACCTTCTGCGCGAAGAGGCCCCGTCCGCCCGATCTTCAGGCGGAAATTCATCCGAATACCGCCTGAATATCATGCGGGGGCGTTCAGGCGCGGCGCCAGGCCCAGATTGTACATCACCAGCCAGAAAATGATCCGCAGGATCCAGAGATAGCCTGCCGCCACCAGCGGCCGCAGCCCCGGCAGAACGAAACGCGGGGTCAGCGGCGCCGTCAGCCGCAGCACAGGATCGGTGATCCGGCAGAAAAAGCGCCAGATGTAGTTGGGATCCCCCGGCCGGATGAAGGCCGAGAGCAGGGCGCGCCCGATCAGGGTATAGATCAGCAGCGACAGCACGTAATTGGGCAGGTTGTAGGCCCAGTAGGTCCAGAAAAACGGATCGAACTGCATGGGGTGGTGCGGTCTCTCAACGGCGGCGGCGCCGGAAGGTCATGCCCTCCGGCGCCGCGCTGGCTTGACGGGCGATCGGTCAGTTCTTCAGGCCCTGGGCATAGGGATTGTTCTCGGCCAGGCGGGCGCTCGGCACCCGCACGAACTCGATGAAATCCTGCATGTCTTTCGACGGTTCACGGGTCATCAGGCTGACAGCCCAGGTGACCAGGAAGCCGGCCGGAATGCCGAACAGGCCGGCCGAGATGTTCCGCACCCCGAACCACAGCTCCATGCCGTACCACTGGGTGCCGGCCAGATAGATCAGGCAGACGGCAAGCCCGGCCAGCATGCCGGCGCAGGCGCCGGCCTTGGTCGTGCGTTTCCACCACACCCCCATCACCAGGGCCGGGAACAGCCCCGATGCGGCGATGGAGAAGGCCCAGGCGACCATGGCCAGAATGCCGGCAGGGCGGAACGAGGCGACATAGGCTGCAAGCATCGCAACCAGGATCAGCAGCACCCGGGCCACGATCAGCCGGCGGGCGGCGCTCGCCTTGGGGTCGATCATCTTGTAGTAGATGTCGTGGCTGAGGGCGTTGGCGATGGCGAGCAGCAGGCCGTCGGCGGTCGAGAGCGCCGCGGCCAGGCCGCCGGCCGAGACCAGACCGGCGATCACATAGGGCAGGCCGGCGATTTCCGGGGTCGCCAGCACGATCGCGTCATTGTTGATGGTGAATTCGGCAAGCTGGAGCAGCCCGTCGCCATTGGCGTCACGGATGGCGAGCAGACCGATATCCGACCAGATCCGCACCCAGTCGGGCAGGCTGGCGATGGGCTGGCCGATGACGTTGGTATAGACCTCCAGCTTGGCGAAGGCGGCATAGGCGGGCGCGCTGAAATAGAGCAGGAAGATGAACAGCAGGCTCCAGCCCACGGAAGACCGCGCCTCGCGCACGCTGGGCGTGGTGAAGAAGCGCATCAGCACATGGGGCAGGGCGGCGGTGCCGACCATCAGGCACAGCACCAGGCTGAAGAAGTTCAGCATGTCGCCGTCGCGGGCGAAGGCGGTGACATGGCCGACCGCGACGCCGAGCGTCGGCTCGATCTGTTCGATCTCCTGCAGCGCGTAGCCATACATGATCTGCGGCACCGGCACGCCGGTCAGCTGCGCCGACATCAGGATGATCGGGATCAGATAGGCGATGATCAGGATGATGTACTGCGCGACCTGGGTCCAGGTGACGGCACGCATGCCGCCCAGCATCGAACAGACCAGAATGCCGACGAGCCCGACGAAGATGCCGATCTCGAACGGGATCGCCAGAAAGCGCGAGGCGATGATGCCGGCGCCCGTCACCTGGGCCACGACATAGGTGAAGGAACACATCATCAGCACGGCGATGCCGATCAGCCGGGGCGCGTGACCGTCATAGCGGGTGCCCAGGAAGTCGGGCACGGTGAACTGGCCGAATTTGCGCAGATACGGCGCCAGCAGCACCGCCACCAGCACATAGCCGCCCGTCCAGCCGAGCACGAAGGCGAGGCCGTTATAGCCCGAGGCATAGAGCGTGCCGGCCATGCCGATGAACGACGCGGCGCTCATCCAGTCGGCGGCGGTGGCCATGCCGTTATAGAGGGCAGGCACCCGCCGGCCGGCGACATAATATTCCGAGACCTGAACCGTGCGGCTCAGGATGCCGATCATCGCATAGACGCCGATCGTCACCGCGACGAAGGCGTAGCCGATGATCCGGTCGGGCACGCCCATCTGTTCCAGGATGGCGAGCAGGATGGTGAAGCCGACGAAGCTGCCGGTGTAGATGCCGTAGACCTTGCCCAGATTCTGGGTGAAATCGCCCTTCATGGCCCGTGCCCCCTCAGTCTTCGGACACGCCGAATTCGTCGTCGATCCGGTTCTGGCGCGCGACATACCAGAAGATCAGCCAGACGAAGATGATCAGCGAGCCCTGCGCGGCCATGTAGAAGCCGAGCGGGAAGCCCAGGATCCGGATCTGGTTCAGCTCCGGTGCGAAGGCGTGGATCACGAATCCCGACAGGAACCAGATCGCGAGCACCGTCCACATCAGGCCCTTGGTTCTCTGCCAGTACTCCTGCGCCTTCTGCGGCGTCAGGCTGCGATTTTCAGACATGTCTCCCCCCATAAGCTCCACGCGGCCGCTTTCATGCAGCCTTGGCCGGCCCGGCCGGCGGTCACCCGTCGGATCAACCCAGGGGCGGGTGACGATCTTCTATAGATTTCCGGGCCAAACTGGTAATCTTGTCAACAACCAAGATGAAGATCCGCTGGTGGCAGCGGATTCTTCTGTAAAATGCGACAGAATGTTTCCCGAGGGAGGAGGTCGTCCCCACCGATGCTCCGGAGAATGATGCGCCTTCTGCGCGAGACGCCGCGCGATCGCGACCGGGCTGCCCTCGACCGCTTCGTCGAGGCGCAGTCCGCCTATGTTGCGCAGCGCATGACCATCGGTTACTGCGAGATCAAGGCAGGCCCCCTGCGGCACAGCCTGTTTCGCGAAGCGGGATTTCAGGTCCTGCTTGAACGGTCGCGCTGGGAAGCCTTTGCCGCCGTGCGGGCCGATATGGCGGTGGCGATCCGCGACCGGCTGCGGCCCCATGCCGGGGATCCGGCCGCCATCGAGAGGGCGCTGGTCGAAGACTTCGCGGCCGCCCTGGCCGCCGCCCCGCATTTCACCGACCGGCCAGACGGCTTCGCTGCCGAGGTGACGGCGCTTGCGGCGCGCCTGGCGCTTGGCCGGGCTGCCGATCCGCAACCCCCGGCCCGGATCTTCGCTCAGGGGGGCGGCCGGGTGTTCGACTGCCTGCCCATCCATCCCAGCCTGCGCGACCACGAGCGGGAGATGATCGTGAACGGGGTGTGCTTCCACGCCGTGGGGGCGTTGTCCAAGGCCGATCTCCGATTCGACTGGCCGGCGCTCGCCGCCGATCTGGCCGCCGGTGCCCGTGCTGCCGCGTGACGGGCTGGCGCGTGACGAGAACCGGCCGGCGCTGATCGCCGCCGGGCTGCTGGCGGCGGGCGGGCTGGCCGGTGCGGGGTGGGCGGGGCTTGCGGCGGGGGCCGCGGCCCTGCCGCTGGGGCTTGCCCTGTTCGCCGGCGCCTCGGGGCTGGGGCTCGGCCTCTGGATCATCCGCTCGGCCGCCCGGGCCGGCCGGCGGCTGCGGGGCGATCTGGCCCAGGCGCTGCGGGCGGCGACCGATCCCGATCTGCCGCTCCCGGCCTTTGCGGCCGGGGATCTGCCGGGCGCCGATGGGCGGCTGGTGGTGCTTGCGCGGGCGCTTGCCGAAACCGCGCGGGCCGCCGGCGGCCGCGGCGATGCCCGGCTGGCCGCCCTGGTCGCGGCCCTGCCGGTCCCGCTGATGGGGGTGGGGGCGACCGGGCTGGTCACCCTGGTCAACCCGGCGATGGCGGCGCTGATCGGGGCGGTGATGCCCGGAACCTCGGTCTATGCGGCGCTGGCGCGGGAAAGCCTGGCCCCGCTGCTGGCGGCCGCCGGCGGCGGCATGCGGCGGGCCGGCGTTCATCATGTCGATGGCCGGCTGCTGGACCTGACGGCCGTACAGCTGCCCGCCCCGGCGGCGACGGCGGGCTGGCTGATCTTTGCCGATCCGCCGGCGGGCGGCATGCCGGTCCTGCCGGCCGCCGAGCTGCCGATGGCGCTGGCGCTCCACGATCTTGCCCCCGATCTGCCGCCGGCCTGTGATGCCACGCCGCTCGACCGGCTGCCGGTGCTGTCGCTGGATCTCGAGACCACGGGCCTTGAGGTGACCACCGACCGGATGGTCTCGGCGGGCGCGGTGTGCATGGTGGGCGGGCGGCTGTTCCTGGCCGATGTCCTGGACATGCTGGTCGATCCGGGCGGACCGGTGCCTGCGGCCGCGACCCGCATTCACGGCATCGACCGGGCGATGCTGCAGGGCGCGCCGCCGCCGGTGGTGGCGGTGGAACGGCTGACGGCCCTGGCGGCCGGGCGGGTGGTGGTGGGCCACAATATCGGCTTCGATCTGGCCGTGCTGCGTGCCGAAGCGGCCAGGGCGGGCCGCGCGGTACCCGACTGGCTGGAGCCGGGCGGGCCGGCCCTGGACACGCTGCGCCTGGCGGCCCGGCTCGACCCCGACCGGCCGGAACTGGATCTGGAGGCCATCGCCCACCGCTATGGCATCGCCGTATCGGGCCGCCACACGGCCCTGGGCGATGCCCTGCTCACCGGGCGGGTGTTCGCGGCCATGATCCCGCGCCTGGCCGAGATTCGGGGTGCATGATCTGGGGGCGGCCCGGCGCTTTGCCGATGGTGCGGGGGCCGTGGCTGCGGCGCAGCGTCGCGCGGGCTGGTAGGTCGCGCGGGCTGGCGATCGGCGGCGTGGCATGGAATGATCGGGGGACGCATGATCGCCACAGCCTCACGATCCCAGAGGGGAGCCCGTCCCGATGGAGCCTTCCGACGCCGAAGCCCTGTTCCGGCTGGACAGTTATCCCTATCGCCATCGGGCGGGGGAGGTCGCCTCGCGACCGCTGGTGACGGCAGAGCCGGGCATGACGGTTCAGGACGCGGCCCGGGCCATGGCGCGGGCCGGCATTTCCGCCCTGGTGGAGCGGGACGAGGACGGCCGCCCGACCGGCATTCTGACGGAGCGTGACGTCGTCCGCGCCCTGGCCCGCGAGGGTGCCGAAGCGGCGGGTCTGCCGGCGGCGGCGCTGATGAGCCGGCCGGTGCGCACCGTCGACGACGACGCCTTCGTCTATGTCGCCATCGGCCGCATGCGCCGCTTCGAAATCCGCCATCTGGTGGTGGTCGACACGGCCGGCCGGGCCACCGGCATGATCACCCGGCGCGCCCTGCTCAGGCTCAGGGCCGGTGATGCGCTGGCCATGGGCGATCGGGTGGAGGCGGCGGAAGATGCCCGGGGCCTGGCCCTCGTCCGCGCCGATCTGGGGCCGCTGGCCGCAAGCCTTCTGGATCAGGCGGTCGATGCGCGGGCCATCGCCTCGGTGATTTCGGCTGTCACACGCGATCTGACCCAGCGCGCCGCCGCCCTCGCCGAAGCGGCCATGGTGGCCGAAGGGCAGGGCGCCGCCCCCGCCCCCTATGCCGTGCTGGTGCTGGGATCGGCCGGCCGGGGCGAGACCCTGCTGGTCCCCGACCAGGACAACGCCATCGTCCATGCCGGGCGCGATGCCGATGACGGCTGGTTCGGGGCCTTCGGCCAGCGGATGTGCCGGCTGCTCGCCGATGCCGGCATCCCCTTCTGCCAGGGCGGGGTGATGGCCTCCAGGCCCGCCTGGCGCCATGGGCTGGAGGGCTGGCGTGGTCGGGTGCGGGCCTGGATCGGCGATCCCGACGGCGACAACATGCTCAACGCCGACATCTTTTTCGACATGGCGCCGGTCGCGGGCGATCTGGCGCTGGCCGAAGAGCTGCATGGCTATGCCCTTGCCCAGGCTGCCCATGCACCGCATTTCCTGCAGGCGATGATCCGCGATCTGGACCGCATGCACGCGCCCATCGGCCTGTTCGGCGATCTGCGCACCGACGGCAAGGGCCGGCTGGACCTGAAGCGCCACGGGCTGCTGCCGCTGACGCTGACCGCCCGGGCGCTGGCGCTGCGCCACGGCATCGCCGCCACCGGCACCGCGACCCGGGTGAAGGCGCTGGCCCAGGCCGGCCTGCTGAACCCCACCGATGCCGAGCAGCTGGACCGATCCCACGCCCTGGTGATGGCGCTGCTCCTGGAAGCGCAGGTCGCGCGCCTGCGCGAAGGCAAGGTCCCGGACACCCTGGTCGACGTCACGGCGCTGGACTCCCGCCGCCGGTCGCGGTTGAAATCAGCCCTCAAGCATATTGATGCGATGACCTGGGTGATGCGCAGCTCGCTGGGAGGCTGAAGGTTCCGATGGATTTCGACGCCGTTGCGGCCGCCCGGGCCGCGCTCGCCTCGGTGACCGTACCCCCCGCGCCCCAGGGGCCTGCGGCAGATCAGGCCGATCTGCTCGACCGGCCGGACGGCATGGTGATCCGCTATCTGATCTGGCATCCGGCCGCCGGGATGCCGCCGCGCGGCACGGTGCTGCTGCTTCAGGGGCGCGGCGAATTCGTCGAGAAATATGCCGAGCTGGCCGGATGGCTGCGGGCGGCGGGCTGGGCGGTCTTCGCCCCCGACTGGCGCGGACAGGGCCGGTCCGGCCGGCTTGCTCCTGATCGGGCCATGGGGCATCTGAACCGGTTCGACGATTGCCTGGACGATCTGGATGCGCTGGCGGCGGGGCCGCTTGCCGGCCTGCCGCGGCCGCTGGTGATGCTGGGCCATTCCATGGGCGGCCATCTGGGCATGCGCTGGGTGCTGGAACGGGTGCCGGCCGTGGCACGGCCGGCGGCCATTATCCTGTCGGCGCCGATGATCGACATCCGCATGCCGCTGCCGGCCCGGCGGCTGGTGCCGCCGCTGGCGCGGCTGATGCGCGCCCGCGGCCGCGGCATGACCTATGCCCCCGGCCAGGGGCCGGGGCGGGCCAGCGGCGGCGGGTTCGCCGGCAACCGGCTGACCCATGATCCGGCGCGCTGGGCGCGGGAACAGGCGCTGCTGGCGGCCGATCCCGCCCTGCATCTGGGCGGCAGCAGCTGGGGCTGGCTGGCGGCGGCCTTCGATTCGATCCGCGATCTGGAGCGGGCGGTGATCCGTGCGGGCGCAGGGCTGGATGTTCCGGTCACCCTGCTGCAGGGCGGCGCCGATATGGTGGTCGACCCGGTCGCGCAGTCCAGGCTGGTGGCGCGGCTGCCCCGCGCCCGGCTGGTGGTGGTGCCGGGGGCGCTGCACGAGATCCTGATGGAAACCGACGAGATCCAGGCCCCCGCCCGGGCGGCGATCACGCAGGCCTTGGAGGGCATCTGATCACCCGGCCAGAAAGCCGCCATCGACGCAGAGGTTCTGGCCGATCACGAAGCCTGCGGCATCCGATGCAAGCCAGAGCACGGCAGCGGCCACGTCTTCGGGCCGGCCCATGCGCCGGGCGGGCAGGGGGGTGGCGATGGTCGCGAAATCGGCGACCCCGGCGCCTGCCATCATCGGCGTCTCGATCCGGCCGGGGGAGACGGCGTTGATCCGGATGCCCCGGGGCGCATGCTCGATGGCAAGCGAGCGGGTGAGCGAGAGCAGCGCCGCCTTGGAGGCGGCATAGATCGCAAAGCCCGGATAGGGGTTGCGCACCCCGCTGACCGAGGCGTCGTTGACGATCACCCCCCCGCCCGCCCGGCCGCCGTCTCTTTGGCGCATGACCCGGATCTGGGCCTGCATCGCCTCGGCGACCGATCGCAGGTTGATCGCGAACACCCGGTCGAGCACGGCGAGATCGCGATCGACCAGCGACCCCTGCGGTTCCTGCCAGCCGGCATTGTTGAAGGCGATGTCGAGCCGCCCCCAGCATGCGATCGCGGCATCGACCAGGGCGGCGGCGGTGCCGGCCTCGGCAAGGTCGCCGGCGAGGAAACTGGCCTCGGCGCCTTCGGCCCGGCAGGCGGCCACCACGGCCTCGCCGCGTGCCGCATCCCGCCCGCCCAGCATCAGCCGGGCCCCCTGACGGGCAAAGGCCAGCGCCGTGGCCCGGCCGATGCCGGAGGTGGCGCCCGAGACGAGAACGACGGGTCTGGTCATGGCGGCAGGCTCCCTGATCATGATGTCCTGCCAGACTGGCCGGTCAGCGGGCCTCTGTATTGGCGGATCTTGCGCCCGCGACCGCCGCCGCCCAAAGCCCCGGCGTGATGCCGTAGCAGCGCTTGAACTGGCGGGTCAGATGGCTCTGATCGCAGAACCCGGTCGCGGCCGCGACCTCGGCCGGTGCCATGCCCGCCGCAAGATGCCGGCGGGCGAGATCCAGCCGGGCCTGGGTCAGGAAGGCATGGGGGGCAAGGCCGGTTTCCTTGCGGAAGGCGCGGCAGAAATGGAACGGGCTCATGCCGGCCAGGGCGGCAAGCGTCGCCACCGACCAGTCGGCGGCGGGGTCGTCGCGGAGCGCCGCCGCCACCCGCTGCACCGGCCTGCCTTCCCGCCCGGGGACCGGCAGGCGGGGCGCCGGGGCGCCATGGCGCCGGAACAGCAGGGCCAGGGCCTCCAGCAGCAGGGTTTCGCGCATGAGCCGCCCGGCGCCGCCGTCGATCGCCCGATGGGCCGCAAGCATCGACCGGGCCAGATCGGGGTCGTTCACCACCGCCTCGCGGAACCAGGGCAGGGTGATGCGGCGGCCGAAGGTCTCGTCCCCCAGGGTGGTCAGCAGACCGGGGCCCAGATAGAAGCTGCGATAGCACCAGGGCGCGTCGCCCGTCACGCCGCCCTGATGCGGTTCCCCGGGATTGAACACCATCACCGTCTGCGGCGTGCCGACCGAGGCGGTGCCGCGGGTGACGCAGCGCCCCGCCCCGGCCTGGGTGACGGCGATGACCATTTCCTCGTGGACATGGGGCGCGAAGACCAGCGTGCCGAAGGCGGCGGTCAGCAGGCCGAGCCCGGCGATCTGGCGGTCCAGGCTGAAGACGGCATGGTTGTCGGGGTCGTATCGGGCCACGTCCGGACATCACCGTTGGGGGAGGGGGGAGAGGTCATCCTAACCCGTGGAAAGCCGTGGCGTATTGGACGGATTTGACCCCGCAGCCCTGCGAAACGCGCTATAAACCGGAAAGCAAAGGCGCTGCCACCTCCCCCAACGAGCGGGCGCCGACCGAGACGAGGAGACGCTCCCGATGGCTTTCATCTATGCCTATGACGACGTGGTGCCGGTGATCGATCCCACCGCCTTCGTGCACGAGACCGCGGTGCTGATCGGCGACGTGATCATCGGCCCCGAGGCCTATGTCGGCCCGGGGGCGTCGCTGCGCGGCGACAGCGGCCGGATCACCGTGCTGCGGGGCGCCAATCTTCAGGACAATGTCGTCGCCCATACCTATCCGGGCGGCGAGGTCGTGGTGGGCGAGATGGCGGCGGCCGGCCATGGCGCGGTGCTCCATGGCTGCAGGCTGGGCCAGCTCGCGCTGGTCGGCATGAATGCGGTGGTGATGGATGATGCCGAGATCGGCGATTTCTCGGTGGTCGCCGCCATGTCCTTCGTGAAGACCGGCATGAAGGTGCCGCCGCGGACCATGGTGGCGGGCGTGCCGGCAAAGCCGCTGCGCGAGGTGGGCGAGGCCGAGATCGGCTGGATCCGCGAAGGTGCGCTCAGCTACGACGACCTCCGCCGCCGGGCGCTGGCCGGCGAATTGCGGCGGGCGGAGCCGCTGACGGCGCCGGAGCCCGACCGGCGGACGGTCAGGGCCTATCAGGTGAAGAAGCTCTCGGCCATGCGCAGCTGACAGGGGCGCCCCCGGCCCCAGAACATTGAAGCGACCGGCCCTGATGGGGTACAACCGGGGCCGACACGGGCGGGGCCGACAGGGCGAGCGCTGCCCGGCACCATTTCTCTTCAAGCGCCCGCGGAGATCGCCTCCGCCAGGGCCTCACGGGGTGGCATATGGCTTCCTACCAGTACGTCTATACCATGCGTGGTCTGAACAAGACCTATCCGGGCGGCCGTCAGGTCGTCAAGGATGTGACGCTGGCCTTCCTGCCCGGCGCCAAGATCGGCGTGCTGGGCGTGAACGGTGCCGGTAAGTCCACGCTGCTCAAGATCATGGCCGGCATGGACACCGACTATACCGGCGAGGCCTGGGCGGCCGAGGGGCTGAAGGTCGGCTATCTGTCGCAGGAGCCGCAGCTCGATCCGTCCAAGACCGCGCTCGAGAACGTCATGGACGGCGTGCGGCCGGTGAAGGATCTGCTCGACCGTTTCGAGGCGGTGAGCGCGAAGTTCGCCGAGGTCGAGGACCCGGACGAGATGGACGCGCTGATCAACGAGCAGGCCGAGCTGCAGGAGAAGATCGACGCGGTCAATGGCTGGGAAATCGACCGCACGGTCGACATCGCCATGGATGCGCTGCGCTGCCCGCCGGCCGATGCCGACGTGACCAAGCTGTCGGGTGGTGAGCGCCGCCGCGTGGCGCTCTGCCAGCTGCTGCTCTCCAAGCCCGACATGCTGCTGCTCGACGAGCCGACCAACCATCTCGATGCCGAGTCGGTGGCCTGGCTGGAGCGCTTCCTGCACGACTATCCGGGCACCGTCGTGGCCGTCACCCATGACCGCTACTTCCTGGACAATGTCGCGGGCTGGATCCTGGAACTGGATCGCGGCCGGGCGCTGCCGTTCGAGGGCAACTACACCGCCTGGCTGGACCACAAGGCCAAGCGGCTCGAGCAGGAAGAGAAGGAGGAAAGCTCCCGCCAGAAGACCCTCAAGCAGGAACTGGAATGGGTGCGCTCCTCGCCGTCGGCCCGGCGGACCAAGTCCAAGGCGCGTCTGGCCGCCTATGAGCGCCTGCTGGAGCAGGACCGCGAGCGGGTGGGCGAGGTCGCCCAGATCGTGATCCCGGCCGGGCCCCGTCTGGGCAATGTGGTGGTCGAGGCGGAGCATGTCTCGAAGGGCTTCGGCGACCGGCTGCTGATCGACGACCTGAACTTCCGCATCCCGCCCGGTGCCATCGTCGGCGTGATCGGCCCGAACGGCGCCGGCAAGTCGACCCTGTTCAAGATGATCACCGGCCACGAGACCCCGGATTCCGGCAGCTTCCGGGTGGGTGAGACCGTGAAGCTCGCCTATGTCGACCAGAGCCGCGACGCGCTGGCCGCCAACAAGACGGTCTGGGAAGAGATTTCCGACGGGCATGAAGACATCGTGCTCGGCAAGCGCACCGTGAAGAGCCGCGCCTATTGCGGCGCCTTCAACTTCAAGGGGTCGGACCAGCAGAAGAAGGTCGGCCAGCTCTCGGGTGGTGAGCGCAACCGCGTGCATCTGGCCAAGACGCTGAAGTCGGGCGGCAACCTGATCCTGCTCGACGAGCCGACCAACGACCTCGACGTCGACACCCTGCGCGCGCTGGAAGACGCGCTGCTCGATTTCGGCGGCTCGGCGATCGTGATCAGCCATGACCGCTGGTTCCTGGACCGCATCGCCACCCACATCCTGGCCTTTGAAGGCGACAGCCATGTCGAATGGTTCGAGGGCAATTTCGAAGCCTACGAGGCCGACAAGCGCCGCCGCCTGGGCGATGCCGCGGTCGAGCCGCACCAGATCAGGTACAAGCCGCTGACCCGCGGTTGAGGCGATGGATCTTCGCATCTGCGGAGACCTGTCACTGCGACATCATCGCCCCCATCTCTTGCAGGGATGGGGGCGATATCGTTTCAGGCGATGGAAAGCAGGCAGAAGATGACGTATGACGCGAGGCATGCCATGATCAGCGCCACGTCCGACATCAGTGCATCAGCTGTGACTGCGGGTGTCGGCCACAACACCGGACCGCCGAGGCGCACCGTGCATGCCATCGCTTTCGACCTGGATACCGAAGCGTTGAAGACGGCCTGCCACAATCCCTAGTGGCAGAACGCCTACAACGACATCGGTGAAGTGCTGACGACCAAAGGCTTCCTGCGTCAGCAGGGCAGTGTCTATTTCGGGAATGAGCGCGTCGATCCGGTGACCTGCGTCCTGGCCGTGATGGAGCTGTCCAGGCGCTTTTCCTGGTTTTCCGTCTGCGTCAGGGATATCCGCATGCTGCGGATCGAGGACAATAACGACCTTATGCCGGCAGTGATGCAGGCGGTCGAGGGCAGCTGACATGAAAAACCGGCGGCCCCTCTGGAGAGGCCACCGGCTTTCAGTGACGGGTGTGCAGAGCCGGGCTTACCGGGCCGAGGCGGTGACCTGTTCGGTACGGCGCTTCAGCTCGCCGATCAGCCCGTCCATGCCCGAGCGCTCGATCACCGACGAGAATTCGGAGCGCTGGGTGATGGCCATGCTCACGCCTTCGATCGCGATGTCGATGATCTGCGGGCTGCTGCCGTCCACGCGGACACGGAAATCCAGCGGCACCGGCGGCCCGTCCGGGCGCCAGATCTGGCCGGAAATCACGACCATCCGGTCATCATTGCTGTCGGCGCGGACATTGGTGGTCTTGAAGGCCTTGCCTTCGCCCGATGCCGCCAGCTGCTTCGAATAGGTATCGGCGATGTAGTCGGCGAAGCGGCTGGAATAGGTGGCGACGACATAGGCGTCGAAGGCGTCGCGGAAGGCGTCGCGCTGGGGCCCGCTCGCGGTCCGCCAGTGGCGGCCCAGCACGAAGCGCGAGATCCAGTCGAAATCGAAGCCTTCATGGAACAGCTTGCGGAACCGCTCGGTCCGGGTCTCGCGATCGAGGCCGGGTTCGGACAGGGCCGAGATCGCCTTGTTGCCGAAATCCTCGATCGAGCTGGCCGCAGCCTGGGGCGAGATGGCGGCCATCGCCACGGACGAGGTGGCGGGTCCGAAGACTGGCAGAACCGGCAGCGCTGCGCCGAGTGCCACGGCAACCGCGATTCCGCGAAGACGGATGGTCATCGCGATGACTCTCCTGGTGGTGTGCCTGGTGATGGTGGGCTGCACGCCGGGTGCTGCGCCGCCCGACGGACGTACCGCCATCATATGGGCCATGACTCAGTCCGCGTCGAGGTCCAGACGGAAGACGTCGTCATTGCCCTGACCGGTGCCGACCTTGCCGTTGGAGATTTCGGCCAGCCGGCGCTGCCAGTAGGCGCTGCGCACGGCGGCGTAGAAATCGACCGAATTGCGCTGCAGGTCGTCGAGCGGTTCGATTGCACGTTCACGCGCGACGATGCCGTTGGCGACGGCGATCCCGATCGTGGTGCCCTGATCGTCGATGGCGTAATTGACCGGGTCGCCAAAGGAATCGGCCGCGCGGCCAAAGGTGTGCCGCAGCGTCGCCGGCCCCAGGATCGGCAGCACGATATAGGGGCCGGGGCCGATGCCCCAGACCGCGAAGGTCTGGTCGAAATCCTCGTCATGCGCGGGCGGCATGCCGGCATCGGTCGCCACATCGATCAGGCCGCCGACACCGGCGATGCTGTTGATCATGAAGCGGCCGGCGGTTTCCGCCGCGCGTTCCGGCTCACCCTGGGCCACGTCGTTGACGAAGACCAGCGGCAGCGACAGGTTGACGAGGAAGTTGCCGATCACAGTCTGGATCGCCGGCGGGATCATCTGGCGATAGAACATCGCCGCCGGACGGATCAGCAGGCCGTCGACGAAGGTGTTGGCCGCGAAGATCGCCCGGTTCACGGGCTCGATCGGGTCCGACAGCTCGGCCGGCTGGTTGGGCACGGCCGACATCGGCACATCGTTTCCGGCGGTGGCACAAGCGCCCAGCATGGCGAGCGCGGCCACGGCTGCACCAAGGCGTGCCGCCAGGCGCCGGGGGCCGTCCGCTTCCGGGGACTGGATGGTCATGGTCTGGCACTCCGCCCGGCTTGCGACTGCGGCCATATGCGTCCGTCCTCCGTATTCGCGGCCCCGATCCGACCCGCACCCCGAACTATCACATGGAAAGACGACGTGCGACAGGTTCACCTATCACAGGACACTGCCGCAGGCCATGGAAAAGCCCGCAGCCCCCATGCTTCGGGGGGCCTGGGCCGGATATGCGCTGCCGGCTTGCCACAGGTCGATTTAAGATATAAAGATATGTTTATGTCATGACCCGATGAGGGAGCATCAGGAGATGGGAAGCCTTCCGGCCGTCGACGGACCGCATGATACGGCGACCGTGGCAGCCATGGACACGCTGCTCGACGGGCTGAAGGCCGCGGCGGAACCGACCCGGCTGCGCCTGCTCGCCCTGTTGTCGGCAGGCGAGCTGACCGTCACCGAGCTGACCCAGATCCTGGGCCAGAGTCAGCCGCGCGTTTCCCGCCATCTGAAACTGATGTGCGAGGCCGGGCTGCTCGACCGGATTCCCGAAGGGGCCTGGGTGTTCTACCGTCTGGCGCGCGAAGGGGCGGCCGCAGGTCTGGCCCGGCGCCTGGTGGAACTGCTGCCGCTGGACGATCCGGCGCTGGCGGTCGATCTGGGCCGGCTGCGGCGGGTGAAGGAAGACCGTGCCCGTCAGGCCGAAGCCTATTTCCGCGCCAATGCGGCGGAATGGCGCCGCATCCGCGCCCTGCATGTGCCTGAGGCGCAGGTCGAGGCGGCGTTGTCGGGCCTGATCCGCGCAGCCGGGCCGCGCAGCCTGCTCGATATCGGCACCGGCACCGGCCGGATTCTGGATCTGCTGGGCCCGCTGGTCGATTTCGGGCTGGGGATCGACCGCTCGCGCGAGATGCTGGCGGTGGCGCGCGAACAGCTGGCCTCGTCGGGGCTCGATCATTGCCAGGTGCGGTTGGGCGATCTGAACCAGCTGCCGGTGACCGATGCGGCCTTCGATGCGGTGGTGATCCACCAGGTGCTGCACTATCTGGACGATCCCGGCCATGCGCTGGCTGAAGCGGCACGGGTGCTGCGCCCGGGCGGGATGATGGTGGTGGTGGATTTCGCCGCCCATACGCTCGAGGATCTGCGGCGTGATCACGCGCATCGCCGGCTGGGATTTTCCGACGACGAGGTTGAAGACTGGCTCTCGGCGGCCGGGCTCAGGTCCGGGGTGCCGATCCGGCTGCCGGGTGAGCCGCTGACGGTGGTGTTGTGGCCCGCGCACCGGACGGATGGTGCGGCAGGGCCGGGGGAGGACGAGACCCTTCGGGCTGCGGCTGGCCGCAGGACCGGCCATAAGAACAGGGAGACGACGTGATGACGGTGACCACCGACGGGCGGGTCCTGACCCCCCGGGCGCTCTGGGACGCGCCCGCGCCGGTGCCCGGGCTGAAGATCAGCCTGGAGTTCTTCCCGCCCCGCGGCGCCCAGGCGGAAGCGCGGCTGTGGGAGAATGTCGCGCGGCTTGCCGCCTATGCGCCCGACTTCGTGTCGGTGACCTATGGCGCCGGCGGCTCCACCCGCGACAAGACGCGTGACACGGTGCTGCGCATGCGCCGGGACTACGGCCTTGCCGCCGCTGCTCATCTCACCTGCGTCGACGCCTCGCGCACGGATGTCATGGCGGTGGCCGAGGGCTACATCGCAGATGGCATCGATCATGTCGTGGCGTTGCGCGGCGACCCGCCCCAGGGGGCCGGGCCCTATGTTCCGCATCCGGACGGCTTCCCCTTCGCGGTGGATCTTGTGCGCGCCCTGGCCGATCTCGGCCGGTTCGAGATCAGCGTGGCGGCCTATCCCGAGGTTCATCCCCAGGCACAAAGCGCCGGGGCCGATCTCGACAATCTGAAGGCCAAGCTGGATGCCGGTGCCACCCGCGCCATCACCCAGTATTTCTTCGACCCGGCGGTGTTCCTGCGCTTCCGCGACCGCGCGGCGGCGGCCGGCATCACCAGACCCATCCTGCCCGGGTTGATGCCGGTTCTGGGATTCCAGCAGATCAAGCGGTTCTCGGCTGCCTGCGGTGCCGGGATTCCCGACTGGATGGAACGGCTCTATGATGGCGCCGATGCCGACGAAGCCACCCATCAGGCGGTCTCGGCCATGCTGCTCGCCGAACAGGCGCGGGTGCTGGCGGCGGAAGGCTGCGCGGATCTGCACTTCTACACCCTGAACAAGGCGGAGCTGACCATCAGCGCCTGCCACCTGCTCGGCATCCGCCCGCGGGCGGAGGGGGCCGCCGCCCGCGCGGCCGGCTGACCGCAGCCCTCACCACGTTATCCTGGCCCCCGAACAGCGCGATCGAGGCAAGATGTCACGGCTTCTCGACTTTCTCGGCTCCAACGTCCTGCTGCTCGACGGCGGCATGGGCAGCCAGCTTCAGGCGCGTGATCTCAGCGTCGACGGCGACTATTGGGGCAAGGAGAACTGCTCCGAAATCCTCAACCTCTCCCGCCCCGACATCATCCGCGACATCCACACCGCCTATTTCGAGGCAGGCGCGGATGCGGTGGAGACCAACACCTTCGGCGGCTCTCCGATCACGCTGGGGGAGTTCGACCTCACCGATCGGGCCTTCGAGATCAATGTGAAGGCCTGCGAGCTGGCGCATGAGGCGGCGGAGCGGTTCAGGGGCGACGGCCGCGAGCGCTTCGTGATCGGCTCGATCGGGCCCGGCACGCGGCTGCCCTCGCTCGGCCATATCGACTACGACCGGATGGAGGCGGCGCTCATCATCCAGGCCCGCGGCCTGATCGCCGGCCGCGCCGATGCCTTCCTGATCGAAACCTGCCAGGACCCGCTGCAGATCAAGGCGGCGGTGAATGCGGTCAAGATTGCCCGGGCGGAAGCGGGCGTCGACCTGCCGATCATGGTTCAGGTGACGGTGGAAACCGTCGGCACGCTGCTGGTCGGCACCGACATCGCGGCGGCGACCGCGATCGTCGATGCGCTCGACGTCGATGTGATGGGCCTGAACTGCGCCACCGGCCCGCAGGAAATGCAGGAACACGTCCGCTACCTGTCGCAGACCTGGCGCAGGCGGATTTCGGTGCTGCCCAATGCCGGCCTGCCCGAACTGGTCGACGGCCGCACCCATTATCCGCTGGGCGCGCGCGAACTGGCCCAGTGGCTGGAGCGGTTCATCGTCGAGGACGGTATCGACATCGTCGGCGGCTGCTGCGGCACCGGCCCCGACCATATCCGGGCGATCGACGACATGCTGCGCCGTCGCGGCGGCGCCCGGCACCGCCCGGCGCCGGTGAAGCGCGAGGTGAACTGGATGCCGGGGGCGGCCTCGCTGTTCGGCTTCGTGCCCTATTTCCAGGAAAACGCCTATTTCTCGATCGGCGAGCGGTGCAATGCCAACGGCTCGAAGAAGTTCCGCGAGATGCAGGACGCCGGCAACTGGGACGGCTGCGTCGGCATGGCGCGCGAGCAGGTGAAGGAGGGCTCGAACGCCATCGATCTCTGCGCCGCCTTCACCGGCCGTAACGAGGTCGCGGACATGACCGCGCTCACCACCGCCATGCGCGGTGCGGTCTCGGCACCGCTGGTGATCGATTCGACCGAGCTCAACGTCATCGAGACCACGCTGAAGCTCTATGGCGGCAAGCCGATCATCAACTCGATCAATTTCGAGGACGGTGAAGAGCCGGCGCGCGCCCGGCTGGCGCTGGCGAAGAAGTTCGGCGCCGCAATGGTGGCGCTGACCATCGACGAAGAGGGCATGGCCAAGACCGCCGATCGCAAGCTCGCGATCGCCGAGCGGCTTTATGCGCTTGCGGTCGACGAATACGGCCTGGCGCCCGAGGATCTGCTGTTCGACCCGCTGACCTTCACCATCGCCACCGGCAACGAGGACGACCGCAAGCTCGGTATCGAGACGCTGGAGGGCATCCGGCTGATCCGCGAGCGCTTCCCGCGCTGTCAGATCATCCTCGGCCTGTCGAACATCTCTTTCGGTCTGAAGGCCGCGGCCCGTCATGTGCTGAATTCGGTCTTCCTGGATCATGCGCTGAAGGCGGGCATGAGCGGGGCGATCGTGCATCTCTCCAAGCTGATGCCGCTGCACAAGATCGCCGAGGACGAGGTGAAGGTCGCCGAAGACCTGATCTTCGACCGTCGCGCCGAGGGCTATGACCCGCTGATCTCGTTCATGGCGCTGTTCGCCGACCGCAAGGCGGAAAGCCAGGCCACGAAGGTGCGGCCCGAGACGGTGGAAGAGCGTCTGAAGCTCCGCATCATCGACGGCGACCGCGAGGGGCTAGGCGCGGATCTGGACGAGGCGATGGCGAAGATGCCGCCGCTCGAGATCATCAACACCGTGCTGCTCGACGGCATGAAGGTGGTGGGCGAGCTGTTCGGCGCCGGCAAGATGCAGCTGCCCTTCGTGCTGCAATCGGCCGAGACCATGAAGGCGGCGGTCGCCTGGCTGGAGCCGCATATGGAGAAGGTGGAGGGCGAGCAGAAGGCGACGATCGTGCTCGCCACCGTCAAGGGCGACGTCCACGACATCGGCAAGAACCTGGTCGACATCATCCTGACCAATAACGGCTATCGGGTGGTCAACCTCGGCATCAAGCAGCCGGTGGCCTCGATCGTCCAGGCGGCGCGCGAGCACAAGGCCGATGCGGTCGGCATGTCGGGCCTGCTGGTCAAATCGACCGTGATCATGCGCGAGAACCTGGAAGAGATGACGCGCGAGGGGCTGGACGTGCCGGTGCTGCTGGGCGGTGCCGCACTCACCCGCAAATATGTCGAGGAAGACTGCGTCGCCGCCTATGGCGCCGGCCGCGTCGCCTATGCCCGCGATGCCTTCGACGGGCTCAGCCTGATGAATGCGGTGGTCGACGGCCGTTTCGATGCGGTGCTCGACGAGGCGAAGCGCAAGCGCGAGGCCCGGCCGTCGAGCATCCGGGGCCCGAAGAAGCGGGCATCGAGCGACGAGGACATCAAGGCGATGCTCGACCGGCCGGTCGATTTCGACGAGGTCCGGCTGCGCCGCACGGAACTGCATGGGGGGATCGAGGTGCCCGAGCCGCCCTTCTGGGGCGCCCGGGTGATCGAGCATGTGCCGCTGAAATCGGTGGTGCCCTATCTGAACGAGACCATGCTGTTCCAGTTCCACTGGGGCTACAAGCGCGCCGGCCGCAAGCCGGCCGAGTTCGAGGCCTATGTGAAGCAGGAGCTGTGGCCCAAGCTCGAAGCCCTGCTCAAGACCTGCGCCAAAGAGAAGATCCTGGATCCGCAGGCGGCCTATGGATATTGGAAGGCGGCGGGCGAGGGCAATGATCTGGTGCTGTTCGAGACCGACGGCACCACCGAACTGGCCCGTTTCCGCCTGCCGCGGCAGGATCGCGAGGGCGGGCTCTGCGTTGCCGATTTCGTCCGCGACATCTCGGATCCGGTGCGCGACGTGATCGGCCTGCAGGTGGTGACCGTGGGGCAGCATGCCTCCGACGTCGCCCGCGACTGGTTCGCCGCCGATCGTTATCAGGATTATCTCTACCTTCACGGGCTGGGGGTGGAGATCGCCGAGGCGATGGCGGAATACGTGCACAAGCGGATCCGCGCCGAGCTCGGCTATGCGGCCGAGGACGCGCGCGAGATCGACCGGATGCTCAAGCAGGGCTATCGCGGGTCCCGCTACAGCTTCGGCTATCCGGCCTGTCCGAACCTTGCAGATCAGCGGGTGCTGCTGGAACTGCTGGGCGCCGATCGCATCGGCATTCAGATGGGGGACGAGGATCAGCTGCACCCTGAACAGTCGACCTCGGCCATCGTGCTGCTGCACCCGCAGGCGAAGTATTTCTCCGTCTGACGGGGATCTGACCATCTGAGGCCGGCCCCGGCTGTATCCGGGGCCGGCCTTCCTTTTGTCCAGTTCTGCGCGTTATGGTTGATGATGTGCGGGATGGTTCCGTGACGATCGGCCGCAACCCCGCTGCGGCGATTGCATCGAACGTCATGAATCCACCGTTGAACCGCGCGGCCGTCCGGGTGATAAGGGAAGGAGGGGGCCGGCATGGGATACCATCCCGCCGGTCCGGGGGGCCCTGAAGCCGGCGGGTGATCATCTCCGCCGGTGGATGTCTGGACAGGTTTGCCGGACCGTGGGTGCACTGCGGCATGTGCGGTGCCAGATGCAGTGGCGTATGGAACGGCGTTCCATGAAATCGCGGACTTGGCAAACAAAGTTACCTGAGGCAAGAATAACTGCCTCATAATATTGCTGCACCGCAGCGTCGGCGGCGTCGGGGCGCCGCAGAGACAGAACGAGGGCCGGAGAGACCATGAAGATCGCAGTTCCGAGGGAGACCCGCGCGCACGAGAAGCGCGTCGCGGCGACCCCCGAAACGGTCAAAAAATATCGCGACCTGGGCTTTGAGGTCGTGGTGGAGGCGGGCGCCGGGCTGGGGGCCGCCATCACCGACGATGCGTTCAAGGCAGCAGGTGCGGAGATCGCCGCCGATGCCGCGGCGACGCTGACCGGGGCCGACCTTGTGCTGAAGGTGCAGGCACCCGACGAGGCCGAGACCGCGGCCCTGCCCAAGGGGGCGACCCTGGTCGCCATGCTGAGCCCCTACACCAATCGTGATCTGGTGAAGCGGCTGGCAGAGGCCGGGGTGACCGCCTTCGCCATGGAGCTGGTGCCGCGCATCACCCGCGCCCAGTCGATGGACGTGCTCTCGTCGCAGAGCAACCTCGCGGGCTATCGGGCGGTGATCGACGCGGCTGCCGAGTTCGGCCGCGCCATGCCGATGATGATGACCGCAGCCGGCACCGTGCCACCGGCCCGCGTGCTGGTGCTGGGCGCCGGCGTCGCCGGCCTGCAGGCGATCGCGACCGCGCGGCGCCTGGGCGGTGTCGTCTCGGCCTTCGACGTGCGTCCGGCGGTGAAGGAACAGGTCGAAAGCCTGGGGGCGAGCTTCGTCGACGTGCCCAATGACGAGGCCGCCTCTGCCGAGACCAAGGGCGGCTATGCCCGCGAGATGAGCGACGCCTACAAGGCCCGCCAGGCGCAGGTGCTGGCCGATCATGTCAAGAAGAACGACATGGTCATCACCACCGCCCAGATCCCCGGCAAGCCCGCCCCGGTGCTGATCACCGAGGAGATGGTGGCCTCGATGAAGCCCGGCTCGGTGATCGTCGATCTGGCGTCGGAAACCGGCGGCAATTGCGCGCTCACCCGCCATGGCGAGGTGGTCGAGACCCCGGGTGGCGTGCGCATCGTCGCCTTCCCGAACGTGCCGGCCCGGGTGGCGGTCAATGCCGCCCAGCTCTACGCCAAGAACCTGCTGACCTTCGTGACGCTGATGGTCGACAAGGAAACCAAGGCGCTGAAGGTCGACACGGCCGACGAGATCATCGCCGGCACGCTGCTGACCCAGGGCGGCGCCGTGGTGCATCCGAACTTCAAGGAGGCCGAGTGATGAGCGCGCTCGACCAGCTTCAGTCTGCCGCCGATGCCAATCTCGAGGCGGCCAATGCCAGCCTCGACGCCGCGCGTCAGGCGCAGGCCGAAATCGCCCGCCTTGCCGTTGATGGTGCCGCCGCCCATGGTGGCGTCGATCCGCTGGTGCTTGGCCTGACCGTCTTCGTGCTGGCGATCTTCGTCGGCTATTACGTGGTCTGGCGGGTGACGCCGGCGCTGCACACGCCGCTGATGGCGGTCACCAACGCCATCTCGGGCATCATCGTCGTCGGTGCGATCATCGCCGCCGGTCCTGCCACCTTCGGCTTCGCCACGGTGATGGGCTTCCTGGCGGTCACGCTCGCCTCGGTCAACATCTTCGGCGGCTTCGTGGTGACCAACCGCATGCTGCAGATGTTCAAGAAGAAGGGCTGAGGGCGGAACCGTGAACGCAAACCTTTCCTCACTCCTTTATCTCGTCGCCGCCGTCTGCTTCATCATGGCGCTGAAGGGGCTGTCCTCGCCGGTCAGCGCCCGCAACGGCAACCGCATCGGCATTGGCGGCATGGTGCTGGCCGTGCTGGTCACCCTGTTCCAGCCGGGTGTCGAAAGCTATTGGCTGGTGGTGCTGGGCGTGATCATCGGCGGTGCTGCCGGCACCATCATTGCGCTGCGCATCCAGATGACCGCGATGCCGCAGCTGGTGGCCGCCTTCCACAGCCTGGTCGGCCTCGCCGCGGTCTTCGTCGCCATCGCCGCCTATTACGCGCCCGAGGCCTATGGCATCGGCACCGCCGGCAGCATCAAGGTGAACAGCCTGATCGAGCTGTCGCTGGGCTCGGCCATCGGTGCGATCACCTTCACCGGCTCGATCATCGCCTTCGGCAAGCTGCAGGGCATCTTCAAGTCGGCGCCGGTGCGCTTCCCGATGCAGCACCCGATCAATCTGGGTCTCGGCATCGCCGTGATTGCGCTGATCGTGGTGTTCTGCCTGACCGAGGCGCCGGCGGCCTTCTGGCTGCTCACCCTCATCGCGCTGGCGCTGGGCATCCTGCTGATCATCCCGATCGGCGGCGCCGACATGCCGGTCGTGGTCTCGATGCTGAACAGCTATTCGGGCTGGGCGGCGGCCGGCATCGGCTTCACCCTTGAAAACCACCTGCTGATCATCACCGGCGCGCTGGTGGGGTCGAGCGGCGCGATCCTGTCCTACATCATGTGCAAGGGCATGAACCGCTCGTTCTTCAACGTGATCCTGGGCGGCTTCGGCACCGATGGCAGCTCGGCTGCCGCCGGTGGCCCCGACATGGGTGACCGCACCGTGAAGCAGGGCAGCGCCGAAGATGCCGCCTTCATCATGAAGAACGCCTCGTCGGTGATCATCGTCCCCGGCTATGGCATGGCGGTGGCCCAGGCGCAGCATGCGCTGAAGGAAATGGCCGACATGCTGGAGAAGGAAGGCGTGAAGGTTCGCTACGCCATCCATCCGGTCGCGGGCCGCATGCCCGGCCATATGAACGTGCTGCTGGCCGAAGCCAATGTGCCCTATGACGCGGTGTTCGAGCTGGAAGACATCAACCGCGACTTCGCCTCGACCGACGTGGCCTTCGTCATCGGCGCCAACGACGTGACCAACCCGGCCGCCAAGACCGACCCGGCAAGCCCGATCTACGGCATGCCGATCCTGGACGTCGAGCGCGCGGGCACGGTGCTGTTCATCAAGCGCAGCATGGCCTCGGGCTATGCCGGCGTCGAGAACGAGCTGTTCTTCCGCGACAACACCATGATGCTCTTCGGCGACGCCAAGAAGATGACCGAGGAAATCGTGAAGGCGATCGAACACGCCTGATCAGGCGCCGCCCGACCGCACCACGACGACGCATCAGACGACGAAAGACGCGGCCTCCGGAGACGGGGGCCGCGTTCTTTTGTGCGAGGTGATCTTGTCTTTCACGTCCATCGTGATCTTGTGGATGAGCCGGTCCCGGAATGAGCATCCGACTGGTCTGGATCCAGGATGCGTGGGCTGATTATGTTCACTGGCAGCAGGCTGACAAGGCGATGCTCCGGCGGATCAATGACCGCGTTCGCGATGCTTTGCGGCATCCATTTGAAGGCATTGGGAAGCCCGAGCGGCTAAGGGGAGATCTTTCCGGATACTGGTCCAGACGCATTGATCGGGGTCATCCAACGTCGCTACCGTTATTGAAGTGCCCCGTCGATACGGTCCGGCAGTTGCGGCACCACGAAGATGCGGCCTCCGGATTCAGATACGCCCAATGCCACCGCCGCGGCTGCCAGGGGGGCAAGGGCCGCGGTGGTGGTAAAGGGGGGCAGGCCGGCGGCCTTGGCCGGGGAGGGGCGGCGCGGCAGACGCCGAACCGGCTGCTGGCATGCGACCGGGTAACCGTGGTCGTCGTCGTGAAACCGGGCTGCCTGGGCGTTTCTTGGTCTTGTTGATTCTGGCCTGAACCGGGCCATGCGGCAGGGAGTGGTTCAGGCACGACAGCGTTTAATCAGGGCACGGCTCCAGCATGGGTTCTGTACCGGCCACCGTTGTGCGGTACATTTCGCGCCGGGCGCCGTGATAGTCGCCGATCGGCAGGTGCATGACCGATCGGTTGTCCCAGATGGTCAGGCTGCCCTGTTCCCAGCGTACCCGGCAGGTGAAGCGGGGATCGACTGAGATCTGGAACAGATAGCCGAGCAGAGCCTGGGCCTCCTGATCGATGAAGCCGTCGATGCCGATCGTGTAGCTCGGGCTGACATAGAGCGCACGGGCGCCGCTTTCAGGGTGGGTGCGGATGATTGGATGCAGCCGCGTCGCCATTGCGCTTTCACTGACCACGATATCCATGTTCGGCAGCCGGTCGGCCATCAGGCTCCGGGCGGCCGGTGCATAGGCGCGCCGTGCGCTGTGGATGCCTTTCAGGGGTTCCAGCAGCCTGACCATGGCGGGGCTCAGTGCCTCGAAGGCGCGGATCTGGCTGGCAAACATGGTGTCGCCACCCCAGTCAGGCACATCATGGCCGTAAAGCAGGGTGAAGGCGGGAGGGGTATCCAGGAAGGACCAGTCGCTGTGCCATGCTTCGGCGAAGACATCCGGATGGCGTTCATCCGCTTCTTTCAGCAACCGCAGCACATTGGAAAAGCCCGGCATCGGCCGGATATACGGGTCGTGGCCGAAAGAACCCAGGCGGAGGGTCACCTGCTCCAGTGCGGCCGGATCCAGGGCCTGTCCCCGGATGACGACCACCTGATGGCGGATCAAGGCGGCCCTCAGATCGGCGATCGCCGGAGCGCCGGCCGTGGCGACGTCGATACCGGTGATCTCCGCCCCCAGAGCGCCGGTGATCGGCCTGATGTTGAAGTGGGCCGAGGCCACCGGGCGATTGCTGGTGGCGACGGGCGGTCGTGCGAAGAAGAACGGGTTTGCGCTCATCCTGTTTCCCCCTGGCGGGCTCCGGTATGTTTCCGGTTTGCATGACAGAATTGTGCAACCAGAGGTCGTTTCGTGCCATGATGTCCCCGGCCGATTTCTTGATCTTTTCGGCCAGAACTACCGATTATCGCCAGAGGCATTATGGGCATCCATGCCGGGGAAAGACGGGATCCGCTGGGCGTCATCAATTCGGTTGCGACCGGTGTCGCCTGCGGGCTGGACGCGGCCCGGCTCTATGTGGCGGGCGGGCTGGACCCCCGGCTCTTTGATCAGCCGGACATTCCTGTTCTGGCTTGGCAGGAACTGGCTGTGGTGGAGGCCCTGCTTTCCGGCCTGCCCGATCAGGACCCGATGCGGTTGGGGCTGGAGACCGGGCTGCGCTACGGCGTTGCCGGGCTCGGCCTGTTCGGCTGGGCGATGATGACCCGGGCGACCTTGGCCGATGCGCTCACCCTGTGGGAGCGGTTGCCGATCCTTGGGGTGTCGTACAGCACCATTACCGCGGCCGACGGCCCGGCGGGGGAACTGATCTTCAGCCTTGACGATCGCGTGCTGCTGGACCTGCCGCCACCGGTTCATCATTTTCTGATCAGCCGGGGCAATACCTCGATCACACGCGTGTTGCAGGATCTGATTGGCGCGCCGGTTGTACCTGCACGCGCCGAGCTGAGACTGCCATGCCCGCCGAGACCCGAGGACGAGCAAGCCTTTCGCGTCGTCTTCGGGCCGGATCTGACGTTTGGTCAGGACGGGAACCGGCTGGTCTATGATGGCGATCTGCGTGCGGCGCCATTGCGCTTCGCCAACCTGTCTGCGACGCTCTCGGCCGAGCAGGCTCTGCTGGCGGCGGCGGTCCGCCGCGGAGCGGGCGGTCCGGTTCTGGCGCTTCGGGTGCTGTTGCGCGACGCCGACCACCCGCCGCCGGATCTTCCGACGGCCGCGGCCAGGCTTGCTCTGTCGGAGCGCTCTCTGCGCCGCCGTCTGGCCGAGGCGGGCACCAGTTTCCGGCGGGAACGCGAGGCGGCCCTGATCGAGCGTGCCCGCCGGCTGATGGCTGCGGGCAAGGCGACGATCGAGGATGTCGCGGCAGAGCTGGGCTATGCAGATGCCGCCGCCTTCACCCGCGCCTTCCGGCGCTGGACCGGAGAGACGCCGGGGCGTTTTGCCCGGTCTCAGCCGCGCCGGTCGGCGATGACGGCATCCTCGACGACATAATCGGCCACGATGCGCAGATCGCGCAGATGGCGGACGCGGGCGATCGATTCGGCATAAAGCGGGTCGGCCTTATAGGCGGCGAGGGCGGCCTCGTCGTCGAACTCGGCATAGACGATCAGATCGACATCCGACGACAGCGCATCGCGTTTGGTATTTGTGCCGACCTCGAAGCGGCGGGCATGGGGAATGCCGCCCAGGATCGCGAGGCCGTCGCGCACCGCAGCGAGATCGGCCGGGGTCTTTGCGCTGAACATCACGATATGCCGGATCATCGGGCTTCCTTCACGACCGGGGGGAGGGAGGGCGGCGCGGCAGGGCGCCGGCGGAAGCTAGACCCGTCACCGGAATCCGGGCAACAAAAAACCGCCGCTCGCGAGGAGGGCGGTCTTTCGTAACGGCAGGCATGTCATACCGTGGGCCGGTTCGGCTTCAGGGCATGCATCCGGTCGTCGGGGCGCGGAACGCGCCTGCTGCTCAGAGCAGGCCCTCGCGCTGCGCACGCTTCATCGCGAGCTTGCGGGCGCGACGAACGGCCTCCGCATCCTCACGGGCGCGCTTCTCCGACGGCTTCTCATAATGCCGACGCATCTTCATCTCGCGGAAGATGCCTTCACGCTGCATCTTCTTCTTCAGCGCGCGAAGCGCCTGGTCGACATTGTTGTCGCGAACGATGACCTGCACCAAGTCTACACCCGTCTTGTCAGTCGATTGAAACCCGGTCCGGACGTCCTCCGTCCGGGCCCGTCGCGACGCACCGCGACAGATCACGACCACCGAAACCCTCGGCGACCATCGGCCGCCTTTGGTACCGGGGCGACGGATGAAAGTCAAACCGATTCGACCGTTGCGAAACGAAAGCCGGCACGAGTGGCCTCCCAGCCTCTCGTCCCGAGATCCCGACGGCGTGCGTGTTTGTTCGAAACCGAGTATAGGGGAAGGGGCCCACGCCGGCAAGGGCGTGTGGCCGGATCAGAAGACCCAGGGAGATGCCAGATGTCCGCCAGCCCCGCCGAGGCGCGTTTCAGCCTCAGCCTGCGTGCCGCCGCCGAGCCCGACTGGAGCGCGGTCACCGGCCACCGCTTCACCGACGAGCTGATCGCCGGCACGCTGGATGATGCGGTGCTCGCCCGTTATCTGGTTCAGGATCACCGCTTCATCGACGCATTCGTGGCCCTTCTGGGCGCGGCCATCGCCTCGGCCGACCGCTTCGAGGCGCGGATCCCGCTCTGCCGCTTCGCCGCCATGGTCACCAGCGACGAGAACGACTATTTCCTCCGGGCCTTCAAGGCATTGGGCGTGGACGAGGCGATGCGGGCGGACCTGCCCGACCATCCGGCGACCGCCACCTTCAAGGCGCTGATGGCCGAGGCGCGGCTGACCGCCGACTATGCCTGCTGCCTGGCGGTGTTGGTGGTGGCGGAATGGAGCTATCTCTCCTGGGCCGAGCGGGCCGGGGGCCGCCTGCCGCCACGTTTCGAGCATGCCGAATGGATCACACTCCACGATAATCCGTTCTTCCGGGAGTTCGTGGGCTGGCTGGTCTCGGAACTCGACCGGGTGGGCCCCATGCTGGATGATGCGGCCCGGGCACGGGTCGAAGATCTGTTCCGGCGCGCAGTGGCGGCGGAGCGCGCCTTCTTCGACGCGGCCTATGCGGCGGCATGACCCGTTGACGGCGTAGCCTTGCGACGCTAGCTGATCTGGCATGGTGCCGCGACGACCATGCCGATCCTGAGGGAGACGGAAGATGACCGCAGACGACGGACATACCCGCGACCAGACGGGCGCTGACGACGAGGCCGGGGTTCTGCCGCCCTCAGATACCGAAACCGGCGGGGCGGGGGAGCTTGAAGCCGGCGTGCCGCAGCTTCTGCGCGATCGCGACGCGGTGCTGGAACAGGCGCTGCCCGATGTGCCCTTCGACGGCTGGACGGACGACCTGGTCCGCCGCGCCGGCCAGGCCGCCGGCTTCGACGCCGCCGCCACCCGCCGGCTGTTCCCGCGCGGGCGGATCGATCTGATCGTGCATTTCTGCGACTATGCCGACCGGCGCATGGCGGCGGAGCTGGAGCGGATCGATCTGCCGTCGCTGCCGATCCGCAGCCGCATCACCACCGCGGTTCTGGTGCGGCTGGAGCAGAATCTGCCCCATCGCGAGGCGATCCGCACTGCGCTCGGCCTGCTCGCCCTGCCGCAGAACGCCGCCCTCGGCCTGAAGACGCTCTATCGCACGGTCGATGCGATGTGGTGGGCGGCGGGCGACACGGCCACCGATTTCAGCTTCTACACCAAGCGCGCGACCCTGGCCGCGGTCTACAGCTCGACGCTCGCGGTCTGGCTGGACGACAGAAGCGAGGGCTTTGCCGACACCCGCGCCTTCCTGGACCGGCGGATCGCCGATGTGATGCGCATCCAGAAGGTCCGCGGCCGGGTGGAAAAGATGCTGCCCGATCCGCGCCGCTTCCTGCCTGGCGGCAGCCGCTTCGCCGGCCGCAATTCCCTGCGGATGCGGGGGCGCTGAGCCCCCGCCTGCCGTATCAGCTGTTGCTGCGCGCGGTACCGAGCCGGGTGACATGCCCCATCTTGCGGCCCGGCTTGGCCTCGCTCTTGCCGTAGAGATGCAGCTTGGCGCGCGGCTCGGCCAGGATCTCGTGCCAGCGGTCGACATCGTCGCCCAGCAGGTTTTCCATTTCGGCATCGACCAGCCGCGCGGGATCGCCCAGCGGCAGGTCGGCGACCGCGCGGATGAACTGCTCGAACTGGCTGGTCGCGGCGGCGTCGAACGACCAGTGTCCCGAATTATGCGGCCGCGGCGCCATTTCGTTGACCAGCACCCGGCCGTCGCGGGTGACGAACATCTCCACCGCCAGCAGCCCCTCCAGACCGAAGGCCTCGGCCAGCGCCAGCGCGATGCGCTGCGCCTCGATGGCGGTGGCCTCGGCCACCCGCGCTGGCACGCGGCTCAGATGCAGGATGCCGTTGCGATGCTCGTTCTCGGCCGGCTCGAAGCAGCGCACCTCGCCTGCGGGAGAGCGGGCGACGATGACCGAGATCTCGCAGCCGAAATCGACCATGCCTTCAAGGATCGCGGGCCGGCCGCCGATCGTCGCGAAGGCGGCCTCGGCCGCGGCGCGGATGTCGCCCTCGGCCGCAATGCGGGCCTGACCCTTGCCGTCATAGCCGAGCGTGCGGGTCTTCAGGATCGCCGGCCGGCCCAGCCTCTCGATGGCGGCAACCAGCCCGTCGACATCGTCCACCCGGGCATAGGGCGCCGTGCCGATGCCCAGCCGGTTGACGAAATCCTTCTCGGACAGGCGGTCCTGGGTGGTCTCCAGCACCGTCCAGGCCGGGCGCACCGGGCGCTTCGCCGCCAGCCCGGCGACGCTTGCCGCGGGCACGTTCTCGAACTCGAAGGTCACCACATCCACCGCGGCCGCGAAGGCGTCGAGGGCGGCCGCATCGTCCCAGGCCGCGCGGGTCCAGGCATCGGCCACCTCGGCGGCCGGGCTTTCGGCCTCGGGCGCGTAGACATGGACCTTGTAGCCCATCCGCGCGGCCGCGATCGCAGCCATCCGGCCAAGCTGTCCGCCGCCCATGATGCCGATCACCGAACCGGGGGCGAGCGGGGCGGGGGTGGTGGTGCGATCGGTCATCGGGGTCGTCCGTACAGGGTGAGGGAAGATGAGAAGGCGGCTCAGGCCTGGTCGTCGACCGGTTCCAGCGCCACGCCGTCGGTCTGCTCGGCGCGGAAGGCTTCCAGCGCCTCCAGCACGGCGGCATCGTGGTTGGCGACCACGGCGGCGGCGAGCAGGGCGGCATTCTTGGCGCCAGCTTCGCCGATCGCCAGCGTGCCGACGGGGATGCCGGCCGGCATCTGCACGATCGACAGCAGGCTGTCCATGCCGTTCAGCGCCTTGCTCTGCACCGGCACGCCGAAGACCGGCACGCTGGTCTGGGCGGCGATCATGCCCGGCAGATGGGCGGCGCCGCCGGCACCGGCGATGATGACCTGCAGGCCCCGGCCGCGCGCGGCGGCGGCGTAATCGGCCATGCGCTGCGGCGTGCGATGGGCCGAAACGATGCGTACCTCGTGCGGGATGCCGAAACGTTCCAGCAGCACCGCGGCATGGCGCATGGTGGCCCAGTCGGATTGGCTGCCCATCACGATGCCGACCAGGGGCGCGGTGGCGGAGGGCGTTCCGGCGGGCGTTCCGGTCATGAAGCCTTGTCCTTCTGTCTCTGGCGGATCGGGCCGGCGCGGCTGCCGGACCTTCAGGAGGGATCGGGGGCCGCGGATCATACAAACACCGCCCGGCCGTGTATACTCGCGCCGACGCATAAGCCCAGCACGCCCCCTCTCAAGACATTGCCGGAAGATGCGCATCATGCCCAGCCCCGTGCCTGCCCCCTCCACGCCGCAGACCCCCCTTGGCCGCCATGCCCATGCGGTCTATGGCCGGCCGTCGGCGCGCGAGGTCTGTCTTGAGGCCCAGGACGGCCATGGCGCCGATGTGGTGCTTATCCTGGCCTTCCACCATGCTGCGGCGACCGGCCGCCGGCTGGACGCGCATGGCATTGCGGCGCTGGATGCGGCAGCCGCCGGCTGGCGGGCCGAGGTGGTGCGGCCGTTGCGCGCCCTGCGCCGGCGGCTGCGCGGCGATGCCCCGGTCATGGCCGGCATGGCGGCGGATCGTGCCCGGGCGATCGGCGACGGCCTGCTCGCCCACGAGATTGCGGCAGAGACCGCCATGCTCGATGCCCTGGCACCGGTGCTGGACGGCCTCGCCCGGCCGCTCGGCGCGGGGGAAGACGGCCGCACCGCCTTTGCCCGCATGCTGGATCTTTATGGGGTGCTGCTGGTGGCCCTGCCCGACGGCTGGGCCCGGGTGCGGGACGGGCTGGTGGCGAGCATGGGCCCGGCCATTCCGCGGGGGGAGACGGAAGGTCGCGCGTGATCCTGCGTCGTCTTGATCGCGCACGGGACCGGCCCATCTTCTTCCACTTCCGGATGTTCTGCCCGCCGCCCGTGCCGACGAGGATCGCCCCGAGGTGAGACCGCCCCCCACAAGCTTCGCTGACGGCCTTGCCCGCCTGCTGCTGGTCTGGATCCTGGCCGGCCTGCTGGTCAACATGCCGGCACGCTTCGATGCCTGGTTCACGCCGGCCCATTTCCGCCTGTCGGTCGAGGTGGCGGCGGTTATCCTGCTCGCCCTGGCCCTGCCGGGGGGCTTTCCCGTCACCCGCGGCAGCAGCCTGGCCCGCAGCCCGGCACAGGCCGAACGCTGGCTGCCGGGTTTCCTGCTCCGGCTGGCGGCGGCCGGTCTGGCGGCACTGGTGCTGTTGCGCGGCGCCGATCTGGTCGCCCATGCCGCCGCGGGCCGGCCGCTCGATCTCGGTCGCGATCTCTATCTGATGCCGGCGCTCTGGGATGTGCTGGCGGGTGATCCGGCGCGGCTCGCCACCGTGCTCGGCTTCTGGATCCTGCCGGCGGTGGCGGTCTATCTGCTCGCCCGGCGCGGCCAGATTCTGGCCCGGCGCCATCTGACCGGCGGCCGCCGGCCGGCGATGACCGTCGCGGTGCTGGGCGGCATGCTGGCGCTGGGCCAGGTGGTCGGGGCCGCCAGCCAGACCGGCGGGCCGGTGGGGGCGGGGGCGCTGCGGCTCGCCGCCTTCCAGGCCGATGCGTTGAAGGCACGGGCCCGGATCGAGGCGGAGCTTGCCGCGGCGGTGGCGGATGATCCCGCAGCTCACCTGCCGGGGCCGGCCCTGTTTCCGCGGCTGCGCGGCCGCGACGTGAACCTGTTCTTCATGGAAAGCTACGGCTGGTCGGCCCATCACGATCCGCGGATCCGCGATGCGGTGGGCCGGCGGCTGGCGGATCTGGGGCACAGGCTCGATGCTGCGGGCTTCCGTGTGGTGAGCGGCTGGCTGGACAGCCCCGTCGTCGGCGGCCAGTCCTGGCTGGCCCATGGCACGCTGCTTTCGGGCCTGACGCTCGACCGGCAGCGGGCCTATGACTATGCGCTCTCGGCCGGGCGCACGACGCTGGTCGACCTGTTCGGCCGCGCCGGCTGGCGGACGGTGGCGCTGATGCCGGCCATCCGCGAAACCTGGCCCGAGGCGGCCGCCTTCGGCTATGACCGGGTGATGGATGCGGCCGCACTCGACTATCGCGGCCCGGCTTTCGGCTGGCCGACGGTGCCGGATCAGTATGCGCTGGACCGCTACGCCGCCGAGGAACAGGCACCCGTCGACCGGCCGCCGCTCTTCCTCGAATTCGCCATGATCACCAGCCATCATCCCTGGGGGCCGCTGCCGCCGCTGCTCGACGACTGGTCGATGGCGGGCGCCGCCGGCGGGCGGATCTTCGAGACCGCCGCCCCGCCCGAGGGCCAGCCCTTTGCCCGCGACACGGCCGACTGGGCGGAACGCTATGCCAATGCGTTGGACTATACCCTGGCCCTGGTCGGCCGCTGGGCCGTGGAGCGCATGCCGGAAAATGCCCTGCTGATCGTGGTCGGCGACCACCAGCCGCCGCTGGTCACCCCGGCCGATGCCCCGCACAGCGTGCCGATCCATGTGATCGCCCGCGATGCCGGCCTGATCCGCGCCTTCCAGGCCGAGGGGCTGACCCCCGGTCTGACGCTTGCCGCCGATGCGCCGGTCAGGCCGATGGCGGCCTGGCGCGACCTGATGATCCGCGCCACCCGTGATGCCGTGCCGCCCGTCGCGGGCTTGCCTTCCGTCGCGCCCGGAGATAGCTTCGAAAATCGAAGCTAAATGACACGGGGGCCATCGAAGGCTCCGGTCCTGAACGGGAAGGCAGGAACGCCTCATGAAGACGCGCATCACGGAATTGCTGGGCATCCGGCATCCGATCATCCAGGGCGGCATGCATTATGTGGGCTTCGCCGAGCTTGCGGCCGCGGTGTCGAATGCCGGTGCGCTCGGCATCATCACCGGCCTGACCCAGAAGACGCCCGAGCTTCTGGCGCGCGAGATCGCGCGGGCCCGCGAGATGACCGACCAGCCCTTCGGCGTGAACCTGACCTTCCTGCCGACTTTCCAGGCGCCGCCCTATCCGGAATACATCCAGGCGATCGTCGAAGGCGGGGTGAAGATCGTCGAGACCGCCGGCCGCAGCCCCGAGGCCTATATGCCGGCGCTGAAGGCGGCGGGGATCAAGGTGATCCATAAATGCACCTCGGTCCGCCATGCGCTGAAGGCCGAGAAGATCGGCTGCGATGCGGTCAGCGTCGACGGGTTCGAATGCGGCGGTCATCCGGGTGAAGACGACATCCCCAACATGATCCTGCTGCCGCGGGCGGCGGAAGAGCTGACCATCCCCTTCGTCGCCTCGGGCGGCATGGCCGATGCGCGCAGCCTGGTGGCGGCGCTGGCGCTGGGCGCCGATGGCATGAACATGGGCACCCGCTTCATCGCGACCAAAGAGGCGCCGGTCCACGAGAACGTCAAGCAGGCGATCGTGGCCGCGACCGAACTCGATACCCGCCTGGTGATGCGCCCGCTGCGCAACACCGAGCGCGTGCTGGCCAATGCCGCCGTCGACCGGCTGGTCGAGATCGAGCGCGAAAAGGGGGCCGACCTCAAGATCGACGACATCCACGATCTGGTGGCCGGCGTCTATCCGCGGGTGATGATCGAGGGTGAGATGGATGCCGGAGCCTGGAGCTGCGGCATGGTCGCCGGCCTGATCCACGACGTGCCGAGCTGTCAGGAACTGATCGACCGGATCATGTCCGAGGCCGAAGGCCTGATCAATCAGCGCCTCGCCGGCATGATCGCCGGCTGATATCCGGGCCAGGAGGAGAGCACGCGGGAGGGGAGCACGGTGGCGCGGGAACCGCTCGATCGGATGAATTGCAGCATCGCCCATGCGCTCGACGTGGTGGGATCGATCGACGGTTTCCTGATCCTGCGCAACGCCTTCAACGGCATGCGCACCTTCGACGCCTTCCAGGACCATCTGGGCCTGTCGTCGAGCGTGCTCTCCACCCGCCTGAAGCAGATGACCGAGGCGGGCATCCTGCGCAAGACGCCGTCGCCCACCGACGGCCGGTCCTATGAATACCGCCTGACCGAACAGGGGCTCGGCCTCTATCCGGTGATGGTGGCGCTGCTCCATTGGGGCGAGCGCTGGACCCCGGATCCCGGCGGCGAGCGCATGTTCCTGACCGAAACCGCCACCGGCCGCCCGGTGGCGCCGATGGCGGTCCGCTCCGAAGACGGCCGCCCGCTCCGCCCGCAGGAGATCACCGCTGTGGCGGGGCCGGGGGCGGATGACAAGATCCGGCAACTGGTGGGGTGGCGGCGGAGACCTTGACCGTTTTTCAGCGCTCCCTTACATTTCAACCATGTAATGGAGGCATGCGATGAAGAATTACGCCTCAGAGTTGCATGTGCGAGATAATCGCGGGCGTGTTCCGACCCGTCCGTCTGAACGTCCGGCATCGATTACCGGCCTTCTTCATGACATCGGGAAGTCCGACGCGGCTTTCCAGCGAGATTTGAGGCGACGTTTGATCGCCACCCAAAAGATTGCGCGTGTTTTGGGCGTTCCGCTGCCGGATGTCGTGGACATGCTGGGCGTCGATAAGGACAGCCTGTTGCAGCGACGGGGACCGCGCCACACCGCAGCGACCAGGCGTCTCAAGGAAATGCTGGAGATCCTCCAGCGTGTCGAAGCCTGGGCCGGAGGCCCACGTGCCGCCCTTTCGTGGTATTGCGCCTACCCCATTCCGGCTCTGGGAAATCGTACCGCCGAGTCTCTGGTCAAGACAGGCGGGGCGAGCGCCGTCCGCGACTATCTCGATCATGTCGCTCTGGGCGGTTATGCGTGAGGTTCGCCGGCGTCTGCTATCGGGCTCACGATCCGAAATGGGCGTTCAGGCCACTTTCGGGTGACGGTGCGGCGGTCCGGGGCGGCCGGTTCAATCCGCCGGGCATGCCCGCGCTCTACCTTCAGGATCGAAACCACTCTCCTGGAAGTGTCCGCAGGCCTGCCTGAGCGGATGTCTCCGTGCACGTTGTGCGTTTACGACGTCGATTGTGAACCCGTCGTCGATCTGCGGACTGCAAAAGACTGGCAGAACGCCGGGATTGATTCGCAGGACATGGCGTGCGCGTGGCTCATGCTGGCTCTGGCCGGCAAAGAACCTCCGACCTGGAGACTGGCGCGGCGGCTGATCGGGGCCGGAGCTGCAGGCGTCCTGGTCCCGAGTTTCGCGACGGGTGCCGCTGCGGACGACCAGAACCTTGTTCTGTGGCGGTGGGGGACCGATCTGCCGCATCGGGTCGTGGTGTACGACCCCGAAGGCCGTCTGCCCTCGGATCAATCCTCCTGGCCCTGAGACGGCGTTTCCTTCCACCGCTTCAGCCCCGGCGTGTCGATGTCGAAGAGGTCCAGCACCCGGCCGAGGGTGTGGTCGATCATCGCCTGCAGGCTGTCGGGCTTTGCATAGAAGGCCGGCACCGGCGGGGCGATGATGGCGCCGGCTTCGGCGGCCTGGGTCATGGCGCGCAGATGGCCCAGATGCAGCGGGGTTTCGCGGACCATCAGCACCAGCCGTCGGCGTTCCTTCAGCACCACATCGGCGGCACGCGTCAGCAGGCCGGTGGTGTTGCCATAGGCGATTTCCGACAGGCTGCGGATCGAGCAGGGGGCGACCACCATGCCCAGCGTGCGGAACGAGCCGCTGGAGATCGCGGCGCCCACATCGCGCGGATCATGGACCGTGTGGGCCAGGGCCTTCACCTCGGCGATGCGCAGATCGGTTTCATAGGCGACCGTCATCTCGGCCGCCTTGCTCATCACCAGATGGCTCTCGATTCCGGCCGATTTCAGCAGCTGCAACAGGCGGATACCGTAGACGACGCCCGAGGCGCCCGAGATGCCGACGATCAGACGGCGGGGCCCGGGCCGGCCCATGCCATTCATTGCCGTCATCGAACCGTCATCAGGGGGGTTGAAGCCGTCCGTCGTCATATCCACGTAACTTTCTGAGGGGTCGCCCTGTGTAAGGGATCGGGCCGTGCCACGGGACGTGGCCGCCTGTCCCGGTCCAAGATGGTATTGCGCAACGGAGGTGTCCATGAGCGTTCAGGCGCGTGTCGAAGCCTTGAAGCAGAAGCATGCCGCTCTCGACGAGGCGTTGCACAGCGAGTACATCCGACCGAAGCCCGACGACCACGCGATCGCCGAGCTGAAGCGCAGCAAGCTGAAAGTCAAGGAAGAGATCTCGCGGCTGGAGATCAACTGACCGGTAGACCCGCCTATCCGAGGCCGTAGTGCCCGCCGGCGGGATGCCGGCCTGCGCTGCGGCAATCAGGCCGCGGCCGCCCAGCGCCGATACGGCCGATGAAGACCCCCGCGATCCCGCGAAACCCCTGCCGCCCGGATAGGACGGCAGGGGTTTTCGTATGTCCGGGCCGGCTGTCGGCGTCTTACAGCCCTCGCGCGCGTTCGCGCAGCACGAATTTCTGCACCTTGCCGGTCGAGGTCTTGGGCAGGTCGGTGAAGACGAAGGTCTTGGGCAGCTTGAAGCGGGCCAGATGCTTTGCGCAGTGCTCGCGGATCTCGGCCTCGGTGACCGTGGAACCGGGCTTCAGGGTGATGAAGGCGCAGGGCGTTTCGCCCCATTTCTCGTCGGGCCGGGCCACGACGGCCGCTTCCATCACCGCGGGATGGCTGTAGAGCGCGTCTTCGACCTCGATCGAGGAAATGTTCTCACCGCCCGAGATGATGATGTCCTTCGACCGGTCCTTGAGTTCGATATAGCCGTCGGGATGCATCACGCCCAGATCGCCGGTGTGGAACCAGCCGCCGGCCAGGGCCTTTTCGGTGGCCGACTTGTTCTTCAGATAGCCCTTCATGGTGATGTTGCCGCGCATCATCACCTCACCCAGGGTCCGGCCGTCTGCCGGTACCGGCTCCAGCGTTTCCGGATCGGCGACCATCAGCCCCTGCTGCAGAACGTAGCGCACGCCCTGGCGGGCCTTGATCCGGGCGCGTTCCTCCAGCGGCTTCTCGTCCCATTCGGGCTTCCACTCGCAGACCACCGCCGGTCCGTAAACCTCGGTCAGGCCATAGACATGGGTGACTTCGAAGCCCATCGCCTCCATGCCGGCGATCACCGAGGAGGGCGGGGCGGCCGCCGCGGTCATCATCCGGATCTTGTGGTCGAAATTCCGCTTCACATCGGCCGGCGCATTGACCAGCAGCCCGAGCACGGTGGGGGCGCCGCAGAGATGGGTCACGCCATGGGTCTCGATCGCATCGAAGATCGCCTTCGCGTCGACCTTGCGCAGGCAGACCTGGGTGCCCGCGGCCGCGACCATGGTGTAGGGGAAGCACCAGCCCGAGCAGTGGAACATCGGCAGGGGCCAGAGATAGACCGAGCGCTTGGGCAGATCCCAGGTCAGGATGTTGTTGACCCCGTTCATCCAGGCGCCGCGATGGCTGTAGACCACGCCCTTGGGATCGCCCGTGGTGCCCGAGGTATAGCCCAGCGAAATCGACTGCCATTCGTCGGCCGGCATCTCCCAGGCATAGTCGGGGTCGCCTTCGGCCAGCAGGGCCTCGTACTCGATCTCGCCCAGGAACTCGCCATGGGTGACCGCCGGATCGTCGATATCGATCACCAGCGGCCTGTCGTCCAGCAGTTCCAGCGTCGCCCTGATCACGCCGCTGAATTCGCGGTCGGTGAGCAGCACCTTGGTTTCGGCATGCTTCAGGATGAAGGCCAGCGCTTCCGGATCGAGCCGGATGTTCAGCTCGTTCAGCACCGCCCCGGTCATCGGCACGCCGTAATGGGCTTCCAGCATGGCGGGTGTGTTGGGCGCCATGATCGAGACCGTGTCGCCATAGCCGATGCCGCGCGCCGCCAGCGCCGAGGCCAGGCGCCGGCAGCGGGCATAGAGTTCGCGATAGGTCCAGCGCTGATCGCCATGGATCACCGCCACCCGGTCGGGATGGACGTCGGCCGTGCGCTCCAGCAGCGAGAGCGGGGTCAGCGGCTGATAATTCGCGGGAGTGCGATCCAGATGGGTGTCGTATTTCGACGGGGTGCGCTCGGCCGACATGGGATGGTCTCTCCGGATGGTCCTGAAAACCTGAAGGCGCGACCACCCGCAAGGCGGCCGCGCCCGGATTGTTATAGTTCCGCAGAGCGGATCATTCGTCGAGCGTGGAGGTGTCGCCCTCGGGCAGGCCCAGCTCGCGGGCCTTGAGCAGGCGCCGCATGATCTTGCCCGACCGGGTCTTGGGCAGCTTGTCGACGATCACCAGTTCCGAGGGCTGGGCGATCGGGCCCAGATCCTCGCGGACATGGGCGACCAGCTTCGCCACCAGGGCCTGATCGCCGGTTTCGCCGGCGCGCACCACCACGAAGGCCTTGATCTTCTCGCCCTTCAACTCGTCGGGCAGGCCGACCACGGCGGCCTCGGCGACGGCCGGATGGCCGACCAGAGAGCTTTCGACATCGGCGGTGCCGATGCGGTGGCCGGCGACGTTGATCACGTCGTCGGACCGGCCGAGCAGGGCGATATAGCCTTCATCGTCCCGCACCGCCAGATCGCCGGTGACATAGCCGCCGAGGCGCTCCGACCAATAGCTGGCATAGCGCCTGGGGTCGCCCCAGACCGTGCGCAGCATGTAGGGCAGGGGCTTTTCCACCACGAACAGCCCGCCCTGACCATTGGGGACGTCGGCCCCGGTCTCGGGGTCGACGATGCGGGCGAGCAGTGTCGGCATGGCGATGCCGGCGCGGCCGGGGCGGGTGGCCATGGCCGGATAGGTGCCGAGCATCGGGCTCGCCACCTCGGTCTGGAAGAAGTTGTCGACGCAATGCGCAAAGGCCTCGCCGTCATCCGACAGGATCTCGCGCTGCGCCCAGGACCAGGCCTCGGGGTTCAGCGGCTCACCCGCACAGGCCATGACCTTCAGGCTGCGGCGGGAGTATTTCTTCACGAAATCGCTGCCGAACCGCATCCACATCCGCACCGCCGTGGGTGCCGTGAACATCTCGGTCACGCCGAAGCGGTCGACCACGTCCCAGGTGACGCCGGCATCCGGATAGTCGGGCGTGCCCTCGCGGATGATCTGATGGCAGCCGACCAGCATCGGGCCATAGGCGATGTAGGAATGGCCGACGATCCAGCCGATATCCGACAGCGACCACCAGACCGAATCCTGCGTCACGCCGAAGAAGGTGCGGATCAGCGTGTCGCAGCCGACCATATAGCCGCCATGGACATGGACCACGCCCTTGGGCGCGCCGGTCGTGCCCGAGGTGTACAGGATGAAGAGGGGGTCTTCCGCCTCCATCTCCTCGGCCTCGATGAAGTCGGGCTGATGGGCGATGAGGGACGCAAAATCGACCTCGCCGGCCGCGACCTCGCGACCCGTGCGCGAGAGCACCACGACATGATCCAGCTTCGGCGCGTCGTCGCCGGCAAGCGCGCGGTCGACGATGCCCTTCAGGTCGACGATCTTGCCCCGCCGCCAGGTGGCGTCGGAAACCAGCACCACTTTCGCGCCGCTGTCCTGGATGCGCTTTTTCAGCGCACCTTCGCCCATGCCGGCATACACCATGGAATGCACCGCGCCGATGCGCGCGCAGGCATGCATCGAGAACACGCCTTCCGGGGTCAGCGGCATGTAGATGACCACCCGGTCGCCGCGGGCGACGCCCAGGCTTTTCAGCCCGTTGGCGATGCGGCAGACCTCGGCCAGCGCCTCGGCATAGGTGAAGCCGCGCTCTTCGCCGTTTTCCGAGACGAAGGTCATGGCCTTGGCATCGCCGCGCCCCGCCTGCACATGGCGATCCAGGCAGTTGATCGAGATGTTGGTGCGCCCGCCGATGAACCACTGATGGTCCGGCATCTCGAAGCGGCAGACCTCGTCCCAGGGCTTCGTCCAGGTCAGGCTCTGCGCCCGCTCCGCCCAATAGGCCAGCGGGTCGGCATTGGCGGCCGCGACATAGGCCTTGGGATCCTTGACCGCCGCGGCCTCGACGACACCTGCCGGCGGATCGAAGCGTTCGGTGACGGTCAGCAGCGCGGCGATCTTGGCGGCGGCCTGATCGGACATGGTCGTTTCCCCCTGGCTGCGGACGGCTTGCGCCTGGATGCAATAATTATCGGGATGCCCGGGCCATCGTCCGCGTAATTTCCCACCGGGTCCCGTTGAAAGAGTTGATCGGGTAAAACATGGTTCAAGTCAAGGGTGTGGACCCCCTCCGATGGTCGGGGGGCCGGCCGCCCCTGCAGACATGCGTCCGCGGAAGGGGGCGGATCACCGGGCCCGTGTATCACGTATCTTGAAATTAAATTATAATGAATAAGCCAAAGAAAAAATCTACTTGCGTGTTCACTCATAGAACGACATGATCATTCTGTCGCGGCCATCTCCTTCGTCCCCGCCGCGGCTCGTTTCCGGGAGTTAGCCGGCCGATCAGCGGTTGATCGGCCGGCCTTTTTTGCGTGATGCGGCGGGGGCCGAGGGCAAGTTGGGCTTTGCCTTGCCCGAAGATGGACGGGGGTATGGGATCGCGGCCGACATTGAGATGATGACGAAGCTTGCCCGCCGCGGCTAAATGCCGCGCAGTTTCATCTCTCGCGGAGCCTCCCGCCCCATGTCCGCCGCCTCTCCATTGCCGCGTCAGCTCGGTTTCGGCCTGGCTGCCTGGACCGTCGTGATCATCGGTTTCCTGTCGCTCGGCCTCGCCTTCTCGACCCGCGCGGCACTGGGCCTTGCCATGCCGGTCTGGGAACAGGCGGAAGGCTGGAGCCGGACCGAAGTGTCCAATGCCGGCGCGCTCGCCCTGGTGGTGATGGCCCTGCTGGCGCCGACCGCCGGCCTTCTGACCGACAGCCATGGCCCCCGCCGCCTGCTGGGTGCCGGGCTGGTGATGGTGGCGGCCGCGGCCGGGCTGATCTCGCTGGCCGACGGGCCGGTGATGCTGATCATGGCCTTTTCGGTGGTGGGCGGCATCGGCTTCGGCGCGGTGGTGACCCATGTGGTGGCGACCGCCGTGGCGCTGATGGTGCCGGCCGCCCGACGCGGCTTCGCCACCGGCATCGCGACCGCCGGCGCCACGGCCGGGCAGCTTGCCCTGGTGCCGATCCTGTCGGTCTGGATGACGGCGGATGACTGGCGCACCGGCTTCATCGGCCTCGCCATTGCGGCCGGCGTGGCGGCCGTGGCTGCCTTCGTACTGCTGCCCCGCGCCCGTGCCGCGGCGGCGGTCCCAGGGGGTGCCGCACCGGCTGTCGAGCCCATGGGCCGGCGGATCGGCTTCCTGGCCACCAACCCGGTCTTCCACGCGCTGTTCTGGAGCTTTTTCATCTGCGGCATCACCACCTCGGGTGTGATCGAGGTGCATCTGATGCCCTATGTCGCGCTCTGCGGCTTTCCGCCGCTGCCCTCGGCCACGGCCTATGGTGTGCTTTGCGCGGTCAATCTGGGCGGCATGATCCTGGCGGGCCATCTAGGGGACCGGATCGATCGCGGCCGGCTGCTGGCGGTGATCTATGCCGGCCGGGCGGCGGCGCTGGTGCTGCTGGTGTTCATCGGCGACGATTACGGCCTGCTGCTGATCTTCGCGGTTCTGTTCGGCCTGTTCGACTATTCGACCGTCGCCCCCACGGCCGGGCTGGTCGCCGACCGTCTGGGGCTGCACCGGATGGGTCTGGCCATGGGGCTGCTTTCGGCCGGCCATTCGCTCGGCGCCGCACTCGGGGCCTGGGCGGGCGGGCGCATCTTCGCCGCAACCGGCGACTATGCCGGGCTCTGGTATGGGGCCGCCGCCCTGTCGGGGGTGGCGGTGCTGATCGTGCTCACCCTCGCGCGGCCGCGCGGCCGGGATCTGCGCCCGGGGCGCGCGGCGCTGCCGGCCTGACGCGTGGTCACCTGCCCTCGATTTCGTGTCACGCAGCTTCCCCGCCGCCCTGTCCGGCGACTATGCTGGGGCCGACCGGAATGCGATGACAGGCGAGATGACCAGACCGAGCGATGCGATGCCCATCAGACTGACGCCCATCAGGCCGACACCCATCAGGCCGACGCCGGATCAGGCGGCGGCGCTCGATGCGATCGAGGGCTTCCTGCGGGATGACGGGCTGGATGCCTTCATCCTGCGGGGCGGGGCCGGCACCGGCAAGACGGCGCTGATCGCGGCCCTGGTCGGCCGTCTGGCGGCACGGAACCTGTCACCGGCCCTTGTCGCCCCCACGGGGCGGGCGGCACGGATCCTTACCCACAAGGTCGGCCGGATAGCCGGTGGCGAGGCGGCTGCGGCCGTGACCATCCACCGTGCGATCTATGCCCTCGACCGGATCGAGGTGAACGAGGAGGCGGTCTCCGAGACCGATCCCGGCCTCAGGATGATCTTTCCGCTGCGGGGGGAGGAGACAGTCGCCCCACTGATCGTGGTCGACGAGGCCTCGATGGTCGGCGATCGCGAGATGCAGGGCGATCTGCTGCGCTTCGGTTCAGGTCGGTTGCTGGCCGATCTGATTGCCTTCTGCCGCATGCGGCGACCGGGGCGCGCGGGGGACCGGCTGGCGAAACTGCTCTTCGTCGGCGACCCCGCCCAGCTGCCGCCGGTGGGGGAGGAAACCTCGCCCGCGCTCGATGCCGGTTATCTGGCCGCGACCTTCGGGCTGAAGGTCGCCGGCTTCGATCTGGCGGTGGTGCTGCGCCAGGCCGAGGGCAGCGCCATCCTGAACCGGGCGACCCGGATCCGCGAGGCGCTGGCGGCCGGGCGGTTCGACACCCTCTCGCTCAGGCCCGATGCTACGGAGCCCGATGCCACAGAGCCCGATGCCACAGAGCCCGATGCCACAGAGATCGTGGAGGTGGATGCCGCCGGTGCCGTCGGGCTGATCGTGGGCGGCATCCGCGCGCGCGACCAGGTGGTGGCCGTGGTGGCCTCCAACGCCACCGCGCTCGACTATAATCGCAGTGTCCGCGAACGGCTGTGGGGGGATGCCGCCCTGCCGGTGCAGCCGGGCGACACGCTGCTGGTCAATCGCAATTCGCGCCGCCATGGCCTCAGCAACGGCGATGTGGTGAAGGTGCTCTCGGTCGACCAGACGGCCGAGACCGTGCCGGTGCCGCTGGCCGGCGGCCATCTGGTCACCCTGCGCTTCCGGCATGCGGTGGTGGCGCATCGCGAGGGCGACGGGACGGTCGTCCGCACCCGCTGTCTGCTGCTCGAAAACCTGCTCGATCAGCCGGGGCGCGATCTGACCCCGCTGGAACAGCGGGCCCTGCTGGTCCATTTCCGCACCCGCCATCCGGATCTGTCTCCGAAATCTGCGGCCTTCCGGCAGGCGATCGTCGAAGACCCCTATGTCAATGCGCTCCAGGTCAAATACGGCTATGCGATGACCTGCCACAAGGCGCAGGGCGGGGAGTGGCAGACGGTGCTGGTCCATTTCGCCCCCGGCCGCGGCCAGCGCAACCCGGCCTTCTTCCGCTGGGCCTATACCGCCGTCACCCGGGCGGTGGGCCGGCTGATCCTGGTCAACCCGCCCGATTTCAGCCCGGCGGATATCTGGGCACCCGATCCGGCACCGGCGGCCACGGCCGATGGCCCAGCCGAGGATCCGCGGGCGGATCCCGACTGGCATCGCCTGTCCTTTCCCGCTGCCGCCGCCCCGCTGATGCCGGTCCACCGCCGGCTGCGCGCCTTCTGGGCGGCCCGGGGCATCACGATCGACGGCCTGCAGCATCTTCAGTATTGCGAGCGCTACACCCTGGCCCGCGAGGGCCGGCGGGTCATGGTGCAGTATCATTACAACGGAAAGTTCCAGCCCGGCCGGGCCGGCATGGCGCCGGGCGGCGGGGATGCCGCACTTGCCGAGGAGGCGCTCGCGGCCTTCCGGCCGGCGGCGGACGGCACGGCCGAAGGCGGACAGCCGGCCTTCATCCGGGATTTCCTCGTCGAACTGGATGCGGCGCTGGCGGGAACCTCCATCCGGCGCACTGGCCAGAAGTCGATGCCCTATCGCCTGCGCATCGCGCTCGCTGATGCCACCCGCAGAGGCGAGATCGATGTCATCCACGATGCCCGCCAGAACTGGACGGCGGTTCAGGAAGTGGGCGGCCCGGGGGCGACCGGCGGGCTGTGCGATGATCTGCGCCGGCTGATGACCGACCGGATCGGACGCGGCGCATGAGCGCGCGGGAGATTTTCGCCCTGCGCCGGCAGGGCCGTCAGGCCGAGGCGCTGGATCTGGCGCGCCGCGCCCATGCCCATGCCGGGGCGGGCGAGGGTGCCCCCGACATCTGGCTGCTGCGCGCCTATGCCTGGGTGCTCTACGACCGGATCCGACAGGCGGTGGATGCGCACGAGGCCGGGCGTCTCTCCCCCACGGCGCTTCATGCTGAGATTTCGCCGGCCCTGCGTGAATTCTCACGCATGGCCGATCCGCTCCGGCGCGACAGCGCCTTTTCGCAGGTCCTGCGTCTGGCCGGCAAGGTTTCGGGCGTCTGGCCCGACTTCCTGGCTTTCGCTCACTGGGCCGGCATCGACGATTTCACCTGGGACGACCACAAGCCCTTCGTCGACGAGACCGGCCGCAAGCTCGATGATCTGCGCACCCGCTTCGTCCGGGCGGTCTGTCGTGCCACGGTGGCGAAGGCCGGCGCCGAAGGCCCGGAGGCGGCATCCGTGGCCTGGGGGCGGGAGGTGCTGGACCGGGCGCTGGAGGGCGCACCCGATGATCAATGGCTGAACTATTACCGCAGCAGGCTGCACCTGGCCGATGGCGAGACCGCCCCGGCGAGCTGCCGCCTGATCCCGGTGCTGCGCCGTCAGGGGCGGGCGGCCTGGGTCTGGGGTCTGCTCGGCGAGATCCTGGAAGAGGCGGGCGCGCGGGGCGATGCCCTGATCTGCCTGATCCATGCCACCCGTCTTGCCCGCGAGGAACAGGAGCTGGGCCAGCTGCGCATCCGCCTGGCCCGGCTGCTGGCGCTCGACAGCCGCTTCGACGAGGCGGCGGAACAGCTGCGCCAGGCGACGCGGTATCGCGAGCAGCACGGCTATCGCATCCCGCCGGACCTGGCGGCCCTCTGCGCGGCCGACTGGTTCGCAGCCGCGGTGCCGCGTGCGCCGGCCCCGGTCGATGCCGAAGCCGAGGCGCTGCTGCGCGGGCTGGAACGGGCAAATCTCGGCTACAGCCCGGGCGTGGTCGACCATGTCAACACGGCCAAGGCGCTGAGCTATGTGGCGACCGGTGTGACCAGCGGCTTCGTTCTGCCCCATGGCCGGTTTCCGGCGATCAGGACGCTGCCACCGGGCACGGTGGTGGAGGTGGGCCATGCCACGGCCGACGGCCCGGCGATCGACTGGCGTCCCTCTGCGGCCGACACGCTGCCGGGCTTGTGCGAGCGCTTTACCGGCGTGCTGGACCGCCAGGAGGATCAGGCTTTCGCCTTTCTGCGCAGCCCCGGGGGCGATGTCTTCGTGCCGCCCGATCTTGCGGCCGGGATCGCGATCGGCAGCTGGCCGGGCCGGAGCTGTCTTGCGATCCGGCGCACCGACAAAAGGGGCCGCACCGGCTGGCGGGCCGTGCGGCTTTGGGAGCCTGGCGCATAAACCGGATCAGCCATAAACCAGACGGGCGGCACCCGCGAAGGTGCCGCCCGTCTGAAAAGCCCGGCCGTCGACGGCTCAATAATCGTCGTTGTAGCCGTGATCGTCATCCTCGTCGAACTGCATCGGTTCGGGGATCTGCTCGTTGGGGTTGCGGTTCAGCCGGCGGATGGCCAGCTCGCGGTTCAGGTCGGTCTGGGTGCACAGGCCCAGCAGCACGGGATCGCGCGGCTTGATGTTGGGGCTGTTCCAGTGGGTCCGGTTGCGGACCGCGTTCACCGTCTGCTTGGTCGTGCCCAGCAGCTTGCAGACCTGGGCATCGTCGAGCTCGGGATGGTTCTTGAGCAGGAAGGCGATCGCGTCGGGCCGCTCCTGGCGCTTGGCCACGGGGGTGTAGCGCGGGCCCTTGGTCCGGCGCATCAGCGGCACGGTCGGCTCGCGCAGCTTCAGCCGCGCCGCCGGGTTGCGCTCGCAGCGCGTCACCTCTTCCGGGGTGAGCTGACCGTTCTTGATCGGATCCTGACCGACGATGCCGGTCGCGACGTCACCATCGGCGATGCCCTGAACCTCCAGCGGGTGAAGGCTGCAGAACTCGGCGATCTGGTCGAAGGTGAGGGCGGTGTTCTCGACCAGCCAGACGGCGGTGGCCTTCGGCATCAGGGGACCAGCCATGTCGCTCCTCGTTCGAACTGTTCAGGCTACCGCCTGGCAGGCACCCGCTGGGGGCTCGGGGATGGGCCCCCGGCGGCGGTCGTGCCGATGACTATAGCGAAGCCCCGGCTTTAAACGAAAGCCGCGCGACAGGCAAGCACCGTCGCGCGGCCATTTATGTGACCGGCGGCCAAGGGCTCAGAGATCGGCCACCTTCAGCACGATCTTGCCGACATGGGTGCTGCCGTCCAGCCGGGCATGCGCATCGGCCGCGCGGTCGAAGGGCATCACGCTGTCGATCACCGGGCCGACCCGGCCGGCCTCGATCAGCGGCCAGACCTTTTCGGCCAGCGCATCGGCGATCGCCGCCTTCTCGGCCACCGGCCGGGCCCTGAGGGTCGATCCGGTGACCGTCAGCCGCTTCATCATGATCGGCCGCAGGTCGACCTCGGTCTTCGGCCCCTGCAGGAAGGCGATATAGACCAGCCGGCCGTCGCGGCGCAGCAGCTGCAGGTTGCGGCCCAGATAGGGGCCGCCGACCATGTCCAGGATCACGTCGACGCCGGGATCGCCGGTGGTCGCGGCCTCGACCGCTTCCTTGAAATCGGCCGTGCGATAATTGATCGCAAGCGTCGCCCCCAGCTCTTCGCAGGCCCGGCACTTGTCGTCGGACCCCGCTGTGGCATAGACCTCGGCGCCCAGCGACGCCGCCAGCTGAATGGCGGTGGTGCCGATGCCGCTGGATCCGCCATGGACCAGCAGGCGTTCGCCCGCCTTCAGCGCGCCGCGCTCGAAGACATTGGTCCAGACGGTGAAATATGTCTCGGGCAGGGCGGCCGCCTTCACCAGATCCAGCCCAGCCGGCACCGGCAGGCACTGTTCCTGGGGGGCCGCCACATATTCCGCATAGCCGCCGCCGGTGACCAGCGCGCAGACCCGGTCGCCCGGCTTCACCCGCGTGACGTCGTCGCCGGCCGCCACCACCACGCCCGCAACCTCCAGGCCCGGAATGTCCGAGGCACCGGGCGGCGGGGGGTAGTTGCCCTGGCGCTGCAGCGAATCCGGCTTGTTGACGCCGGCGGCGGCAACCCGGATCAGCACCTCGCCATGGCCCGGCTGCGGGACGGGGCGCGTGCAGGGCTTCAGCACCTCGGGACCACCGGGGGCGGTGATCTCGATCGCGGTCATCGTGTCGGGTAGCGCGGTCTGGGGCAGGGCGGTCATGCAGGGCGTCTCCGGTCTTGTCCTGCGGTGGCGGGGCACCACCGCGGCCCCGGTCGGGCGGGGCACGGCTGTCGGAAATGATCGTTCCGGTTCGCGGCCGAGCATGGACCCAAAGCCGGCCGGATGGAAGGGGAAGCCGATGAGGTGGGGCTCAGGGCTCCAGCACCATGCCCTCACGCGCGACCACCGTGCCCGGTCGCCGTTCGGCGACCTCGGCGGCGATGCGGTCCATCTGATCGTCGTCATGGGCCGGGTCGTGGTGGAAGACGACATAGGTCTTCACGCCCGCCTCCTCGGCCAGGCGCATGCCGGCCGACCAGGTGGAATGGCCCCAGCCCACCCGGCTCGGATATTCCTCGTCGGTGAACATGGCGTCGTAGACCATGATGTCGGCACCGGCCACCAGCTCGGCGATGCGCGGATCCACGCCTTCGGCCGGGTGCTCGGTATCGGTGATGTAGCAGATGGCGCGGCCGTCGAATTCGACCCGGTAGCCCACCGCCCGCTGCGGATGGTTCAGCAGGGCGGTGCGGATCCGGATCCCCGGATGCGGCTCCAGCACATCGCCGGGGACGAAATCACGGAAGCTCATATCCGCCTTCATGATTTCGACCGGGACCGGAAAGACCGGGTCGCTCATCAGCGCGCACAGCAGGTCGCGCAGATTGCGCTCCGGATGCAGGTGCCCGGCCCACATCCGATAGGTGTTGCGCGGATCGAAGGCGGTGGAGAAGAACGGAAACCCGCAGATATGGTCGAAATGGGTGTGGGTCAGGAACAGGTCCGCATCCACGGGAACCCGGGTTCTCAATTCGTCGTCCAGGACGCGCAGCCCCGTGCCGGCATCGAAGATCAGGCGTCGGTCTCCGCATCGCATCTCCAGACACGACGTGTTGCCGCCATAGCGTACCGTCGACGGGCCGGGGCAGGCGATGCTGCCGCGCACACCCCAGAACTTCACCCAGAATTCCTGTGTCTTTGCCAATCCCTTACCCGCCGTTTCGAGCGGCCTCTCCTGTCCGACCCCGCGTGCTCTACAGGTATATGATGACAGGGATGCGACGACGCCCCATGCGGTTCCGGCATGGCCGGCCCGCACCGGTGGCTCTCCGGCGGTCCCTGTCCGTTCGGCCACCGCTCTCCCGGCGGTGATCCTCAGGTCTCCCGAACGGCAGTTCGCCTGCTTCGGTGGCGTGATGCAAACCGCGCACATCTTGCCCGGAACGCCGCCGCACACTACGGTTCTGAAGACGACAGGCCGATCACCACGAACAGGCGCATGATGACCTTTTCAGTCGCCTTCTGGGGGGTACGCGGCAGCATCGCCTGCCCCACACCCCGTCATATGCGCTATGGCGGCAACACGTCATGCGTGGCGGTGACCTGTGGGGACCGCCAGCTGATCTTCGATGCCGGCACCGGCATCCGCGAGCTGGGGCACCACATGAACCTTGCGGGCGTGCGCACGGCCACGCTGCTGCTGTCGCACACCCATTGGGACCACATCGTGGGCTTCCCCTTCTTCTCGCCCGCCTTCCGCCGCGGCAACCGGTTCGAAGTGCTGGCCGGCCATCTGATCGCGTCGGGCGGCATCCGGCGGGTCATCGACCGCCAGATGCAGGCCCCGACCTTTCCGGTGCCGCTGGAGGCGATGAATGCCGAGATGACCTTCGACGATTTCGCCGCCGGCGATACGCTGATGCTGGGCCCCGACATCCGGGTCCGGACCCTGCCGCTCAACCACCCCGACGGTGCTACCGGTTATCGCATCGACCATGCCGGCCGGTCTGTAGCCTACATCACAGATACCGAACATCGCCCCGACGGGCCGGACCAGAACGTGCTGGCGCTGATGGACGGGGTGGACCTCGCCATCTATGACAGCACCTATACCGACGACGAATACCCGGCCAAGGCCGGCTGGGGGCATTCCACCTGGCAGGAAGGGGTGCGCCTGGCCCGGATGGCCGGGGCGCGCCGGCTCGCCATCTTCCATCACGACCCGGATCACGAGGATGATTTCATGGACCGGGTGGGGGCGGCGGCCGCGGTGATGTGGCCCGGCGCTTTCATCGCCCGCGAGGGGCTGGTGGTCGATCTGTTGACCGACAGTTTCCACGATCTGCCGCGCTGACGACGACACCCCCTCCGGCGTACCGCAGGGGGTATCGTGGTTCAGAAGGAAGATGGGACGGCGCCCTGCGAAGTTAAGAAGATGGGACGGCGCCCTGCGCCGGGCCGCACCGGCGCCGCCCCGAGTGGCACGGGCAGGCGGGGAGACAGGAGGGAGCCCCCGCCCATGCCGCGTCGCCGTCATGCCTGCTGCCTCGTCGCATGACGGCCACGAAAGCTTCGGCCGCCTTCGCTCAGCGGATGGCGACCGGGTTGATGATCGCCTGCACCGCGCCGGTATAGCGGGGCTGGCCCAGCACGAACATGAACTCGTAAGCCTTGTCTTTGGCGAGTTCGGCGGTGTTCATGTTCTCCAGGATATAGACGCCGTTCTGGGGCAGCAGGATCTGGTGCACCTCGAACACGCCGGCGCCTTGCTCGAAGGGAATGGCTTCCAGCGCCCAGCTGTCGGCACCGATCGCGACCACGCCCTTTTCGGCCAGATAGCGTGCGCCTTCGCGGCCGAGCCCGGGCTCGCCGCTGGAATAGCGCTTGTCGTCCTTGCCGATCAGGCTGATCCAGCCGGTGTTGAACAGCACCACGTCGCCCTTGCGGATCTCGACGCCCTGCTTCTTGGCGACCTCGTCGATCTCGGCCTTGTTGAAGGCGGTGCCCTCCTTGACGACATCGGTGCCGTAATGGGCGGCCATGTCGAGCAGTACGCCGCGCGTGGTGATCGGCGGCACCTTTTCGATACCGAGCTTGGTGAGCCCGGTCATCGCGGCGAAGTCCTTGGCCTGATGGCCGTTATAATAGGTGCCGTCGATGCCGATATGGCCAAGGCCGTCGATCTGGCTGCCGATGCCCAGCCAGCCCTCGATGATGTCGTCGTTATAGGTGGTCTTGGTCGGCCCCAGGCTGCCGCCCTGGGTCTGGCCCGGCTGGACGACATAGATCTTGAAGCCGCGCGGCGCATAGGCCGGCGTCTTGGAATTGGTCTCGATACCCAGCGGATAGGTCTTGCCGGTCTTGATCAGCTGGGCCGCCTCGAGAACCTTCTCGGGGCTCAGATTGTTGGCGGCGCCGATCTCGTCGTCCGGGCCCCATTTGGACCTGGTCCAGTCGTCGGCAGCCAGTGCGGCGCCGGCGATCAGACATCCCATGGCCGTGGCTGCGGTGGTGCGTGCAAGGCGCCGGCCATGCCGGCGGACGGACGCGCCCGTCCCCTGACGGTTCGTGATCATACCTGGTCTTCTCCTCCCTTCGCGGTCCGGCAGGTCGGGCCGGGCCGCTGCCTGACGTGGCCGGCCGCTCCGTTGGGCAGAAGTGGCAGCCGGTCCACCTGCAGCCCCCGCCATCGTCATCGTGGCGGGGTGCATGCCGTCGGGACGTGTCGTTCAGTCCCGGAGATCGCTCCGGATGCCGTCCCTTTGCTTAGATGGTTAACTGAATGTTATCGTCGCGCAAGCTGATTATAAATTGGATGCGTTGTAAGAAATCTTACGTATGCTTTCTTGATATTTCGGTCACTTTAAACATGGTTTGAGAAAGATCGGACTGCGACAGTATGCGTGTGACCATGTTGCGATGCAGCAGCCGGGGCGGGCCTTGATGCTGGCGGCGGCGGGGCGGGCGGGGCTAGACTGCCACGGCGCTGCGGGATCCTCCGGAAGGGCTTCCGGAGGCGGGCGGCGCCGTCAGAGTTCAGAGGAGCCGTTTCGTCATGAATCTCAAGGGTAAGACCGCGCTCGTCACCGGGTCGACCAGCGGTATCGGGCTGGCCATCGCCCGCGCGCTGGCCTTGGCCGGCGCCGATCTGGTCCTGAACGGTTTCGGCGACGCAGCGCAGATCGAGGCGCTGGTGGCCGAGATCCAGGCCGAGGCCGGGGTGAAGGTCGTCTATGACGGCGCCGATATGAGCAAGCCTGCCGAGATCGAGGCGCTGTTCGCCAATGCGGCCCCGAACGGGATCGACATTCTGGTCAACAATGCCGGCATCCAGCATGTGGCGAAGATCGAGGATTTCCCGGTCGAGCAGTGGGACCGGATCATTGCCATCAACCTGTCCTCCGCCTTCCACACCAGCCGGCTGGCACTGCCGGGCATGAAGGCCAAGGGCTGGGGCCGGATCCTGAACATCGCCTCGGCCCATGGCCTGGTCGCCTCGGCCGAAAAATCGGCCTATGTGGCGGCCAAGCACGGCATCGTCGGCCTGACCAAGGTCACCGCGCTTGAGACCGCCGAGACCGGCGTCACCTGCAATGCGATCTGCCCGGGCTGGGTGCGCACGCCGCTGGTCGAACGCCAGATCGAGGCGAAGTCGAAAGAGCACGGCATCTCGATCGAGGAAGCCAGCCGCGACCTGCTGGCCGAGAAGCAGCCGACCCTGCGCTTCACCACCCCGGAACAGCTGGGTGGCGTGGCGGTCTTCCTGTGCAGCGCCGCCGCCGACAACATCACCGGCATTTCGCTGCCGGTCGATGGTGCCTGGACCGCCCGCTGATCCCGTCTTCATCATCACCAACAAGAACCAGCCGAGGAAACGCCCCCCGATGACCGAAACCCCATCCGCCACCGATCCGCGCGTCTATATGGTGCACGGCCAGCCGGCCACCGCCAGGGTGAAGGGCGATCCGGCCGCTGGTGATGCACCGGTGCTGGTGCTGCTGCATGGCGCCGGTCTCGACCGCCGCTTCTGGCGCCCGGTTTTCGACGATGCCGCGATCACCACGCCGGTGATCGCCTTCGACCTGCCGGGCCGCCAGGGCAGCGAGGGGACGGCCTTCACCCGCATCTCCGACAGTGCCGCCTGGATCGCGGCGGCACTGAAGGCGGCGGGCGTGCGCCGCGCCGTGCTGGTCGGCCACAGCATGGGCACGCTGATCGCGATGGAGACGGCGCTGCTGCACCGCGGCGATGACGCGGTGACGGTGGACCGCCTGGTTCTTCTGGCGCCGGCCGACGTGATGGCGGTGAACGATGCGCTGCTCCAGCAGACCCTGAACGACCCGGCGGCCGCCCAGGCGATGATGGACAAATGGTCCTACGGCATCCCCGACGGCCCGCATTGCGCCGAGGCCCGCGCCAATGCCGCCGATGCGCCGGCGGGCGTGCTCCATGCCGACCTCACCGCCTGCAACGCCTTCGGCAGCGCGCTCGACCTTGCCGCCGCAATCTCGGTACCGGTCGATGTTGTGGTGGGCGAGGCCGACAGGATGACCCGGGCAAAGCAGGGCCGCGCCCTCGCCGCCGCCTTCCGCCATGCCGAGGTCACCGCCCTGGATGGCGTCGGCCACATGATGCTGCACGAAAAGCCCGAACCGGTGCTGGCCATGCTCCGGCGCGCGGTGGGGGTGATCAGCCCGGTGGTCTGAAGCGGCAGCCTTACGCCCGCGGCCGCAGCCCGTCGAGCAGAAGCCGGGTGAGGGCGTCGGCGGTGGTGGTGGCGAATGCGGGGTCGTCGAGGGTGTGGCCTGCGACCGCCTCGACCTGAACCGCGAAATCGGCGTAGTGCTGGGTGGTGGCCCAGATCGCGAAGATCAGGTGGCGCGGGTCGACCGGGGCCAGGCGGCCGGCTGTGATCCAGCCCCGGATGATCTGGCTCTTCTCCTCCACCAGATCGCGCAGTGCGCCGTCGAGCAGGGGTTTGAGCAGCGGCGCGCCGCGCAGCATTTCCATGGCGAAGAGCCTGGAGGCGGCCGGGTCGCGGCGCGACCAGTCGAGCTTTTCGGCGATATAGCCGCGGATCGCGGCCAGCGGATCGTCCTCGACATCCATGTCGCGCAGCGGCACCAGCCAGCGGTCGAGCACCCGGTCGAGTGCTGCGGTATAAAGCCGTTCCTTGGTCGGGAAATAGTAGAGCAGGTTGGTCTTCGACATGCCCGCCTCGCGGGCGATGGCCTCGATCCGTGCCCCGTCGAGCCCGACGCGCGAGAACACCGCCACCGCCGCGGTCAGGATGCGGTCGATCCGCTCGTCCGAAGCGCGGTGGCGGCGGGGGCGGTGGTCGGGGTTGCCCGGCGGGATCAGGCCATCCATGGGGTCAGCGGCTCTCCCGTCGATAGAAGCTGCCGGAGGCCTGGGGCGGACGGCTGCGGCCGACCAGCCCGACCAGGGTGAGGATGGCCGCCAGATAGGGCAGCACCACGAAGAGCTGATAGGGCACATCGCCATTGGCGAATTGCAGCCGGAGCTGAATGGCATCCGACAGGCCGAAGAGCAGGCAGGCGAGGGCGGCGCCCACCGGCGACCAGCGCCCCAGGATCACCGCGGCGACGGCGATGAAGCCCTTGCCCGCGGTCATGCCCTCGGTGAACAGGAAAACCTGGGAGAGCACCAGCACCGCGCCGCCCAGCCCCGCCAGCATGCCGCAGACGATGACCGCGCCCAGCCGGTAGAGGCGGACCGGCAGCCCGGCGACATCGGCGGCGCGCGGGTTTTCGCCCACCGCCTTCAGCCTGAGGCCGATGCCGGTGCGGGCCAGAATCAGGGCGGCGAGCGGCACGGCCAGGATCGCGGCCCAGGTCATCGGATCGGTCGAGAACAGGGCCTTGCCGATGACGGGAATGTCGGCAAGCCCCGGAATGGTGACGTCGCCGAAGCCCGGCACCCGGTTTTCGGCGGCGCGGCCGGAGGCGGTCAGCCGGTGCAGGAAGGCGGCGAGGCCGAGCCCGGCCAGATTGGCGCCGATGCCGGCGACGATCTGGTTGGCGCCGGCATAGATGGTGGCGATCCCGAAGGCGGCCCCCAGCATGCCGCCCGCAAGCGCCCCGGTCACCACGCCCCAGCCGGCGGAGCCGCCGGCGATGGCGCCCCAGGCGGCCCCGAAGGCGCCCAGGATCATGGAGCCTTCCAGGCTGATGTTCACGACGCCGGCGCGTTCCGAAAACACGCCCCCCAGCGCCGCGAAGACCAGCGGCACCGACAGGCGGAGCATGGTGGCGAAAAGCTCGCCCAGGGCGGCGGGATCGGTCAGCATGTCGATCATGATGCGGCTCCGCTGCCCGCTGCGGCGGCGGCAGATCGGCGCCTGCGGGCCAGCAGCCGGTCGAAGGCGCCATAGCGCTGAAGGGCGAGGCCCGAGGCTGCGAAAAGCACGATCAATCCCTGAACGATGGTGACGGCGGTGGCGTCCAGACCGGCGCTTTTCAGCGTGGTGACCGCCGTGCGCAGCAGTGCCATGAAGGCGGCCGAGATCACCGACCAGACCGGATCGCCGGCCGCCAGGAAGGCGACCACCAGCCCGTCATAGCCATAGCCGGCGGCGAAATTGGCGTAGAGCCGGTGCTTGAGGCCGATCACCTCGAAGGCGCCGGCAAGCCCGGCCGCGGCGCCGCCCAGCGCGAAGGCGATCACCGTGGTCCGGCCGACGGCGATGCCGGCATAGGTGGCGGCGCCGGGCGATTTGCCCGCCACCTCTACCCCATAGCCCCAGGCCGTGCGGCCAAGGGCGAAACGGGCGAGCACGGCGACCAGCAGGCCCACGACCACCCCCAGATGCGCCTCGGTATCGGCCATCAGCAGCGGCAGGAAGCTCGTTTCGGGGATTTCCGGCGAATAGGGGTAGGGGGCACCCGGCGCCTTCAGCGGCCCGCTTGCGGCATAGCTGATCAGGTTGAGCGCGACATAGTTCATGAGCAGCGTGGTCACCACCTCGTCGATGCCGCGCCGGGCCTTGAGCACGCCGGCGATCCCGGCCCAGAGCGCCCCGCCTGCGGCACCCGCCAGGCTGGCGGCCAGCACCGCCACCGGCATCGGCACGCCCGCGGGCAGGTTCAGCGCCACCACGGTCGCGAACAGGCCGCCCATATAGATCTGCCCTTCGGCGCCGACATTGTAGAGCCCGGCCCTGAGCGGGATCGCCACCGCAATGCCGGCCAGCAGCAGCGGCGACATCCGCGACAGCAGGTCGGAGAGGCCCCAATAGTCGAGCAGCACCCGGTCGACGATCTCGTGACCCAGGTGAACCGGATCGCCACCGGTGGCTGCGACCAGAACGGCGCCCACGGCAAGGGCGAGCACCACCGCACCGACCGGCACGGCGGCACCGCTGAGGAGGCGGGAGGGCGTCATGCTGCGTCTCCGGTTCGGGTGTCGGAGGCAGGGGATGCGGTACCGCCCCCCATCAGCCGGCCCAGGATCTGCGGGTCGGCCTCGGAGCGCGAGACGATGCCGGTGATCCGGCCGCCGCTCATCACCGCGATCCGGTCGGCGACCGCGCGCAGCTCGTCGAGTTCCGTCGAGATATAGAGCACGGCGGCACCGCTCCGGGTCAGGTCCAGCACCTTGCGCTGGACGAAGGCGGTGGCGGCGACGTCGAGCCCCTTGGTCGGCTGTTCGGCGATCAGCAGCCGGGGCGCATGGCCGAGTTCGCGTGCCAGAACCAGCTTCTGCTGATTGCCGCCGGACAGCGCGCGGGCGGGGCCGTGGGCGACGCCGCGGACGTCGAATTCTGCGATCGCCTGCGTCAGCCGGCGGGCGGCAAGCGCGCGGTCGATGATGCCGAACCGGCGCCGGACGGGCGGGCGGTCGACATCGCGCAGGATCAGGTTGCGGGCGCCGTCCATGTCCAGCACCAGCCCGGTGTGGTGACGATCGCGCGGGACATAGGCCACCCGATGGCGGGTCAGCCGCTCGCGCGCACGGCCGGGGGCGACCGTCACGCCGTCGACTAGCACATCGCCTGCAACCGGCCGGCGCAGCCCCGCCAGCGCCTCGGCCAGTTCGGCCTGGCCGTTGCCGTCGACACCCGCGATGCCCAGAACCTCGCCTGGCGCAATCCGGAACGAGACCCCGCGCACCGCCGGCCGGCCGGCATCGTCGTCGATGTCGAGGCCGGCCACTTCCAGAACCGGGGTCGCCTGGTTGTCGATCGTCGAGGGCGCGGCGGGTGCGGCCGCGACCGTGCCGGCCTCGTCGGCCCCGACCATCAGCGCCGCCAGGCCGTCGGCGTCCACCCGGCCGATCGGCAGGGTGGCGATCAGCCGGCCGCGGCGGAGCACGGTGACCTCGTCGGCCGCGGCAAAGACTTCGGCCAGCTTGTGGGTGACCAGCAGCACCGTGCGGCCGGCGGCGGCCAGCCGGCGGAGCGCCGCCATCAGCCCCAGGGCTTCGGCCGGGGTCAGCACGCTGGTCGGCTCGTCCAGCACCACGATCCGGGCGCCGCAGACCAGAACCTTCAGGATCTCGACCCGCTGGCGCATGCCGGGCGGCATGTCCTCCACCTTCGCATCCAGATCGACCGTGAAGCCGAGTTCCGCGGCAAGGGCTTCGGCTTCGGCCCGGGCGCGAACCAGCCCGCGATTCAGCCGGCCGCCGGTCGCCAGCGCCACATTCTCGGCACCGGTGAAGCGGTCGACCAGGGTCAGATGCTGGTGGATCATGCCGAAGCCCAGATCCAGCGCCCGTTTCGGATCGCCCGGCGGCACCGGCCGACCGTCGAGTGCCACCTGACCTGCATCCGGACGGTAGAGGCCCGAGAGAATGTTCATCAGCGTCGACTTGCCGGCGCCGTTTTCCCCCAGCACCGCATGCACGGTGCCGGGGGCGATGTCGAGGGTGATGCCGTCGAGGGCGGGCACTCCGCCGAAGCTCTTGGCGATGCCGTCGAGCGTGAGGCGCGGCATGGGGCAGGTATCCGGGGTGGTTGGCGGGGGAGGGGAGACGAGGTGGGAGAGGCTGGCGGTCAGATCTGCTTGCGGCCCGCAGCCAGATCGGCGATCAGCGCCTCGACCTCGGCCTTCACATCGGCGGGCACGGCCTCGTGGAAGCTGCCGAAACGGGCGGCGTCAGAGGTGGCGAGACCGTAGACATATTCCTTGCCGCCGGCCTTGCCGGCCCTGGCGTCTTCCAGGAAGTGCACCAGTGCTGCATTCACATCCATGATCACCGACTGGATGACGGTGTCGGGCCAGTCGACGATGGCGTCGTAATAGATGCCGAAGGCCTTCACGCCGGCTTCCTTCGCCGCGGTCAGCGCCCCGTTCGAGGCCAGATCCATGGTCGGGAACAGGACGTCCGCGCCCTGCGAGATCTGTGCGGAAGCCGCCTCCTTGCCCTTCGCCACGTCGTTCCAGTCGCCCATATAGGTGACCAGGACCTTGGTGCCCGGCTTGCCGGCCTCCGCACCCTTGGTGTAGCCCTCGACCAGTTCGGTCGAGAACTTGATCTCGGTGGCCCCCAGCCAGCCGATGGTGCCGGTCTTCGACACCTTGGCGGCCATATAGCCCAGCACATAGCCGAGCTGGCGGTAGTCGAAATTGATCGTCGCGACATTGCCGCCGGCGGTCGCCCCCGACGAGACCACGAACAGCGTGTCCTTGAACTGCTTCGCCAGGCGGTCGGCCGGGTCCTGGAACTCGCCGCCATGGCCGATCACGATGCCATAGCCGCGCCGGGCGAAATCGCGCATCGCCGACATCTGGTCGGGTTCGGCGACGCCTTCGGCATAGGCGACGTCGATGCCCATGGTCTCCTTGGCCTTCATCAGCCCGTCATAGGCGCTCTGATTCCAGGCCTGGTCGCGGATGCTGCCGGGCAGCACGGCCGCGACACGCAGCGCCTCGTCGGCGGCATGGGCGCGGGGGGCCATGGTGAGCGAGGTGGCGGCGATCAGGGCGGCGAAGCCGGCGATGCCGAGCCGGCGGGCGAAGCGCGAAAGAGACATCCGGGTGCGGTCCTCGGAACAGGGTCAGGGGTGTCCGCCCCGTCTTAGCAATCCCCGTGCCGCAGCCTGCCGGGCCCGGAATGCGGGACGCTTCGACCGGCCACATCACATGGTGTGCACAATTTCCGCACAGACAGCCGGGGGCTGTCTAAATTTTGACCATCCGGTCGGGATTTGCCGGCCCGCCGGCCTGCGGTGGCATGGTCCGGGCGGCTGGTCCGCTTCTTGCTGAGGCCTGCCCTGGACCATCTCCCCCCACCGACATGCCGAACGGAGACGACAGATCATGGCCGTGGTTCAGACCGGCAACGGGCCGCGCGAACTCGTCGACAGCGGGCTCGACGCCCGCAGCCTCGCCTTCACCGAAATCCCGGTGATCGATTTCGGGGCGCTGGTCGACCCTGCTTCCACCCCGGCCGAGCGTCTTGCGGTGGGTGATGCGGTGCGCGATGCCTGCACGCGGGTCGGCTTCTTCTATGTCCGCAATCACGGTGTCGATCCGTCGGTGATCGACGGCACCTACCGGGCCGCGCGCGACTTCTTCGCCTTGCCGATGGGCCAGAAGATGCGGATCCACATCCGCAAATCCACCAACCATCGCGGCTATGTGCCGCTGCTGGAAGAGAACACCGACCCGACTGCGAAGGGCGACCTGCACGAGGCCTTCGACATGGCGCTGGAGGTGCCGGCCGACGATCCCGACGTGCTGGCCGGCAAGACCATGTACGGCCCCAATATCTGGCCGGAGCTGGACGGGTTCCGCCCGGCGATGGAGGGGTATTACGAGGCGGTCTATCAGCTGGGTCGGCGGATCTTCCGGGGTTTCGCCCTGGCGCTGGGCCTGCCCGAGGATCATTTCGAACCGCTGATCCGCAAGCCGATGGCGCAGCTGCGCGTGGTCCACTACCCGCCGCAGCAGGGGCCGATCGACGAACGCCAGATCGGCATCGGCGCCCATTCGGACTACGAGTGCTTCACCATCCTGAACCAGATGGAGGGTGTGTCGGCCCTGCAGGTGCTGAACGGCGCGGGCGAATGGATCGAGGCACCGCCGATCCCGGGCACCTTCATCATCAATGTCGGCGACCAGATGGCGCGATGGACCAACGACGTCTTTGCGTCCACCATCCACCGCGCCATCAACCGGTCGGGCCGCGAACGCTATTCGATCCCGTTCTTCTTCGGCCCCGATTACGACACGCCGATCGAGGTGCTGGACACCTGCACCACCGTCGAGCGCCCGGCGCGCTACCCCACCGTCACCTCGGGCGCATACATCCTGTCGCGCTTCGATGAGACCTTCGCCTATCGCAAGGCCGGCGAGCCGGAACCCGCCGGATGAAGTTCGGGACGCCTGCGAAGGTGTCCCACATTCCCGCGGCGAAGGCCGAACTACAAACCTCTTCGCCGCATGAGGAACAGGATCGTTTCGACCAGCAGGGCCGCGAGCATCGTGGCCCCCATCACCGGGAAGATGATCGCCGGCACCGCCATCAGCGCCGCCGCCTGCGCCTGGCTGCGTCCCTCAGTCTGTCGCGGCGCCCCGAGCCGGCCTTTGGGGCGGCGCTTCCACCACATCACCGGGGCGGCCCCGCACATCACGATCAGGGCGAGGCAGGCGAGCAGCAGGACCAGCCGGTTCAGGGCGCCCCATTCCTGGCCCATATGGATGTTGACGCCCCATTCGGTGGCACGGGCGACCGGGCCGTAATCGGCGTAAGAGGCATCGATCAGCGTTTCGCCGGTCCAGCGGTTCAGATGGATGATCCGCTGATGCGCCAGGTCATGCGGGAAGACCATGGCGGTATAGACCCCGTCGGGCGCCTGGGGCAGGGCCAGCTTGTAGCCGGGGGCGATGCCCAGGGTCTCCACGATCATGCGGGCGCGGTCGATGCCGATATCGGGAACGGCACTGGTCGTGGCGGGGGAGCGGGGCAGGGGGGCGTCCTCCAGCGTCCAGGCGGTTTCGCCCAGCGCCGAGGTCGGCACGGGGCTGGTCGGCACCGCCTGCCAGACCCCCAGCGGATAGCCGAGCCCGGCATCGGTCGCGGCCGAGCGCACGGTCGGCCCCCAGACCTGGCTCCAGGTCATGCCCGAAACCGCCAGGAACAGGATTACCGGCGCCACCAGGATGCCGGTCACGGCATGCAGGTCGCGCCAGAACACCCGGCCTGCCGGGCCGGGGCGGCCGCGAGAGGCCGTGCGGATGCGCAGGACGCCGCCCGGCTGCTTCCCCTCGGGCTTTGGTCCCCGCGGCCACCACAGCCAGATCCCGGTCAGGATCAGCGACACCGTCCAGCCGCCGGCAATCTCGATCAGCAGGTTGGGGATATCGCCGGCGATGATCAGGCTGTGCAGCCGGCGCACCACCATCATCGGGGCGGCGAGATCGGCGCGGTCGCCCAGAACCTGGCCGCTGCGCGGGTCCAGGAATACGGTGATCGCGGTGCCGTCCGCGGTCTTCATGCCGATGCCCGCGCTGCGGTCGGCGGCAGCGGGCGCCAGATACGAGACCGGTCGGGCGTCGGGCAGGGCCGCTTCTGCGGCCTGAATCAGCTCCGAGGGCGGCAGGGTCGTCTCGCCCGGCGCCACCGGCCGGTCCAGTACCAGCAGATGGCCGTCGATCAGCCGGTCGAAGGTGTCCTTGTAGAGATAGATGGCCCCGGTCGAGGCCAGCAGCAGCAGGAAGGGCAGGGTCAGCAGCCCGGCGAAGAAATGCCAGCGCCAGAGCGCGCGATAAAGCGTGCCGGCAAGGCTTGCCGGCCGCGCCGCCGTGGCGGCGGAGGTCGTGACGGTCATGATGTCGGTATCCGGTCCGGTCCGTGGGATCCTGTGATCAGGCGGAACGCGGACGGAAAGGCGGCGCATGGGCGCCGAGCGGCGGGCCGGCCCGGGCCGGCACCGGTGCCACCGCGGCGGCCAGGGCCGGCGGATGGTCGATCGCCGGCAGGGCCATGGGCAGGGCCGGGCCCGCCGGTGCCGGCGGCAGGTCGGGCACCACGACCATGGCGAAATCGCAGAGCGCTCCGCGCCGGTCTTCGGGCCGGCCATCGATGCCGCCATCTGCCGGCGGATCGAAACGCAGACCCAGGCAGGTGACCAGGTCGAAGCGGCCCTCGGCCGCGGCCGTGAGATCGGGCATCACGCCCACCGGCAGCAGGGCGCGCAGCAGCAGCGCCAGGGCAAGCGCCCAGGCGGCAGACGGATGGCGGTGATGCAGGGGCCGGCGTCGTCGGGTCATCCGGCCAGAATGCCCGGGCGGGCCTGTCGCTGCATCTGCGGCGGAATGTCGCAGGATGTGGATCAGGGTTCGGGATAGATGAAGGCCGACACGCCGATCAGCAGATCGTCATAGCGGCGGATCCAGGCCATTTTCGGCAGCACCCGGCCGCTGGCTTCGTGGGCGTAGCTGTACCGGGACCAGCCCTGTCCCTCGGGGGAGCGGGCGATGCGGATCCACTCTTCGATGAAGCGGTTGCCGTCACCGTCGCTGATCCGGCGGAGATTGATGCCGGTCTGGCCCGGCCTGCGGGCATGGGCGCGGCAGGTACCGTTCAGGTCGTAGACGAAGACATAGAGATCACGATCGTCGAATTCGATCGGCCCGCGATTGACTTCGGCAAGGCCTGCGGCGCGGCCATGGGCCTCGAAATAGGCGACCGCGCGGTCTGCCATGGCGCGGGCCTCTTCCGCGGTCTGCCCGGCCTCTCCCGGCAGCAGGGCGGGCCCGGCTGCCGCGATGCCGGGTATGGCCAGCCCGGCTGCAAAGATGCCCGCCTTCCATCCACGTCGCATGTCTGCCTCCCGTTCATAAACGTTCAGGTAGAATATAGGAGGCATCTTCAAACGAAAAGGCCGCCGCCGGTTGCCCGGCGGCGGCCCTGTCATGGGGGTGATCCTGCGGGATCAGCCCTTGATCTCGCCGGTGACCCAATAGTTCACGCGGGCGGGATGGTCTTCGATGTACTTCGCGACCGCATCCTCGTAGGAGGTCTTCTCGGCCTCGGCCATCACCGCCTGCAGCTCTTCCAGCGGCAGCGAGAAGCGGGTCAGGAAGGCGAAGAGTTCCGGATGCTCGCGATCCAGGCCCATGCGCGCGATGGCGTGGACACGCTCCGAACCGCCCAGGGCCCCCTCGGGATCCTCCAGATAGCGCAGGTCATAGGCGCCGAACATCCAGTGCGGGCTCCAGCCGGTGACCACGATCCACTCGTTGCGCTTGATCGCGCGGTCGAGCGCCGCGGTCATCGCCGCACCCGAGGCCGAGACCAGCTCGTAATCAAGGCCATAGGTCTTGATCGCCTCGTCCGACAGGCGCATCAGCCCGGCGCCGGGGTCGATGCCCTGGATCTTGTTGTCCAGCTTCTCGGCCACCTCGGGCTTCTTCAGGTCGGCGATGGTTTTGACCTGATCCTCGGGGATGTAGTTGGGCACGACCCAGCCGAGCTTGGCGCCGGTATACATCGGGCCGAGGTCGATCACCTTACCGGCGACCTTCTCGTAGTAATCGGCATGGGTGTCGGGCAGCCAGGCCATCATCATCAGGTCCAGATCGCCCTTCTCGACGCCCTGATACTGGGGCGCAATATCGGCGAGGGTCAGCTCGACGTCATAGCCCAGGCGGTCTTCCATGACCTTGGCCGCCATCTTGGTGACCGTCTCGGCATCCGACCAGGCGGTCCAGCCGATGTTGATCTTCTTCTCCTCGGCGGCCATGGCGGAGGTGGCCATCGTGCCAACCAGGGCGGTGGCGGCAAGGGCCGTGAGGGCACGCTTCGGGATGAAGCTCATGTCGATCTCCTCAAGGGAATGGTTTCGGGTGCAGGTGACTTGGAAAAGTTCAGATCGTTTGCGACGGACTTCAGCGCTTGCGTCCGCGGCTCCGGCCGAAGCTCTGGGTCAGGCGGTCGAGCACGATGGCCAGCACCACCACGCCCAGCCCGGCTTCAAAGCCCAGGCCGATATCCAGCCGCTGGATGCCGCGCAGCACTTCGTTGCCCAGGCCGCCGGCGCCGATCATCGAGGCGATGACCACCATCGACAGCGCCAGCATGATGGTCTGGTTCACGCCGGCCATGATCGAGGGCAGGGCGCTGGGCAGCTGGACCTTGACCAGCAGCTGGCCGCCGCTGCAGCCGAAGGCACGTCCGGCCTCGACCATTTCGGCCGGCACCTGACGGATGCCGAGATTGGTGAGGCGCACCGCCGGCGGCATCGAGAAGATCACCGTGGCGATGGCGCCCGGCACCTGGCCCAGGCCGAAGAACATCACCGCCGGGATCAGATAGACGAAGGGCGGCATGGTCTGCATCAGGTCGAGCACCGGCCGGATCGCGGTTTCCACCTTGTCGGAGCGGGCGGCGGCGATGCCGAGCGGCAGGCCGATCGCCAGGCTGAGCAATGTGGAGGCGATCACCAGCGACAGGCTGCGCATGGTGGCGTCCCACAGATCCATGCCGACCAGGGCCAGCAGGGCGACCAGGACGAAGACCGCGAAGCCGCGGCTGACCCGCCACAGGGCGATGCCGGTCAGCGCGATCACCATCAGCCACCAGGGGATGAAGGCGAGCACGCTGGCGAAGGCCGAAACCACGGTCTCGACCACGTCGGCGATCGCGTCGAAGGCGGGGGAAAAATTGTCGAGCAGGAAGTCGACCACCGCCTCGACGCCATCGCCGATCGGAAGGGTAAATCCAAGATCGTTCATCACGCGGCCTCCCCGCTGCCGGTTGCCGAGGCGGCATCGACCGCCGTCTGGTCGTCGCTGCCGCGATCGAGCGCATTCAGCAGCGCCCGGCGGCTGACGACACCGCGATAAACGCCTTCGGCGTCGATCACCGGTACCGGATAGGGGGCGGCGGCCACGGGGCCGAGGATGTCCGACAATGCGGCATCGGCGGGCACCGTCACCGGATCGGGCAGATAGGCGGCCCGAAGCACGGCCTCGTGGTCGACAGGCTTGTCGCCATGCTTGCGGTCGCGCTCCGCGATCGCGGCTTCCAGGCTCTCGACCGAGATGACGCCGCGGAAATGTCGGCGACGGTCGTGGACCACGGCGAAGTCGCGCTCGGCACGGCGGATACGTTCAAGCGCCGCGCGCAGATGACTTTCCTGAAGATTGACGACCGTCAGGCCTTCGCGGCGGGCCACATCGGCGGCGGTATAGACCTGGGCCACGTCGACGCCGCGGAAGAAGGCGCGGACATAGTCGTCGGCCGGGTCGCGCAGGATCTCGTCGGGCGTGCCGACCTGGATCATCCGGCCGCCTTCCATGATCGCGATCCGGTCGCCGATGCGCATCGCCTCGTCCAGATCATGGCTGATGAAGACGATGGTCCGGCTTTCCTCTTCCTGGAGGCGGATCAGCTCGTCCTGCATCTCGCTGCGGATCAGCGGGTCCAGGGCCGAGAACGCCTCGTCCATCAGCAGGACGGTCGGGTTCTGGGCCAGGGCCCGGGCAAGGCCGACACGCTGCTGCTGGCCGCCGGACAGCTCGTTCGGATAGCGGTCGGCCAGATGGCCGAGGCCCACTTTCTCGAGCGCGGCACGGGCGCGGTCGCGGCGCTCCGACACCTTCATCCCGGCGACATCCAGCCCGAAGGCGGCGTTGTCGAGCGCGGTCAGATGCGGCATCAGTGCGAAACTCTGGAACACCATGGCGATATCCCGGCGGCGCAGGTCGCGCAGCGTCCTGGTATCCATGGCGGTCACGTCGACCCCGTCGATCAGAACCTTGCCGTCGGTCGGGTCGATCAGCCGGTTCAGCATCCGCACCAATGTGCTCTTGCCCGAACCGGACAGCCCCATGATCACGAAAATCTCGCCCGCGCGGACCGTGAAGTCCACCTCGCGGACCGCCACGGTATTCCCCGTGGCTTCGTGAATGGCGGCGGAACTTTCTCCCTTGGCGATGCGTTTCAGCGCCTGAGAGGGGTGGGGCCCGAAAACCTTGGTCAGCCCCTGGACGACGATCTTTTCGCTGTTGTCGCTCATGCTCCGTCGATCTGATCGGGCTGCCCATCGGGGTGCGATGAGTGCGGCGCCGATGCCGGGCATCACGGAAGACACCAGACAAAAAAGGCCCCGGACAGTCGAGCGGAACCGCCTGACCATCGGGTGACAATCGCATCAGAGATGCGCATAGCCGTTCGTAACGGGCCTATGGGCGCCGACCACGAGTATCCAGACGACATGTATGCCGTTTGGACGGATGGGCCGCCGGTTATGTCCGGACTGACTTCATGCCATGCCCGGAAATCTATGCGTGATCTGTGTGTATCACATTGGGTCTGGTTTGAAAACCCATGGGGTGCCACAAAGTCTGTGAGTGATCACGACACTCACGTAAAACGAGCGTGGCGGTCTGAAATATGCCGTTGGGCGTGGGGACTCCCCAGCCTTGCCGCTGCCCGGCGACGGGGCCATTATCAAGGTGTGTATCGCTCCTGCTTCACGTCCGGGGATCCGACACATGGCTGTCCTGAAGGTGCGCCTGCCCGATGCGGCAGAAGACTGGGTTCGCGAGCAGCTTGGCCGCGGGCGGTTTGGTGATGTCGACAGCTACATCGCTGATCTGATCGCACGCGATCGCGACACCGAGCGCAGCCGGGATGCCCTTGTGGCGGCCCTGATCGAGGGCGAGGAGAGCGGAACGTCCGATCAATCGCTTGGCGACATCCTTCACGAGATCCGCCAGGAGATGATTGATCAGTCGCGTGGATGATGTGGCTGATACGCCGGAGGTGCTCTGGACCAGGCGCGCCAGGGAGGACGTCCGGGACATATACCGATGGACGTTCACGCATTTTGGCCGACGTCAGGCCGATTTGTGGGCAGAGGCGCTGACTCGAGCTACAGACATCATTCGCCGACAGCCGGATATTGGTGCCCGGGCTCCCTTTCCACCGGGGTACCGGCGCTTCCCGTTGCATTCCCACGTCATTTACTACCGGCGTCTTCCGGCAGGTTCGCAGATCGTCCGCATCCTCCACGGGTCACGAGATGCCGGACAGCACCTTGGTGGCCCGCCATCAGAGGAAGCCTGAACGCAAAAAGCCCCCGCCGACAGCGGGGGCTTTCTGGTAGGCGAGGGCGGGGGCCGTTGGGCGCGGCTCCCGCCTTTTGATGTGTCGGTGTCAGGGGGGGGCGGGGCGTTATGCCCCGGCGCCTTGCCGATATTCAGGCCCTACCGATGATCACGCGTTGCCGGCGGCACCGATGGCGATGCGCTTCGGCTGACGCTCCTCGGGGAGCTTGCGGATCAGCGACACGGTCAGCACGCCGGCGGCGAGGTCGGCCGCGGCCACCTCGACATGTTCGGCCAGGGTGAAGCGGCGCTCGAACGAGGCGGGCGCGAAGCCGCGGCTCAGATAGGTGACGCCCTCTTCAGCCGCCTCGGCCGGCTTGGTGCCCTTCACGGTGAGCACGCGGTTGTCGACGGTGATTTCGATCTCGTTCTCGGCAAAGCCCGGGACGGCGAGTTCGATGCGGAAGGTGTCTTCGCCGGTACGGGCGATGTTCACGCCGTCGGTGCGGCCGTCGGCCAGACGGTCGACCAGATCGAACAGCGGCGCGCGGAAGGGATCGAAGCCGCGGGTGGCACGGAACGCGGGGGCAAACTGCAGGAGACCAGCCATGGGTCACATCCTCCGATAGACGAGCAATGTGTGGATCGACCGACGCCGCTGCATCCGTTCATGCGCCCGCTTCGGGGCCGCACAGGGTGGTGGTCGGTCGGTGCCGGTCCGACGCTTCGGCCCCGGCACGACCATGATGTAAGAAGGCCCGAAGCCCGTTCAAGAGGGGGGCACCCACCTCATGCCGGGTCGCACCTGAACCTGCCCCCTCAACGCTGAAACCCGGCATCCGAGCCCCTAGACGGGGACGAGTGCCGGGTTTCAGCGAGGACGCTCCGGAGGGCGGCGCTGGCCGCCCGGCGGTCGTTCAGATGCCGAAGTTCGCGAAACGCTTCTTGAACTTCGCGACCTGGCCGGCCTTCTCGGACAGGCGGACGGTGCCGCCGGTCCACACCGGATGGGTCTTGATGTCGACGTCAAGCTGCAGCGTATCGCCGGGCTTGCCATAGGTCGAACGGGTCTGGAAGGTGGTGCCGTCGGTCATCACCACGGTGATCTCGTGGTAATCCGGATGGATGCCCTGCTTCATGGCGATGCCTCCTCGCGGAAAATTCGAGGCTGCGACATACCATGGACAGGGCAACCCGTCCAGCCGAATAACGTCGGGCCTGGCGGAATCGGCTCACTTGTTGGTCAGCTTCAGCTCGATCCGGCGGTTGCGGCGATAGGCCTCCTGGGTCTCGGCGGTGTCGATCGGATGAAACTCGCCATAGCCGGCAGCCGACAGCCGCCAGGGCGGTACCCCCTGCGAGATCAGGAACTTGACCACCGAAATCGCACGGGCCGCCGACAGTTCCCAGTTGGAGGCGAAGGCGGGGGTGGAGATCGGCCGGATGTCGGTATGGCCGTCGACCTGCAGCACCCAGTTGATGTCTTCCGGAATCTCGCCGGCGATCTGGTTGAGCGCGTCCGCCAGCCGGGCAAGCTGGGCGCGGCCCGGGCCGGTGACGTCGGCAGAGCCGCTGTCGAACAGAACTTCCGACTGGAAGACGAAGCGGTCGCCGACGATCTGGATGTCGTCGCGCCCGCCCAGCACCTCGCGCAGGCGGCCGAAGAATTCCGAGCGGTAGCGGGCCAGTTCCTCCACCTTCGCGGCCAGCGCCTGGTTCAGCTGCCGGCCCAGATCGGCGATGGTCGCCTGTTGCTCCTCGCTGCGCTTGCGGCTTTCATCCAAGAGGCCGGAAAGCCGGGCCAGTTCCTGGTTCAGCCGCTCCAGCTGTGCGGCCATGTCGGCGACCCGGGCCTCGGCGGCGTCGGCGCGCTGCTTCTGGCGGTCGGCGCGATCCAGCGCCGCATCGACGCTGGAGGCCTGGGCCTCGATCGCCGATTTCGCGTCGGCCAGCTGGTCGCCGGCGCTCTGCAGCGCCAGCGCGCGCTGATCGGCCGTCTGCTCGCTCGCCACCAGCCGCTCGTCCAGGATGCGCAGCCGTTCTTCCAGCTCCGCCACCCGGTCGTTCAGGCTGCGCTTGTCGCTCTCGGCGCTTTCCAGCGCGGTTGCGATCCGCGCCCGCTCGGTCTCGGTGGCCTGCTGGGTCTGGGCTGCCTCGTTCAGCGCCTGTTCAAGGGCGGTGATCCGCTGGTCGGCCTCGGACACCCGCGCCGCCAGGCTGTCGCGCTCGGCGGTGGAACGTTCCAGGTCGCTGGAGACCCGGTCGAGCGTGGTGCGCAATTCATCCGCACCGGCCTTTTCCAGGTTCAGAAGCGCCGTGATCTCGTTGAGCTGCCGCGTCAACTGGTCCAGCTTCTCCTCGCGGCCCGACAGGGCCTGGCTCAGATAGAACTGGGCCAGCATGAAAACCACGAGCAGGAAGATGATGACCAGCAGCAGCGACGACAGAGCGTCGACGAAGCCGGGCCAGATGTCGCTGCCGCCCTGTTTGCGGCGATAACGGCGCATGAGCGTCGATCCTTGGAACGCTGACGGGGCATCGGGTGGGATGCCGGCAGGGGCTGACGAAGAGGGCGTCCGGCTCAGCGCCGGGCGTCGTCCTCGGCGGCAAGGGCCGCGATGGTGCGGGCAAGCAGGCGGACCTCGGACCGGATGTCCTCTACCGCCTGCTGCCGGCCCTGGGGAATGTCTTCGACCATCCGCGAGAGCAGGATGTCGACATTGCGCAGATGCGCGCGGCTGGCCTCGTCGAAGCCGTCATCGCGGTTCTGGGCATCCACCAGGGCGGAAAGCAGGGGTTTCAGATCCTTCTGCTGTTCGGCCATCTTGACCAGCACGGTCTGTTCGACGCGCATCTGGTCGGTGAGGGTGGCGAGCCGTTCGGTCAGGGCCTTCAGGTTCTCGTCGCCCTGCCGGCGGGCCTCTTCAGAGCGCTGCAGGGTGCGCTTCAGATCCGAGAGGTTCTCGGCGGTCTGTTCGACCAGTGCCGCCAGATAGGCCCCGGCGCCGGGCGCCCCCTCGATTTCGATCGCACCGGCACCGCCGCCGAGCTTGGTGAGGCGCGAGAACCATTCCTCGACTTCGTTGAAGAACCGGCCCTGGGCCTGGCCTGCCTGAAGGTCCAGGAAACCCAGCACCAGAGAGCTGGCAAGGCCGAAGAGCGAGGACGAGAAGGCCGTGCCCATGCCGGCGAGCGGCGCTTCCAGCCCGGCCTTCAGGTCGTCGAACAGCCGCCCGACATCGCCGGTGCCGACCGAGAGATTGCCGATCACGGCCGCGACCGCGGTGATGGTCTGGATCAGCCCCCAGAAGGTGCCGAGCAGGCCCAGGAAGATCAGCAGGCCGATGATGTAGCGGCTGATTTCCCGGCTTTCATCCAGCCGCGAGCCCAGGCTGTCGAGCAGCGAACGGCTGGCGAGCGGCGACAGCTTCGCGTCCTCGCGGGTCTGCGACATCATGCCGGCGATCGGCGCCAGCAGATCGGGGGTGGGCGTCGCCGCCATGCCCGGCCGGTTCTGGCGGAAGCCCTCCAGCCAGGCGACCTCGCCGTTCAGCCGCCAGACATTGCGCAGCGTATAGGCGCAGCCCAGCACCGCGGTGCCGATGATCAGCGCATTCAGGACCGGGTTGGTCATGAAGGCGTCGATCAGGGTCTGTCCAAGCAGGGCCGCCACGGCCAGCGCCAGGACGAGGAAGATGATCATCCGCACCAGATAGCGCTGGGGGCGGGTCAGGGTGTCGGTCGTCGGGCGGGCCATGCGGATCAACCCTTGCTCTTCGATCGGTGTCTGGCATGCGGCCGGACGATGCCGACCTGCGGGCAGGGGAATATGTGGTGGGGGAACGGCGGCGGCCGGCCCGGAAGGCCGACGCCGCTCATCCCGCCCCCCGGATGTCGAGATCGACCCGGTCGGCGGGGCCGTCGGGGGCGGCGCCGTGTACCTTCAACTCGATACGCGTCGGGCCGATCCCGGCGCCCGACAGGATCTCGCGCACCGCCAGCGCCCGGTCGAGCGCCAGCCGCCGCGCGGCATGGGGCGGCGCATCGGCGGCGGCGGTCGCATAGGCATCGACCAGCACGCGCGTCCGGTCGGGCAGGCCGCGGGCGAAATCTTCGACCGCGCGCCGCCCGGAGGTCGGGATGTCGGCGCTGCCGGTCTCGAAGGGAATGGAAAGGGGGGCCTGCGATACGGCCTGCTGGGCCGCCGCGGTGGTCGCCGTTCCGGCCGCCAGCGGCAGCAGGGCGGCCAGACCGGTCATGACGGCGACCAGTGTGCGGCGGGCCATGGTGCGGCGGATGGGGCGGCGGCAGAGGGCGGGCGCGACACGAACGCCCCGGCCATGGGGCCGGGGGGTGCTGCGCTGCCGGGCGGTGGATGTCGGCGTCGACGCGGGCGTCATGGCATCCTGATGGCTGATCGCCTGCGGCCGTCATGCGGCCGCACGGCAGGACCGGCCGGTGCACCGGGGTGCGCCGACCCGTCCAACCATAGCCCACCCGCCGAAGCAGCGGCAAGCCCGGCGGGTATGACTGCGCCCCGCCGTCGCAGGATCGCCGGCCTTACGCCTTGGCCGGCGCCTCGCCCGGGCGGCGCGGCCGCCTGGCCAGCATCGTGCTCAGCACCTTGTGGGTCTGGCCGTGGACGGTGGTGTTGCCGGCGATGATATGGCCGCTGGTCAGCATGCCGTCGCCGCCGGTCAGGTCGCTGACGAAACCGCCGGCCTCGCGGACCAGAATCACGCCGGCCGCCATGTCCCAGGGCTGCAGGTCCAGCTCGAAGAAGGCATCGAAGCGGCCGGCCGCGACATAGGCGAGGTCCAGCGCCGCCGAGCCGAAGCGGCGGATGCCGCCGGTGTTCTTCATCATGCCGGCCAGCATCTTCAGGTATTCGGTGTGGTTGGGCTTGTCGGCGCGCGGAATGCCGGTGGCGACCACGCAGTCGATCAGCTGCCGCCGGGCGGCGACGCGGATGCGGCGGTCGTTGACGAAGGCGCCATAGCCCTTTTCGGCCGAGAACATCTCGTCGCGCAGCGGATCATAGGTCACGCCGGCGATGATCTCGCCCTCGCGCTCCAGCGCCACGGTCACGGCGAAATGCGGGATGCCGTGCAGGAAGTTGTGGGTTCCGTCCAGCGGATCGATGATCCAGCGATGCGACGGGCCGTCGCCCGAGCCCTTCACCTCGCCGCCTTTCTCCATCAGGAAGCCGAAATCGGGGCGGGCCTTGGCGAGCTCGGCGCGCAGCACCTTCTCGGACTTCAGGTCGGCGCTGGACACGAAATCGGCCGGGCCCTTGCGGGACACCTGGAGGTTCTCGACCTCGCCGAAATCGCGGATCAGGCCGCGGGCGGCCTTCTGGGCGGCACCGATCATGACATTGAGGATGGGGGAACGGATGGCCATCGGTGGCAACTCCCGGGCACGAGGTCGTCGGACGAACAGAAAGAACGGGGCAGGGGGCCGCGCGGGCGCCGTCGTCCAAGGACGAAGCGCCCCCGCCGGCGTGGAACCGCCTGCGGGGGCGCATCATGCCCGAACGGGGCGCGGGACGGAACTGCGGATGCCGCAGGTCAGTCCTTCGCGCGCTCCAGATAGGTCTGGTCGGCGGTCATCACCACCACGCGGGTGCCGGTTTCGATATGCGGCGGCACCATGATGCGCACGCCGTTCTCCAGCAGGGCCGGCTTGTAGGACGCGGCGGCGGTCTGGCCCTTCACGGTCGGCTCGGTCTCGGTGACCTCGAGGATGACCGACTCAGGCAGTTCCACCGACAGCGGCTCTTCCTCGTAGGACGAGACGGTGACGGTCATGCCGTCCTGCAGGAAGACCGCGGCGTCGCCGGCCAGATCCCGGGGCACGTTGATCTGCTCGTAGGTCTCCTGATCCATCAGGGTCAGCATGTCGCCGTCGGCGTAGAGGTACTGATATTCCTTTTCGTCCAGCCGCACGCGCTCCACGGCTTCCGAGGCGCGGAAGCGCTCGTTCAGCTTGGTGCCGGTGCGGATGTCCTTCAGCTCCACCTGCAGATACGCACCGCCCTTGCCGGGCTGGGTGTGCATGGTGCGGCGGGCGACCCAGAGCCGGTTCTGATGCTCGATGATCATGCCCGGGCGGATGGCGTTGCCGTTGATCTTCATGGCCTGCGGTCCTTCGTTTCCGGCCCCGCTCAGCCGCCGGACAGGCTGCCGGGGCGGGGGGCTCGGGACGGGTCTTCGGGATGGCGCTGGTCGAACAGGGGCGATGATAAGGGGCGCCGCCATCCCGTGAAATCGCCGCCGCCCCGGGTCTCGGAGGCTGACGGAACGCCGCGGGTCCGCGCGGCCGCTGCCGCGGAGAGGAACCCTCGGGCCGTCAGCCCCGGTCGGGGACGGGGCCTTCGTCTTCGAGGGCCCGCGCAATCTCGCGGTTGAAGTCGGCGACCGCCTGGGCGGGGCCGGCCTCGTAATTCCACACCCCGGCGGTGACCGCCAGGAAATCGGCACCGGCACGGACCAGGGCTGCGCAATTGGCGACCGTGATGCCGCCGATGGCGACGCAGGGCACTTCCATCAGCTCCTGCCACCAGTCCAGCAGATCCAGCCCGGCGGTCGCCGGCGGCGTCTTGGTGGTGGAGGGGAAGAAGGCGCCGAAGGCGACGTAATCCGCCCCCTCTTCGGCCGCGACCATGGCGCGGTGCCGCGAGGCATAGGCGGAAACACCCAGGATGGCGTTGGGCCCCAGGATCTTGCGGGCCTTGGCCTGATCCATGTCGTCCTGGCCGATATGGGCGCCGTCGGCCCCCATTTCGGCGGCGATGTCGGGGCGGTCGTTGACCAGCACGGCGACACCGCGCGGCTGGGCCACCGGCAGCAGCCGCTCTACCGCGCGCCGGACGTCGTCGTCGGCCGCATCCTTCAGACGGATCTGCAGGCAGGCGACGTCACCGCCGTCGAGCGCGCGGGCAAGCGTATCCGCGAACGCCGCCGGCACGAAGGCCGGCGGCGTCAGCAGATAGAGGCGGCAATCGCGGGACGCGCTCACGCCTTGCCCTGATAGATCTTGATGATCTGGTCGAGCAGGGCGAGGGCCTCCTCACGCGGGCGCTGGAAGGTGTTGCGGCCGATGATCGAGCCGTTGGCACCACCGTCGCGCAGCTGCCGGATCTCGTCCATCAGCTCGTCGGTGCCCTTGGCGTTGCCGCCCGAGAACACCACGATGCGGCGGCCGGCGAACGAGGCCTGCATGACGTGCGAGATGCGCTCCGCCAGCGTCGAGCGCGCGATGTCGAACTTCTCGTAGACCTTCTTGGCCTCGTCCTGCTCCAGATCGGCGGTCGGCGGCTTCACCTTGATGATGTTCGCGCCGAGCAGGGCCGCATGATGGGCGGCGTAGGCGCAGACGTCGAGGGCGGTCTCGCCCTTCTTCGACAGCATGCCGCCGCGCGGATACGACCAGACGACCACGGCGACGCCCTTCGACTTCGCCTCGAGGGTCAGCTCGCGCAGCTCCTCGATCATCTCGAACTGGTATTCCGAGCCCGGATAGATGGTGAAGCCGATGGCCGCGCAGCCGAGACGCAGGGCGTCGTCGACGGTCGCGGTCACGGCCTGGTCCTTCTCGGTCGCCAGGCTGTTGGAGCTGTTGACCTTCAGGATGGTCGGGATCGCACCGGCAAAGGTGTCGGCACCGGCTTCCAGCATGCCGAGCGGCGCGGCATAGGCCGACAGGCCGGCATCGATCGCCAGCTGATAGTGGTAGTGCGGGTCATAGGCCGGCGGGTTCGGGGCGAAGCTGCGCGCGGGACCGTGCTCGAAGCCCTGGTCGACCGGCAGGATGACCAGACGGCCGGTGCCGCCCAGACGGCCTTCCATCAGGATGCGGGCGAGGTTCGCCTTCACACCCGGGTTCTCGCCTTCGTAATTGGCGAGGATCCGCTTCACGCGCTGAGTGATCTTCATCCGGTCGTCGTTCCCTGGCTGATGCGCCGGCGGCGCCAGAGGCGGCCACCTTTGCTGTAAACTCCTGGTCCGGCGCTGAAAAGCAGTGCCGGCCGCGGGGGATGCCCGTCCGATGCGCCTTGTAACCGAGACGTGCGTGATTTGCAATCACCCGACCACGGTGGGGGGCGCGACAACTTCGTGTCAGCGGCCCCGACAAGCCGCCTCAGAGGGGGTCTTGGGGCGTTCGTACCCTGGTTTCGGGGGCGGCGGCGGCGCAGAGCGTCGTGAACACCGCCGGTGAGGTCTCGATCACCGGATCGGCCAGCCCCGAGGCTGCCAGCATATGGGCGCGTGCGGCATCGCTGCCGCAGTCGACCACCAGCCGGCAACCGGCGGTTTCAGGGCGCGCGGTCAGCGCCGCGGCCAGTTCCCGGATCCAGCCGATCCCGCCCGCGGCCATCAGGCCGGGCGGGGTGGTCACCGCGGCGGGCACCGCCCGTCGCCCGTCCCTGATCGCATCGGCGAGGGCGGTGATGTCGGCGAGCGCCGCCACCGCCGCCACGCGATCATCCCCGCCTGCACCGGTCGTCATCGGTCAACGGGAAAGCGCTGCCACGCCGGGCAGTTCCTTGCCCTCGCAATATTCGAGGAAGGCGCCGCCCGCAGTGGAGACATAGGTGAGCGCGTCGACCACCCCGGCATGGGCGAGGGCCGCGACCGTATCGCCGCCGCCTGCGATCGAGGCGAGCGTGCCGGCGCCGGTCAGCTTTTCGACCGCCTTCGCAACCGCCACCGTTGCGGCATCGAAGGGCTGGATCTCGAAGGCGCCGAAGGGGCCGTTCCAGAGCAGGGTCTTCGAGCCGGCGAGGCAGGCTTCGACCTCGGCGACGGTCCTGGGCCCCACATCCAGGATCATCTCGTCGGCCTCGACCTCGGCCACATCGACGGTGCGGTTGTCGGCCCCGGCCTTGAACTCACGCGCCACCACGGCATCGACCGGCAGCACGACCTTGCAGCCGGCGGCCTCGGCCTTGGCCAGAATGCCACGCGCGGTCTCGGCCAGATCGGCCTCGCAGAGCGACTTGCCGACCGCGATGCCCTGGGCATGCAGGAAGGTGTTGGCCATGCCGCCGCCGATGATCACCGCATCGACCCGCGCGACCAGATTGTTGAGCAGATCGATCTTGGTCGAGACCTTGGCGCCGCCGACGATCGCGGCCACCGGGCGCTGCGGCTCGGCAAGCGCCGCCCCCAGGGCCTCCAGCTCCGCCTGCATCGACAGGCCGGCGGCGGTGGGCAGACGCTCGGCCAGACCCACGGTCGAGGCATGGGCGCGATGGGCGCAGGAGAAGGCGTCGGAGATGAAGACCTGGCCCAGGCTCGCCAGCGCATCGGCGAAACCGGCCTCGTTCTTCTCTTCCCCGGCATGGAAGCGCAGGTTTTCAAGCAGCGCCACATCGCCGTCGCCAAGCTTGCTGACCACGGCCGCGGCGGCGTCGCCGATGCAATCCTCGGCGAAGGCGACCGGACGGCCGATCGCGGCGGCGAGCGGCGCCGCCACCGGCTTCAGCGACATCGACGGCACGACCTTGCCCTTGGGCCGGTCGAAATGCGAGAGCACGACCACCCGGGCACCGCGTTCGGCCAGCGCGCGCACCGTCGGGGCCTGGCGCTCGATGCGGGTCGCGTCGGTGACGACACCGTCCTTCATCGGCACGTTCAGGTCCAGGCGGACAAGGACGACCTTGCCGGCGACGTCGATCTGGTCGAGGGTCTTGAAGCTGGCGGGCATGGGGGAGCGTTCCGTTCTCGCGAGGGAAGGGCCGTCTGAGAGGCGATCTGACGACGATCTAAAGAAACGGGCCCCGCGCATCGCTGCGCGGGGCCCGCATCGGACAAGATCAGAGCTTGCCGAGCGCCACGGCCATGTCGGCCATGCGGTTCGAGAAGCCCCACTCGTTGTCATACCACGACAGAACACGCACCAGCGTGCCATCGATCACCGCGGTCTGGGTGGTGTCGAAGCTCGACGAATGCGGGTCGTGGTTGAAGTCGATCGACACCAGCGGCTCGCTGACCACGCCCAGAACGCCCTTCATCGGGCCCTCGGCGGCGGCGCGCATCGCGGCATTGACCTCGTCGACCGTGGTGCCGCGCTTGGCGACGACGGTCAGGTCGATCATCGACACGTTCGGGGTCGGCACGCGCACGGCGACGCCGTCCAGCTTGCCCTTCAGCTCGGGCAGCACCAGGCCGACCGCCCGGGCGGCACCGGTCGAGGTCGGGATGATCGACTGCGCGGCGGCACGGGCGCGGCGCAGATCCTTGTGGGCCACGTCCAGAACCGGCTGGTCGCCGGTATAGGCGTGGACCGTGGTCATGTAGCCATGCTCGATGCCGATGGTGTCGTTCAGCACCTTGGCGACCGGGGCCAGGCAGTTGGTGGTGCAGGACGCGTTCGACACCACGGTGTGCTCAGGCGTCAGGCCGGCCTCGTTCACGCCGAACACCACGGTGTAATCGGCATTGTCGGCCGGGGCCGAGACCAGCACCTTGCGGGCGCCGGCTTCCAGGTGCTTGGCGGCGGCATCACGCTTGGTGAAGATGCCGGTGCACTCCAGCGCCACGTCGACCTTCAGCTCGCCCCAGGGCAGCTTGGCCGGGTCGCGTTCCGAGGTCACCTTGATCGGGCCGGTGCCGACGTCGATGGTGTCGCCCTCGACCTTGACCTCGCCGTTGAAACGGCCATGGACCGAATCGTACTTGAACAGATGGGCGTTGGTCTCGGCAGGCGCGAGATCGTTGATCCCGACGACCTGGATGTCAGTCCGGCCCGACTCGACGATCGCACGCAGAACGCCACGGCCGATGCGGCCGAAGCCGTTGATCGCCACCCGAATGGTCATGCCTTCCTCCGAACTGTCTTCGACGTGGGGGCGCCGACCGCCTTGGCGGCGCCCCTGGGGGGTTGTTACGGTCGCTGCGGCATCCCGGATCGGCCAGCCCCCGAACGGGGGAGGCCGGGACCGGATCCCCGGTCAGACGCGCGCGAGTGCGGCGTCGACCACGGCCTCGGCGGTGATGCCGAAGTGACGGTAGAGTTCGGGCGCCGGCGCGCTGGCGCCGAAGCCGGTCATGCCGATCACGGCGCCCTTGGGGCCGGTCCAGCGTTCCCAGCCGAAGCCGATGCCGGCCTCGATCGCAATGCGGACGACGTCGCCGCCCAGCACCTGGGCCTGATAATCGGCCGGCTGGGCTGCGAACAGCTCCCAGCAGGGCATCGAGACCACGCGGGTCGGCACGCCTTTGGCTTCCAGCGCCTCGGCCGCGGCGACCGCGATCTCGACTTCCGAACCGGTGGCGAGCAGCACGGCCTTAGGTGCGGCCGAGGCCTCGCGCAGGATATATGCGCCCTTGGCCGAAAGGTTCCCGGCCGACGCCTCGAGGCGCAGCTGCTTCAGGTTCTGGCGGCTGAGCGCCAGCACCGAGGGGCCGTTGGTCCGCTCCAGCGCCGCCGCCCAGCATTCCGCCGTCTCGACCGCGTCGGCCGGACGCATGACCGCCACATTCGGCATCATGCGCAGGCTCATCAGATGCTCGACCGGCTGATGGGTCGGGCCGTCCTCGCCCAGGCCGATCGAGTCGTGGGTCATGACATAGATGACCCGCTGCTCCATCAGCGCCGACAGACGGATCGACGGCCGACAATAATCGGTGAAGACCAGGAAGGTTCCGCCATAGGGGATGACGCCGCCATGCAGCGCCATGCCGTTCATGGCCGCGGCCATGCCGTGCTCGCGGATGCCCCAGAAGACATAGCGGCCGTCGAATTCACCCGGCGCCACCGGCTTCATGCCCTTGGTGCGGGTGTTGTTCGATCCGGTGAGGTCGGCCGAACCGCCGATCAGTTCGGGGATGGCCGGCACCAGCACTTCCAGTGCCATTTCCGACGCCTTGCGGGTGGCGACGGTCTTGGGCGAGGCGATCAGGCCGGCGATGTAGTCGTCGAGCGCCTGCTTCCAGCCCGCCGGCAGCTCGCCCGCCATGGCGCGGGTGAATTCCGCCTGCGTCCCGGCGTCCAGCGCGCCCAGGCGCTGTTCCCAGGCCGCGCGTTCGGCGGCACCGCGGGCGCCGGCATGGGCCCAGGCGGTACGGATATCGGCCGGGATCTCGAAGGGGGCATGCGGCCAGGCCAGCGCCTCGCGGGTGCCGGCGATCTCTTCGGCGCCCAGTGCCGCGCCATGCACGCCCGAGGTGCCGGCCTTCTTCGGCGCGCCATAGCCGATGACGGTACGGCAGGCGATCATCACCGGCTTGTCGGAGCTGCGCGCCCGGTCGAGCGCGGCGGCAACCGCCTCGGCATCATGGCCGTCGACCGCATCGGTCGCCCAGCCGGCGGCCTCGAAGCGCGCCCGCTGGTCTTCCGAGCTGGACAGCGACACCGGGCCGTCGATCGAGATGCCGTTGTCGTCCCAGAGCACGATCAGCTTCGAGAGCTTCAGATGGCCGGCGAGCGAGATCGCCTCCTGGCTGATGCCCTCCATCAGGCAGCCGTCACCGGCGATGACATAGGTGTAGTGGTCGACCACCGACCCGCCGAAGCGGGCGGCGAGCAGACGCTCGGCAAGCGCCATGCCGACCGCGTTGGCGATGCCCTGACCCAGCGGACCGGTGGTGGTCTCGATGCCCGAGGCATGGCCGTATTCGGGATGGCCGGCGGTGCGTGCGCCCAGCTGGCGGAAGTTCTTCACCTCGTCCAGCGTCATGTCCTCGTAGCCGGTCAGATGCAGCAGGGCATAAAGCAGCATCGAGCCGTGGCCGGCCGAGAGCACGAAGCGGTCGCGATCGGCCCATTTCGGGGCCTTGGGATCGAACTTCAGGAAACGGGTGAACAGCACGGTGGCCGCGTCGGCCATGCCCATCGGCATGCCCGGATGGCCGGAATTCGCGCGCTCGACGGCGTCCATGGCAAGGGCGCGCACGGCATTCGCCATGTCACGCGGCGTGGGCGCGGTGGTCGCGGTGGCATCGGTCGTCTGAGCGGTCATGGGCCTTCACGCAAGCGTTCGAAGAGGGGCAGCGGCCGGCGCAGGGCCGACAGGGAGCGCCACGGGCAAAGCGGGCCTGCGGTGCGCGCGGGCAATTGCACGCCTCAGCGACCGCGTCAACCACCTTTAACGAGTGCCGTGCGGCGCAAAGATGGCGGGGTGTCATCTCTCCGTCAACCGCCTATTTCCGCAGCGCCTTCCCGTTGCGGGCCAGGGATCGCCGCATCCGGGCCCGGCAGGGGCCGCCCGCGGGGCGCCCTGGCATGCCTGGTTCACCCTGGCGCGTGAACAGCACCAAACTGCATCAGGTTGCAGCCAACAGCGGAATCCTGCGGCGTGCGGGGTCTCTCTACCATGACGCTCATCCATAACGGGCCGGATTACGGCCGTGGGGCAGGAGGGAGACGATGGAGTTTCTGACGGCGTTCTTCGGAGCGATCGACAATCTGACCTGGGGATGGGCGCTGATCCCGATCCTGGTCGTGTTCGGCGTGTTCCTGACGATCATGTCGGGCTTCGTGCAGTTCGTGTTTTTCCGGCGGATGTTCCGCGTGCTGGGGCGCGGCGCCAACAATGCCGATCCGAACGCGATCTCGGCGCGGGAGGCGCTGCTGGTCTCGGTGGGCGGGCGTGTCGGCGGCGGCAACATCGCCGGTGTCGCGGTCGCCATCACGCTCGGCGGCCCGGGTGCGGTGTTCTGGATGTGGGCGATCGCGCTCTGCGGCATGGCGACCAGCCTGATCGAATGCACGCTCGCCCAGCTCTACAAAACCCGCGACGGCGAGGGCGGGTTCCGGGGCGGGCCGGCCTATTACATCCGACGCGGGCTCGGCGGGCGCTACAACTGGCTGGCCATCGTCTACGGCATCTGCCTGATGGCCTCGTTCGGCTTCGGCTTCAATGCCTTCCAGGGCAACACCATGGCCGGCGCCCTGCATGACAGCTTCGGCATCGACCGCCTGTGGTCGGGCATCGTGATCGTCGCCGTCACCGCGCTGGTCATCTTCGGCGGCATCAAACGCATCGCCCGGGCGGCGGACGTGGTGGTGCCGGTCATGGCGCTCGGCTATATCGCGGTCGCCATTCTGGTCATCGGTCTCAACATCGCCGATGTGCCCGACATGCTGTTGCGCATCGTCCGCTCGGCCTTCGGCTTCGATCAGGCGGTGGCCGGCGGCATGGGGGCGGCCATCGCCCAGGGCCTGCGCCGGGGTCTGTTCTCCAATGAAGCGGGCCTGGGCTCGGCCCCGAATGTGGCCGCCACCGCGCTGGTCCGCCATCCGGTCAGCCAGGGCATCACCCAGTCGCTGTCGGTCTTCATCGACACCATGCTGATCTGCACCTGCACGGCGCTGATCATCCTTTTGGGCGACGTCTATGTTCCGGGTGCCCAGGGCATCGACGGCGTGGCGCTGACCCAGCAGTCACTGGCCAGCCATCTGGGCGATGCCGCGCGCTATCTGCTGACGCTCGCCATCCTGCTCTTCGCCTTCTCGTCGATCATCTACAACTACTATCTCGGCGAAAACGGCCTGGCGGTGATGACCCGGTCGAAGCCGGCCGTGCTGGCGCTGCGCCTCGCCATCCTGGCGATGGTGTTCCTGGGCGCCGCCGCCCCGCAGGCGACCTCGGTGTTCTTCTTCTCGGACCCGATGATGGGCCTGCTCGCCCTGGTCAATCTGATCGCGATCATCATGCTCTTCCCCGTGGCGATGCGGGTGATCGACGACTACCGCACCCAGCTGAAGGCCGGCGTCGCCCGGCCGGTTCTCGATCCCGCGCGCTTCCCGGATCTCGACATCGATCGCAAGGCCTGGGATCCGACGGTCTGGAAGTAGCCCGGACCCGACTGCCGGGGCCGTTCCTTCCGGACGGCCCCGGTCCCACCCCCGCACATCACAGCCTGGATCAGACCGATGCACCACACCATGCGCATCGAAGAGGACGGCCTTGGCCGCATGCCTCTGCCCGAGGATTGCCTCTGGGGCATCCACACCGCCCGGGCGATCGCCAATTTCCCGATCACCGGCATCCCGCTGTCGCTGTTTCCCGAATTCGTCCGGGCGCTGGCCTGGGTGAAGATGGCGGCGGCCCGCGCCAATCTGGCGCTGGGCGGGCTTGCGCCCGGAAAGCACGACGTGATCGTGGCGGTCGCGGCCGAAATCATCGAGGGCCGCCATCTGGAGCATTTCCGGGTCGACATGATCCAGGGCGGTGCCGGCACCTCGACCAACATGAACGTCAACGAGGTGATCGCCAATCTGGGCCTGATCCGCATGGGGCATCGGCCCGGCGATTACGACCATCTGCATCCGAATGACGACGTCAACCGCTCGCAGTCGACCAACGACGTCTATCCGACGGCGCTGAGGCTGGCGATCGTCGACCAGTGCGCCGCTTTCCGCGACGCCCAGCTGCGGCTCTGTGCCGCCTTCGATGATCGCGCGGCGGCCTTTGCCCATATCCGCAAGATCGGCCGCACCCAGCTTCAGGATGCCGTGCCGATGACGCTGGGCCAGGAATTCGCCGGCTTCGCCGCCACGATCCGCGAGGACATCGCGATCATCGCCCGGCTGTCGGAGCTGCTGCTGGAGGTCAATCTGGGCGGCACCGCCATCGGCACCCGGGTCAACACGCCCGATGGCTATGCCGAACGCGCGGTCGCCGAACTGGCCCTGGTCTCGGGGCTGAAGGTGACGCTCGCCGGCGATCTGGTCGAGGCGTCGTCGGACACCGGCGCCTATGTCACCTTCTCGGGCGTGCTCAAGCGGATCGCGGTCAAGTTGTCCAAGATCTGCAACGATCTGCGCCTGCTGTCCTCGGGGCCGCGATCCGGCTTCAACGAGATCCGGCTGCCGGCGATGCAGGCGGGCAGTTCGATCATGCCGGGCAAGGTCAACCCGGTGATCCCCGAAGTCGTCAATCAGGTCGCCTTTCAGGTGATCGGCAACGACCTGACCGTCACCATGGCCGCAGAGGCGGGGCAGTTGCAGCTCAACGCCTTCGAGCCGGTCATCATCCTCAACCTGCTTCAGTCCATGCGCATGCTGATCAGGGCCATGGACACGCTGGCCACGCGCTGCGTCGCCGGCATCGAGGCGAATGTCGCCCAATGCGAGGGGGCATTGGAGAACTCGCTGGTGCTGGCCACGATGCTCGTCCCCCATATCGGCTACACACGGGCCGCCCGGGTGGCGAAGACGGCGCTGGCAGACGGGGCAGGGGTTGCCGAGACCGCTCAGCGGTTGGGGTTCGGCAGTCATGAGGAGATCGCCGCCTGGCTTCGCTGACGCGGAGCCGGTGCGGCGACGGATCGGGGGAGCTTCGGGGGGAGGCTCCCCCGATTTCGTATCCGGGGTCAGCCCAGCCAGAGGCGGATCAGGGCGGCTTCCGGGGTCTCGGTGCCGCCGTTCTCCACCCCGCAGGACCAGAGACCGGCGCCGGCGGCATAGCTGCCGGGGATCAGCCCGCCCTGTTCGCACTGGCTGACCGCGCGGATGCGCTTGCCGGCCCGCACGGCCGCGGACAGGGCGGACAGGACTTCCGGATCGGCCATGGCCGTGCCCGAGCCGAAGACCCTGAGCACCGCGCCGTCCAGCTCCGCCAGAGAGGCCCGCAGCATGGCGGCCGGCATGCCGGGCGAGAGGGAGAGGACCGCCAGCCGCCGGTCGCCGAACCGCCGGCGGCGGGGCGGGCAGGCGGGGGGCTGGGGGATGGCGCGGAAGCTGTCGGCGCCTTGCGAATCGTGTTTGACCAGCCCTTCCGCCGGCATCAGACGGCCGGCGAAGGCCAGCATCACCGCCTCGCCGGGGCGGAGGGCGGCATCAATCGCCAGATCGAGATTGTCTTCCGCATCGCCACCGCGGCCGAGCGGCTGCATCGCGCCGCAAAGCACGACATGGCGGCCGAGGCCTGCCAGCGCCTGCGACAGCGCTGCACCGGTGAAGGCCATGGTGTCGGTGCCGTGGGTGACGACCACCGGCGTGCCCGGGTGGTCGTCGATCAGGTCGAGCATCCGGTTCCAGTGCGCCGGGCCGACATCGGCGCTGTCGAGCAGCGGTGCGAAGACCCGTGTGGTCAGCCGGATGCCCCCGGGCAGGCGCGCGTCGACCGCGGCTTCGACCAGCCCGTCGACGGGGCCGAGGCCGTGGGGCGTGTCGCCCATGCCGATGGTGCCGCCGGTGTGGATGAGCAGCAGGCGCATCAGGCCGCCTTCATGCCGGCATGACCCAGCGCCAGCGCCGCCAGACGGGCGGCGACGGCATCGGTCACGTCGATCAGCCGCCGCCCGGCGACGGGCCGCGCGATCAGCGGCAGTTCGGTGCAGGCGAGCAGGATGGTATCGGCCTCCATCTGCATGATGATCTCCTCAAGCCGCGGGCCAAGCGACGTATGGGCGCCGCCCAGCCGCTTCACGTCGTGGATGAGCGTCTGCAGCCGGTCGGGATCGGCCGGGGTCTCGATCGCGACATGGGCCGCCAGGCCAGCATAGGCGGAGTGGTCGTCCAGCGCCACGACCGGGGCTGCACCCAGCAGCCCGACCCGGCCGGCACCGCTCTGCCGGATTTCGTCGTGCAGCACGCCCTGGAACGAGACCAGCTGCCCGGCGCCCGGCATGCCGGCCAGCAGCGCGTCGATGCGGGGGGCATACCAGTTCAGCGTGTTGCAGGCGATGGCGAAGGCATCGACCCTTGGGGCGATTTCGCGCACCGTCCGCTCCATCGCCGCCCAGACCGCCGCCTCGTTCGCCTTCAGATCCATCGACAGGCCGAGGGCCGGTTCCGACACCGCCACCAGGCGCGGCGCGTCCAGATCTCCGCGGAAGCCGGGCCCCATCAGGGCCTGGGTATGGCGCAGGATCTTGGCCCAGAGGTCGAGCCCGGCTTCGGGACCCGAACCGGTGATGATGCCGAGCGTATAGGCCCGGGAGGCATGGGGGCGCGGTGTCATGGCGTGGGGGTCTTTCCCGCGAAGATGGCCCAAGGGCCTGGTCCGGAGGCATGGTCCGAAGACGCAGAAGCTGCCATGGAATGGTGTCGGCGGGGGCACGGCTTGACAATGCGGCACTCGGTGCTCAATCTGATGCAAATTTATGCTGTTACGGCACCGAAGAGCGCAAATGACCGAGATTGCCGAGAATCTTCGCCTGCTCTGCTCGTACCGGCCGTCGATCTCTCAGGTCGGACGGGATCTCGGCATCAACCGCAGCCAGCTCAACCGCTATCTGGCCGGCAGTTCCACGCCGCGGCCGGCCTTGCTGCGCAAGATCTGTGACTATTTCGGCGTCGAGCCCTACGAGATGATGCTGCCACCGCGCGATTTCGCCGAGATCGTCCGGGTGCGCGGTCTGGACGAGGGCACCACCAACCGCCGGCTGCGCCAGCATTTCGACCGGGTGATGGCGCTGGGCGATGCCCGGGTGCGCAATCTGACCGGCATGTTCTTCGAATATTACTATTCGATGTCGCAGAAGGGGAAGGTCATCCGGGGGTTGATCGTGTTCTCGGTCGAAGACGGACGAACCTTCTACCGGCGTCTGGAACGCATGGGGCCGCACGACCGGCCCGGCCGGCGGCATTACCGCTATCAGGGGGCGGCGCTGGTCGCGGGGGACCGGGTGTTCATGTCCGATTATGAATACGGCGCCGGGATCGAACTGACCCAGACGGTGCTTTACCCGGATTACGCGCTCCGCTGGACCCGGCTGCATGGGGTGAAGCTGGGGGTCTCGGCCGATCAGGCGCATATGCCCTGTTCCGTCCGGGTCTATCTGGAGCGGATTCCGGCGCGGCTGTCGCTGACCGGCGCGCTCAGGGCCTGCGGCCTGTTCGACCCCGGCCATCCCGAAATCCCGCCCCATGTGCCCGAGATGATCGACAACAGCACCTCCGGCCCCTATGCCTTCGACGCCTATGCGCGGCGGTGAGCGGCACCGCAGTGCGGCATCGCCCCGGCATCACACATTGACGCAGGGGGCGCAGGCTCCCTATGTTGGCGGGGCGCCGTCGAGGTGGGGACAACCCGCCCGATCCGAAGGTGCGCGCCCCCCGGGCGGCCGGTGACGGTCTTCGGGGGATGTCGGTTCAGCTCGTCAGTCACGACCTGCCGGATGGGGAAGCGGATTCCCCTTCCACCGGCCGGTCATCGCGTTCCGGCCCGGTGCCGGGCCGTGCTATCCTGACGAGGTTCTCCCGGCTTGGGCCGTGCCGACGAACAAGCGCAACCTCCTGTCTTCATGGTGGCCGGATCTATGGCGAATATGGAAATGGCGTGGCAGAGGCTGTCGAGCGCGCTGACGCGGCTGGATGCCGCAAGCCGCAAGGCGGCCGAGCGGGTGACCCAGGCACGGGCCGCGGGCGAGGCGGCGGCCTCTGGCGCGGCCGATGTCCGGATCGACGCGCTCAGGTCCGAAATCGAGAGCCTGGCGGCCGAGCGGGACCGGCTGAAGGCCGCGCTCACCACGGCCGAAGAGGCCCGCCTGCGCGCCGATGATCGCGGCCGCCGGGCCGGCGAGCAGATCGACCGGGCCATGGACGCCATCGGGCGTGCGCTTGATGACCGCTGAGCCGAACCGGATCGGAGACGAGAAAGCCATGGCCGAAGTCGAGGTACGCATCCTGGGCCGGGCGTTCACGCTCGCCTGCGGCGAGGGGCAGGAAGAAAGCGTCCGCACCCTGGCCCGGAAGGTCGAAGAGCGGGTGCAGCAGGCGGCCAGCGGCCGCAGCGTGGCGGTGGATGCCCGCGTGATGCTGATGGCTGCGATCCTGCTGGCGGAACAGGCCAACGAGGCCGAGCAGGGGCTCTACCGGGCCCGGGTGGAGGTGGAGAAGATCCGCCGCACCGCCGATCGCTCCGCCGCCGATGTCGATGCGACCCTCGCCCGGGCGCTGGATGATTTCGCGGCGCGCATCGAGACTATTGCAACCCGGCTCGAGAAACTCTAAATCTCGGGGCAGGACGGGCTCTGGCCTTTCGGTGAGGCAACCTAAATCCCAGGGACCGATACCATCTACATGAGGGAGCTGTCCCTCCCCGTGCGCGCGGATAGGGCACCGGCCGGTTCGTCCGGACCGGTACGCCCGGACCAAGCCACGGGGATCACGGCGCCCACCTGCACACGCGGGTCCATGTGGATTTTCACCGCCAACCTTCGTGCCGGTCCCCGTCCGCCAGTTTTCGTACGACCCCGGCCGCGTCTTCGCGGCCGGGGCGTCGCCGTTTGCGGCCGGCCCGGCCGCTTGCCGCCAAACCCTTTACGGCCGGCCCCATCCCGGCCCGCCTTCGGAGCGCCGTCGCTGACCATTCCGCTGCAGGATCCCGGACTGCCAGACCCGGCACTCGATGTCCGCAAGGCCGCCATGCGCCGCGACTTCCGGCGCCTGCGCCGCGCCGCCGCGGCGGCCGGTGGTGCGGATGCCGCTGCGGCGCTCGCCGCCGGGGCGGGAGCGCTGGCCGCCCGGTTGTCGCGGCCGCCGCGCCGGATCGCGGGCTATGTGGCGGCGGGGGGCGAGATCGATGTGCTGCCGCTGCTGGTGGCCCTTGGCGCCGCAACCGGCGCCGGGCTCTGCCTGCCGGTGGTGACGGCGCCCGATACGGCCCTCGATTTCCGGGTCTGGCAGCCCGACGCGCCGCTGGTCGCGGGTGCCTTTGGTATCCTGATGCCCGAGGCGGCAGCCGGGCGTTGCCTGCCCGACCTGCTGCTGATGCCGTTGGTTGCGGTTGACCGGGCCGGGCGCCGGCTGGGGCAGGGGGGCGGCTTTTACGATCGCACCCTGGCCGCAGCCGATGCGGCCGGGCGGATGCCGCTCACCATCGGCGTGTGCTTCGCCATCCAGCTGGCGGACGAGGTGCCGGCCGGGCCGCTCGACCGGCCGCTGGATCTGATCCTGACCGAACGGGGCCTGCTGGTCCCGGTCAGGTGAGCCGAAAAATCCCTGGGCGCGGCCACGGCTGCGCCTCATATCCATCAGTGGCGACACGGCGAGGCCCGTGCCGCTCTTGTCCAGACGCGGCAGAGACGAAAGGTCGAACGGTGCGGATACTCTTTCTTGGTGACGTGGTCGGACGGTCCGGCCGGCAGGCGGTGATCGATCATGCGTCGACCATCCGGTCGGCCCTCGGTGTCGACCTGTTGATCGTCAACGGAGAGAACGCCGCCTCGGGCTTCGGCATCACGCCGAAGATCTGCGAGAGCTTCTATGCCGCCGGCGTCGACATCCTGACCACCGGCAATCACATCTGGGATCAGCGCGAGATCCTGGGCTGGATCGATCAGGACCAGCGGCTGGTGCGCCCGATTAACTTCCCCCCCGGCACCCCCGGCCGCGGCGCCACCATGGCGACCCTGCCCGATGGCCGCCGGGTGGTGGTGATCAACGTCATGTGCAGCCTGTTCATGGAGGCGCTCGACGATCCGTTCCGGGCGCTGGCGCCGGTGCTGCGCGACTATCCGCTGGGCGGGCTGGTCTCGGGCATCTTCGTCGATCTGCATGGCGAGGCGACCAGCGAGAAGATGGCCTATGGTCATTTCCTCGACGGCCAGGTGACGGCCGTGGTCGGCACCCATACCCATGTGCCGACCGCCGACCATCAGGTCCTGCCCGGCGGCACGGCGTTCCAGTGCGATGCCGGCATGTGCGGCGACTATGACAGCGTCATCGGCATGGACAAGAACGCCTCGCTCGACCGCTTCACCCGCAAGATGCGCGGCCAGAAGCTGCTGCCGGCCAATGGCCCCGCCACAATCTGCGGCACGCTGATCGAGACCGATGATGCGACCGGCCTTGCGAAGTCGATCGCGCCGCTGCGCGTGGGCGGACGGCTCAGCCCGGCCTGGCCCGGCGCCGAGCCGATGCCCGAAAGCCTGCTGCAGCTGCACCTGCCCCAGGGGCAGGCCGAGACGGTCGGCTGAGGCGCCGGACGTTCATGATTTCGTCTCCGGGGATGCATCCGGCGGCGACTTCTGCTATCGAAGCGTCCGGAAGCACGGGATGGCCGAGCGCCACCTGTGTCAGAGATTTCGGCTCTTGAGGGTTGGCGGCAGAGATGGCTGGTCATTCACAGTTTAAGAACATCATGCACCGCAAGGCCGCGCAGGATAAGAAGCGCGCCAAGGTGTTTACGAAGCTGCTCCGCGAACTGGTGATCGCCGCCAAGGAAGGCGGTGCCGATCCCACCGCCAATCCGCGGCTGCGTAGTGCCGTGGCGGCAGCCCGCGTCGCCAACATGCCCAAGGACAACATCGAGCGCGCGATCAAGCGCGGTGCCGGTGGTGCCGATGGCGACAATTACGAAGAGGTCCGCTACGAAGGCTACGGGCCGGGCGGCGTGGCGCTGATCGTCGAGGCGCTGACCGACAACCGCAACCGCACCGCATCGGAAGTGCGGTCGGCCTTCAGCAAGCATGGCGGGTCGCTGGGCGAGACCAATTCGGTGGCGTTCAACTTCAACCGCGTCGGCCGCATCACCTATCCGCTCTCGGTCGCTGACGGCGAGGCGATGCTGGAAGCCGCGATCGAGGCCGGTGCCGACGATCTGGAGAGCGACGACGAGACCCATGTCGTCTACACCCAGCCCGATGCGCTGCAGGAAGTGCGCACCGCGCTGGAAGGCAATTACGGCGACCCGCAGGAGTTCAAGCTCGGCTGGGTGCCGCTCAGCACCATCGCGATCGACGAGGAACAGGCCCAGACCCTGTTCAAGCTGATCGAGGTGCTGGAAGACAATGACGACGTCCAGGAGGTCATTGCGAATTTCGAGGTCTCCGACGAGGTGATGGCGAAGCTGAACGGCTGAGCCGGACAAGCTGAACCTGAGTGGGGCGGCCGCCTGGCATGCGCATCATCGGCATCGATCCGGGGCTCCGGATCACCGGCTGGGGCATCATCGATACCCAGGGCTCCAGGCTGACCCATGTCGGCCATGGCGTGGTGACCTCGGACGACAAGGCCGCCCTGTCCGACCGGCTGCGCACGCTCTATGACGGCCTCTACGAGGTGGTGGAGCGCTACCAGCCGGCAGGGGCGGCCGTCGAGCAGACCTTCGTCAACGCCAATGCGATGTCGGCGCTGAAGCTGGGCCATGCCCGGGCGGTGGCGCTGCTGGTGCCGGCCCAGTCGGGGCTGGCGGTGGCGGAGTATGAGCCGAGCCTGGTGAAGAAGGCGCTGACCGGCAGCGGCCGGGCCGATAAGGCCCAGGTCGCCGCCATGGTCGCCCGCCTGCTGCCGGGCATCGACCGCGATGCGCGCGCCGATGCCTATGACGCACTCGCCGTCGCGATCTGTCACGCGCATCATGGGGGCACGCGGGCCGGCTGGACGGCCCGGGCCCGCTGAAGGGCGGCCCAACAGGGGGAGACCACACCCGGCATGTTCGCGCGGCTCAAGGGCATCGTCGACGAGATCGGTGCCGATCATGCGGTGATCGACGTTCATGGCGTCGGCTATCTGGTGCAGGCGTCGCGCCGCACCCTCGGCGCACTGGGCGGAACTGGTGCCGCCGCCACGCTGCACGTGGAAACCCATGTGCGCGAAAACGACATTCATCTCTACGGCTTCGTCGACCGGGCGGAGCGCGACTGGTTCCGCCTGCTGGTGACGGTGCAGGGCGTGGGCGCCAAGGTGGCGCTGGCCGTGCTTTCGGTGCTGGATCCGTCGGCCCTGGCGGCGGCGATCGCGGCCCAGGACGCCCGCGCCCCGGCCCGGGCCACCGGCGTCGGCCCCAAGCTCGCCAAGCGCATCGTGATGGAGCTGAAGGACAAGGCGGCGCTGGTCGGCATCGGTGCCGCCGATGTCGCCGTGCTGGCGAAGTCGATCAAAACGCCCGAGGCTGCGGCTGCAGTCAGCAAGCCGCCCGAGGTCGCGGCCTTCGATGACGCCCTCTCGGCCCTGGTCAATCTGGGCTATCGCGAGGTAGAGGCCGCGCCGGCGCTGCGCCGGGTGGCCGAGGCCGCGGGCGAGGCGGCGGGTGACGTGCAGATCCTGCTCCGTGGCGCGCTTAAGGAGCTGGCGCGATGAGCAGCGGCGACGAGCGTCTGGTCCAGCCCGCGGCGCTTGCCGAAGACCGGCAGGATCCGGCGCTGCGCCCGGAACGGCTGGCGGATTTCGTGGGCCAGCGCCAGGTGCTGGGCAATCTGGCGGTGTTCATCGCCGCCGCCCGCGCACGCGGCGATGCGCTGGATCATGTGCTGCTGCACGGGCCCCCCGGTCTGGGCAAGACCACGCTGGCGCAGATCGTGGCCAAGGAGCTGGGGGTGGGTTTTCGCGCGACCTCCGGGCCGGTCATCGCGCGCGCGGGCGACCTGGCCGCGATCCTCACCAACCTCAACGAGCACGACGTGCTGTTCATCGACGAGATCCACCGTCTGAACCCGGCGGTGGAAGAGATCCTCTATCCGGCGATGGAGGATTTTCAGCTCGATCTGGTGATCGGCGAGGGGCCGTCGGCGCGTTCGGTGCGGATCGATCTGCCGCGCTTCACCCTGGTCGCGGCCACCACCCGCGCCGGACTGGTCACCCGGCCGCTGCGCGAGCGTTTCGGCATTCCGCTCAGGCTGAACTATTACGAGATCGACGAACTGGCCTCGATCGTCCGGCGCGGCGGCCGCCTGCTGGGCGCGCCGCTCACCGAAGAGGGGGCGATGGAGATCGCCCGGCGGTCGCGCGGCACGCCGCGTGTCGCCGGCCGGCTGCTGCGCCGGGTGCGCGATTTCGCCGCCGTGGCCGAGGCGGCCGCCATCGATGCCGGCGTCGCCGACCGGGCGCTGAACCGGCTGGAGGTCGATGCCCGCGGTCTCGATGCCATGGACCGGCGCTATCTGGGCTGCATTGCCCGCCATTACGGCGGCGGGCCGGTGGGGGTGGAGACCCTGGCGGCGGCGCTGTCGGAAAGCCGCGATGCGATCGAGGATGTGATCGAACCCTTCCTGATCCAGCAGGGCTTTCTGGCCCGCACCCCCCGCGGCCGGGTGCTGACCCGCGGCGGCTGGCAGCATCTGGGGCTGATGCCGCCGGCCCGCGACGGCGAGGCCGACCTGTTCGGCAGCGCCGACCCCGACTCCGACCCGGATCTCTGAGCGCGTCCCCTGCCGGGATATCTTGCGCAAAGGTAGCGTCGTTCCGCATAATGCGGCGCACAGGTTGTATTTCCGCACCGCGACCCGTTTGGAGGATCCCAATGGACACCACGCCCGCCACCGTACAGCCCGACATCATCCGGGTGCGGGTCTATTGGGAGGACACCGATGCCGCCGGGATCGTCTATTACGCCAATTATCTGAAATTCATGGAGCGCGGCCGGACCGAATGGCTGCGCCGCCGCGGCATCGATCAGCGGCCGCTGCTGGAGAATGACGGCTTCGGCTTTGCGGTGCGCGAGGTGGCGCTGGACTATCAGGCCCCCGCCCGGCTGGAGGATCTGCTGACGGTCTCGACCGTCATCACCGGTCGGGGCGGCGCCTGGGTGGAGTTCGAGCAGCTGGTGGCGCGGGGCGATCAGGTGCTGGTGCGCGGCCGGATCAAATGCGTGGCGCTGAACCCGGCGAGCGGCCAGCCGCGGCGCCTGCCCAAGGCGCTGATCGCCCTTGCCGATGCCGGGGCCGCCCCGCGCTGAGCGGGGCGGCCCCGGCAGGTCTTCTTCGGGGATCCGATCCGGTCAGTCGAAGTTCGGCCAGGGGCGCTGCTCGTCGCGCATGCCCTCCCAGGCGGCCGCCATGCGCAGCACGCCCAGATCGTCGAAGCGCCGGCCGACGATCTGCAGGCCGATCGGCAGGCCCTTGGCGTCGTAGCCGCAATTGACCGAGATCGCCGGCTGTTCCGACATGTTCCAGACCACCGTGTAGCCGATATGCTCGAACGGCCGCTCGGGATCGTCCAGCGGCGAGGCCTGGTCGGCCGGGTAGGTGACGGTGGGGGCGACCGGCGACAGCACGAAATCGTAGCCGCCGCCATGGAACAGCCGGCCTGCGGCCTTGCGCATCTCGAAGATGCGGTTCACGCCGCGCACCGCCTGCAGGGCCGACCGGGTCTGGCCGCTTTCGGCCCAGGCGCGGATATAGGGCAGGATCTTCGCGCGGGTCGCCTCGGGCAGGCGCTCGACATCGTCCCAGGCGCGGACCCGCCAGAAATCGTCGAGCCCGTCGAGCATCTCGCGGGTCAGCACCGCCGGCACCTCTTCGACCACGGCGCCCGCCGCCTCGAACCGCCGGGCGGCTTCCTTCACCGCCGCCAGCACCTCGGCATCGGGCGCCATGCCGGCGCCGATGTCGAGCATCAGGCCGATGCGGAGGCCGCGGATCTGAAGCCCGTCCAGGTCCATCCAGTCGATATCGGCCGGCGGCAGGGCGCTGCCGTCGCGCCAGTCGGCCTTCGACAGCACCGACATGGCGAGCGCGGTATCGGCGACGGTGCGGGTCATCGGCCCGACCACCCGGCCCAGATAGGCCGGATCGACCGGCACCCGGCCGTTGGTGCCCTTCATGCCGACGATGCCGCACCAACTGGCCGGCAGGCGGATCGATCCGCCGATATCGGTCCCCAGATGGATCGGGCCATAGCCGGCCGCGGCGGCACTCCCCGCACCGGCCGAGGAGCCGCCGGGATTGGTGTTGAGGTCCCAGGGGTTGCGGGCCAGCTTGTGGAAGCTGGACAGGCCCGAGGAGAGCATGCCGTAATCGGGCATGGTGGTCTTGGCCAGGATCACGCTGCCGGCCTCGCGCAGCCGGGCGGCGGCGGGGGCGTCGGCGGCGGCCGGGGTCATGTCCGATGCGGCGGTGCCGACGGGGACGGGGCAGCCCTTGGTCGCAATGTTTTCCTTGATCGTGACCGGCACGCCGTCGAGCGGGCCCAGCGCCTCGCCCTTCTTCCAGCGGCTGGTGGCCTCGGCGGCGGCGGTGCGCGCGGCTTCCGGGGCGAAGGCCCAGGTCGCGTTGAGCTTCGGCTCCCACGCCTCGATCCGCGCGATGACGGCTTCGGTCACCTCGGTGGGCGAGGTGTCCCCGGCGGCATAGAGCCGCCCCAGCTCAACGGCGGACAGATCGGCGAGCGACGTCATGGGTACAGGTGCCTTTCGTATGCACAAGGCTCGTATGGACAAGGCCGAAGGCGGGCAGGGGCAGGGGAGAAGCAGGCCGCAACCTGGCCGGTTTCGCCCTGCGCGGGCAGGTATCGGCGGCCGTGATGCACGCCGCCGGCTGCCCGGTCCGTATGCCTTCGGATCGGACCGGGCCGATTATGGCGTCCGGCGCAGGGCAGGGTCCAGGCAAATGCATTGGCATGTTGTGAATTTCCTCTCGTAAATCTTTGTATAATATTGAGAATATTGCAGTGCGGCACGGGCCTCGGTCGGGGATCTGTTGCGCCGCGATGACATTCGCCACAACGACCGTATCGCCGCCTCACATGGCCCCTTCACAAGTCACGCGGGTTGGCATATCTCGTGGCCGGCTCACGGCCGGGGATGATGTGTCCGCACCTCGTCCGACTGTCGGAGCTTCGGCCGGGTGCCCCCGTGTCAAATTCGTGAAACGGCAGCGGTTTCGGCCGAACTCTGGTAATCAAACGGGTCGATGAATGAGGGCGGGGCAGCTTCCCGGAAAATGCCGGGGCCCGTCCGATCCACGGAGGACGTGAATGGAGCAGGAGGTCGTGAGCCAGGCGGCGCTCGCCGGATCGGTGGCAGCGCACGACATGAGCATTCTCAGCCTGGTTATGAACGCCGACATCATCGTGAAGGCGGTGATGCTCATGCTCGTCCTGGCCTCCGTCTGGTCCTGGGCGATCATTTTCGACAAGTTCCGGCTGATGGGCCGGCTGAAGCGCCGCGCCGACGATTTCGAGAACCGGTTCTGGTCGGGGGGCTCGCTCGAAGAACTCTACGACGCCATTTCCGAACGGGCCGACCATCCCATGGCCCAGGTCTTCGCCGCGGCGATGGGCGAATGGCGCCGGGCCAAGGCCAAGGGCACGGCGCTGACCGACGCCACATCGCGCGCCAATCTGCGGCAGCGGATCCAGCAGGTGATGGAGATCGCGCTCAACCGCGAAATGGCGGGGCTTGAGCGCAATCTGGGCTTTCTCGCGACGGTCGGCTCCACGGCGCCCTTCGTCGGCCTGTTCGGCACCGTCTGGGGCATCATGAACAGCTTCACCTCGATCGCGATGACCAAGAACACCACGCTGGCCGTGGGGGCGCCGGGCATTGCCGAGGCGCTGTTCGCGACCGCGATCGGCCTTGTCGCCGCGATCCCGGCGGTCATCTTCTACAACAAGCTGTCGAGCGATGTCGGCCGCTACGGGGCCCGGCTCGAGAATTTCACGGGCGAGTTCGGTGCGCTGATCGCCCGCCAGATCGAAGACAGGCGCTGACCCATGGCCGGTGGCATCCGACCTTCCAACGGGCATGGCCGCCGCCGGCGCTGGGGCGGCGGTCAGCCGATGAGCGAGATCAACGTGACGCCGCTGGTCGACGTCATGCTGGTGCTGCTGATCATCTTCATGGTGACCGCGCCGCTGCTGACGGCGGGCGTCGAGGTCGACCTGCCGGAAAGCTCGGCGGCACCGCTCGCCGGCCAGGACGAACCGCTTTCGGTGTCGGTGGATGCAGAGGGGCGGGTCTTCGTTCAGGACAAGGAAGTGACGCTGGAACAGCTGCCGGCGACGCTGATGGCCGTGGCGAAGAACAAGACCGACACCCGGATCTTCGTGCGCGGCGACCGCAGCGTCGATTACGGCCGGGTGATGCAGGCGATGGGGGCCGTGACCGGCGCCGGCTTTACCAAGGTCTCGCTGGTCACCACCCTGCAGCAGGGCACGCCCGCCCGGCGTTGACGGCCCCGCGTCTGCGGGAACCTTTCGGCCCCGCGCCGGTTGATACCGGCCGGGATCGTGGCTGCGGGGGAGGGTGCTCCCCCCGGCCGGCATTCCATGGAGCTTCGGACCTCAGGTGAAGCGCGGTCTGACATATTCGCTGGCAGCACATGGCGCCGTCGCGGCGCTGCTGTGGTTCGGCCTGCCGTCGCTCAGCCGACCCTTGCCGCCGGAGGAACAGACGATCGTGATCGACGTCGTTCCGGTGAGCGAGGTGACGCGGGCGTCGCAGCTGCGCCCGAAGCCCGATCCGAAGCCCGAGCCCGAGAAGCAGGTGGCGCAGGCCAGCCCGCCGCCGCCACCTCCGCCGCCGCCACCTCCGCCGCCTCCGCCTCCGCCGCCCCCACCACCGGCGGCCCCGCCACCACCTCCACCGCCTCCGCCTCCGCCTCCACCACCGCCGCCTCCGCCTCCACCCCCTCCACCTCCACCTCCACCCCCTCCACCTCCGCCGCCGCCTCCGGCCCCCAAGCCGCAGCCGGCCCCGCCGCCACCGCCGCCTCCTCCTCCGCCACCGCCGCCTCCTCCGCCTCCTCCGCCTCCGCCCCCACCTCCGCCGCCCCCGCCCAAAAAGCCGGAGCCGGAGAAGAAGCCGGAGCCGCCGAAGAAGCCCGAGCCGGAGAAGAAGCCGGAACCGCCGAAAAAGCCTGAGCCGGAGAAGAAGCCCGAACCCGAAAAGAAGCCCGAACCGCCAAAGCCCGCACCCAAGAAGCCGGAGCCGGAGAAAAAGCCGGAACCGGAAAAGAAGCCCGAGCCGGATGATCCTCTGGCGTCGCTGCGTAAGAGTCTGGATCAGCTCAAATCGCAGGCGAAAGAGGACGCTCCCCGGGAACAGCAGGTTGCGCGGTCCAGCCAGCCGCAGGCGCCGGTGATGCAGCGCAATGCCCAGCAGACCGACCAGGTGTCGATCAGCGACATTGCCTTCATCCGGAGCCAGATCGAGCGGCGCTGGTCGGTGCCGGTCGGTGCGCCGGAGGCTGAGAATCTCGTGGTCGAGGTTCGCATCCGTCTGGCGCCCGATGGTACGGTGCTTTCTGCCGACGTGGTCGACCGCGCACGGATGTCGCGGCCGGGCGAAGAGGCATATCGCGTGGCCGCGGAAAGCGCGGTCCGTGCCGTGCGTGCCGCAAGTCCGCTGGAATTGCCGGCAGGCAAATACGAGCAGCTCAAGGACATTGTCCTGGCGTTCAACCCGAAGAACATGGTGGGCCGATGACAGACACGATCCGTTCCGCAACCGCCGGTCAGGCGCCGCGTCAGAAGATGCGGCCGGTCCTGCGGGCATTCGCGGTTGCGGCAGTCGGGCTGGTCGTGGGGCTGGGCGGGGCGGGATTGCCCCAGCCGGCCTCGGCGCAGGTGCGCATCGACATCACCCGCGGTGTCGTGGAGCCGATGCCGATCGCGATCAGTCCCTTCCTCGCGGTCGATCCCTCGGCGGCACCCTTCGATGCCGACATTCCGGGGGTGGTCGCGAACGATCTTGCGAGTTCGGGCCTGTTCCGGCCGATCGACCGTGCCGCCTTCCTGCAGGGCCCGGCCGAGATGAACCCGATGCCGGATTTCGCCGACTGGCGGCAGATCAACGCCCAGGCGCTGGTCACCGGCCAGGTGCGGCGGGAAGGCGACCAGATCGCGGTCGAATTCCGGCTGTGGGACGTGTTCGGCCAGACCCAGATGGCCGGCGTGGTCTATCGCGTCGATCCCAAGCTCTGGCGCCGCGTCGCCCACATGATCGCCGATCAGATCTATGAGCGGATGACCGGCGAGGGCGGCTATTTCGACACCCAGATCGTTTATGTCGCGGAAAGCGGCCCGGCCAACAAGCGGGTCAAGCGGCTGGCGATCATGGACCAGGACGGCGCCAACAACCGCTATCTCACCGATGGGGCGGATCAGGTTCTGACCCCGCGTTTCTCGCCGAACTCGCGCGAGATCACCTATATGGCCTTCCGGGGCCGGCAGGCGCGGGTGTTCATCTACGACCTGGATACCGGCCGTCAGCGGGTGCTGGGCGATTTCCCGGGCATGACCTTCGCCCCGCGCTTCACCCCCGACGGGCGTGGCGTGGTGATGTCGATGGCGCGCGACGGCGTGACCTCGATCTATCGCCTCGACACCAATGGCGGGTCGGTGCAGCGGCTGACCTCGTCGCAGGCGATCGATACCTCGCCGTCGCTGTCGCCCGACGGGCGGCAGATGACCTTCAATTCCGACCGCTCGGGCGGTCAGCAGATCTATGTGTCCGGTGCCGACGGCTCGGGTGCCCAGCGCATCAGCTTCGGCAACGGCACCTATGCAACGCCGGTCTGGTCGCCACGCGGCGATCTGATCGCGTTCACCAAGATGAACCGCGGACGGTTCTACATCGGGGTCATGCGCCCCGATGGCAGCGACGAAAGGCTGCTGACGGACGGCTATCTGGTTGAGGGCCCGACCTGGGCGCCCAATGGCCGTGTCCTCGCCTTCTTCCGTCAAGACCGTCCTGGCGGACCGACCAGACTGTATTCGATCGATATCACGGGATATAACGAGCGGTTGATCGTCACTCCCGGCGAAGCATCGGATCCGGCGTGGTCGGCCTTGATTCGATGAGGTCAATAGTTATACTTTGACTCGTCGTGTGCCTGGCGACCGGGTAGGTCATGACCCTCGCGTGACCTACGCTGGCGATTGGAGCGAACGCCGGCCAGGACTGCCTCTCCGCTTTCCGGTGCTCCGACATGTCTCGGATACCTTAGGTAGAAAATGCGCACCAAGATCCTCACTGCTGTCGCCGCCCTGGCTTTCATGGCCGCCTGCTCGTCCGCGCCGGAAGATACCGGTTCGACCGGCGCCTCGGGTGCGACCTCGTCGTCGTCCTATGGCTCGGGCCAGGGCACCGTTTCCACCGGCGCGCAGCCCGGCAGCTGGGAATACGTCCAGCAGACCGCCGGCGACCGCGTCTTCTTCGAGCTGGACAGCTCGTCGCTGACTGCCGAGGGTCGCCAGACCCTGTCGGTTCAGGCCGATTTCCTCCGCGCCAACCCGGCGCAGCGGATCGTGATCGAGGGTCATGCCGACGAGCGCGGCACCCGCGAGTACAACCTGGCCCTGGGCGACCGTCGTGCCACCGCCGCCAAGAACTACCTCGTTGCGCTCGGCATCTCGCCGGACCGCATCGAGACCATCTCCTACGGCAAGGAGCGTCCCGCCGTCCTCGGTTCCGACGAGGCCGCCTGGGCGCAGAACCGTCGCGCTGTGACCGTGCTGGTCAACTGACGACGGCATCCGGCCCGGCCGGATTCCTGCAAGGTCCGCTCCGACCTCGATCGGCGGCCGGTGTTTCCCGCGACCAACGGGAAGCACCGGCCGTCGGCCGTTTTTGCCGTTTTTACTGCGGCAGTTTCCCTGTGGCAGTCTTTCTGACGCCCCACAGCCTGCGCTATAAGGGATGGGCTCGTCCGTCTTCTTCTCCCCATCGAGGCATCGACCACCATGTCCGTTCCCGCGACCCGGTTCCGTCCGTCCGGCCTGAAGCGCCGTCTCGTCGGCGGCACCGCCCTGGTGATGACGACCCTGGCTCTGCTGGTGGTCGACCGGCCCGATGCCGGCGCGCAGCAGCAGGGCAGTCTGCCCCCCGCCGCGCTCGGCGCCTTCGACGGCCGGCTGAGCGGGGGGGAAGAGACCCAGCGCCGCCATACCGGGCGGATCGAGGAACTGGAATTCCGCATGCGCCGGCTGGAAGAGCGGGTCGACGGGCTGGAGCGCAATCTGAACGACCGTCTGGGCCGCATTGAGCAGATGCTGCAGAACGGCGCGGCTGCCGGCGCTGCCGCGGGTACGGGCGATGCGACCGGCATGGCTCCGGGTGCTGCGGCACCGGCCGATGCCGCGCCGGGGCAGCCGGCGGGGCAGGGCCAGACAGCAGGACAGGGCCAGGCAGCAGGACAGGGCGAGGCGCCGCGCAGCGGGGCCGTGCAGCCGCTCGGCACCATCACCACCCGGCGTGATGCGGCCGGCAATTCCGTGACCACCACCGAGGCCGCACCCTCGCAGCCGACCCCGCCGCCGGTCGCGGGCGGAGAGGCGGCCAAGACCCGGGCCGCGTCGATCCAGTCCGAACAGGAACTCTATCGCTACGGTCTCGACCTGCTGCTCAAGGATCGCGACTATGCCGGCGCCGAGGTGGCGTTCAACGAGCTGATCCAGCGCTTCAAGCAGGGTGAACTGGTCGGCAACGCCTATTACTGGCTGGGTGAGACCTATTACGCCCAGGGCCAGTACGACCGGGCCGCCCTGACCTTCGGCGAGGGCGTCACCAGCCACGACAAGAGCAGCAAGGCCCCCGACATGGTGCTGAAGCTGGGCATGAGCTTCGCGGCGCTGAACCGCAAGGACGATGCCTGTGGCGCCTATTCGATCCTGAACCGCAAATTCCCCAACGCGCCCGCCAATATCAAGGTGCTGACCGAGCGTGAGCAGAAGAAGCTCGGCTGCGGCTGAGCCGGTGGCGGACGACGATATCGGGGCCCGCTTCGCCCGGGCCATGGCGGCGGCCGGCTGCGTGGAGCCGGCGCCGCATCTGGCCGTGGCGCTTTCCGGCGGGCCCGACAGTCTTGGCCTGACCCTGCTTGCCCGCGACTGGGCCGCGGCACGCGGTGGACGGGTCCTGGCCCTTGTGGTCGACCACGGCCTCCGTGCCGGCAGTGCCGGGGATGCCCGGCGGGCGGCGGCGCTGGCGGCGGCGGCCGGGGTGCCGGCAAGAATCCTGACCCTCGCCCCCGGCGCGATCGGCATGACGGGGATCGAGGCCGGGGCACGCGCCGCCCGCTATGCCGCCCTCACCGATGCCTGCCGGGCGGCGGGCATCCTGCATCTGTTGACCGGCCACAGCCTGGATGATCAGGCCGAAACCGTGCTGATCCGCCTGGGCCGCGGCAGCGGCGTCGACGGGTTGGCGGCCATGCCGCCGGTCAGGCCCGAAGGCGGCATCCGCCTGATCCGGCCGGTGCTCGGCATCCGCCGCGCAAGCCTTGTGGCGGTGGTGGCGGCGGCAGGGCTCACCCCCCTGCACGATCCGATGAATGATGACGACCGGGTTCAGCGCGTGCGTCTGCGCGCCGCGGCGACCGCCGCCGCCCTTGAAGGGGCCGGGCTCGATCCCGCCCGGGTGGCCCGGTCCGCCGCCCGTGCCGCGGCGGCCAGGGCCGCCCTCGACGCGCAGATGCTCAGGGTCGCCTTCCGCGGCGGGTTGCGCCTGCATGTCTGGGGCGGGGCGGAGCTGCCGCTGGCGCTGTTCGCCGACCCCGATCTTTCGGCGCCGGGGCTGGAGGATGACCTGCCGGAACGGCTGGTCGGGCGGCTGGCCATGGTGGTGGGCGGGCAGGACCTGCCGCCGCGTGGCGCCGCCGCGGCCCGGCTCGCCGCTGATCTGGTGGCGATGGCGCGCAGCCGGGCAGGGGGCGACCATCTGCCGCAGAGCGGGCGGGGACAAGGCGGGCGCACGCTGGGGGGCTGCCGGTTTCTCTGGGGCGGGCGCCGGCTTCTGGTGCTGCGGGAGCCGCGGGCGATCGCAGCGCCCCGGGCGGTGACGCCGGGGGAGGCGCTGCATTGGGACGGGCGTTTCATGGTGATCGTTCCCGATACGCCGGCATGTCGCGCCGCCGCCGATGACGGCCGCCTGCGGCTTCGGGCGATGGGGGAGGATCTGGCCCGGCGCCTGGGAGAGGTGGCGCCGGCCGCGGCGGCATCGCTGCGCGCCCGTGTCGCTCCGCGGGCGATCGCGTCACTGCCCGTACTCACGCGACTTGACGTACCCCTCGCGTTCCCCCACTTAACAGAGAGCATCCGCAGGGAGGCTGCGGAGGACGAAACCCTTGCCCGGTCCACTTTCCGGGCATGGTTCGCGCCATCCCGTCCGCTCGACGGTGACGGCGTCTTCTGGGCGATGGCGGGCGAACATTCGGCAGGAAAGAGACCTCGGTCGTGAACAACGTTAAGAACCTCGCGCTCTGGGTGATCATCGCCCTGCTGCTGGTGGCTCTGTTCAATCTGTTCCAGAGTCCCCAGAGTCAGGGCCCGTCGCGCCAGGTCGCGTATTCGGACTTCCTCAATGCCGTCCAGGAAGGGCGCGTCACCGACGTGACCATCCAGGGCGACACGATCCGCGGTCATTTCAATGACGGCAGCGGTGTCGAGTTCCGCACCATCGCGCCGCCGAACGACAACGGCATGGTCGAGCGCCTGCGCGAGGGCAATGTCCGCATCAATGTCGCCCCGGTGGAGGACAACGTTCCCTCGCTGTTCGGGATCCTGATCTCGTGGTTCCCGATGCTGCTGCTCATCGGCGTGTGGATATTCTTCATGCGTCAGATGCAGGGCGGCGGCGGAAAGGCCATGGGCTTCGGCAAGTCGAAGGCCCGGCTGCTCACCGAAAAGGCCGGCCGCGTGACGTTCGAGGATGTCGCCGGCATCGACGAGGCCAAGGACGAGCTGCACGAGATCGTCGAATTCCTGAAGGCGCCGCAGAAGTTCCAGCGCCTGGGCGGCCGCATCCCCAAGGGTGTGCTGCTGGTGGGCCCTCCGGGTACCGGTAAGACGCTGCTGGCGCGTGCCATCGCCGGCGAGGCGAATGTGCCCTTCTTCTCGATTTCGGGCTCGGACTTCGTCGAGATGTTCGTGGGCGTCGGCGCCAGCCGCGTGCGCGACATGTTCGAACAGGGCAAGAAGAACGCGCCCTGCCTGATCTTCATCGACGAGATCGACGCCGTCGGCCGCCATCGCGGTGCCGGCCTCGGCGGCGGCAATGACGAGCGCGAGCAGACCCTGAACCAGCTGCTGGTCGAGATGGACGGTTTCGAGGCGAATGAGGGCGTGATCATCATCGCCGCCACCAACCGCCCCGACGTGCTCGACCCCGCGCTGCTGCGCCCGGGCCGATTCGACCGTCAGGTCGTGGTGCCGAACCCGGACGTGTCGGGCCGCGAGAAGATCCTGTCGGTGCATATGCGCAAGGTGCCGATCGGCCCGGATGTGAATGCCCGCGTCATCGCCCGCGCCACCCCCGGCTTCTCGGGCGCCGACCTCGCCAATCTGGTGAACGAGGCCGCCCTGCTCGCCGCCCGCCGCAACAAGCGCGTGGTCGGCATGGCGGAGTTCGAGGACGCCAAGGACAAGGTCATGATGGGTGCGGAGCGCCGCTCGATCGCGATGAGCGAGGACGAGAAGCGCCTGACGGCCTATCACGAGGGCGGCCATGCCATCGTCGCGATGCATTGCCCGGCTTCGGACCCGATCCACAAGGCGACCATCATCCCCCGCGGCCGTGCGCTCGGCATGGTGATGCGCTTGCCCGAACGCGACCGGCTGTCGGTCTCGCGTGAGAAGCTGGAAGCCGACCTCGCCGTGGCCATGGGCGGACGTCTGGCGGAAGAGATCATCTTCGGCCATGACAAGGTGACCAGCGGCGCGTCGGCGGACATCCAGATGGCGACCAAGCTGGCCAAGAACATGGTCACCCAGTGGGGCATGAGCGACAAGCTGGGCCCGCTGAACTATGGCGAGGGCGACAACGAGCCCTTCCTCGGCTATGCGGTCACCCAGTCGCGCGGCATCTCGGAAGCCACCGCCAACGTCATCGACCAGGAAGTCCGGCGGATCGTGGAAACCGCCTATGACCGCGCCCGGACCATCCTGACCGAAAACCACGACCAGCTGGAGCGGGTCGCCCAGGCGCTGCTCGAATACGAGACGCTGTCAGGTGACGAGCTGAAGGCGATCGCAGCCGGGGAGCAGATCAAGCCGCGCCGGTCCGACGATATGGGCGATGGCGGTTCTGCCACGGTGTCGGAGCCGCGCCCGCCGCGGGCCTCCGTTCCCACGGCCGGCGGTGACGACGGTCTTCGTCCGAGCCCGCAGCCCGGCGCCTGATCAACCGACCGGACCAGGACACGACCTTGGCCCATGACCTGCCTGCCAACGCTGCGGCCGCATCTTCGGATGCGGCCGCAGCCGCGTCTCTGGAGACCCGCATCCGCGAGGGCGATGCGGGTCTTCGTCTGTATGCCCGCCCCTTCGGTTTCGCGCCGGTCGCGGTCACCCCGGGGGCGGGACTTTTGAAACCCGTCATGCGCCTGCCGGGGCCGGGTTTCCGGCGCCTGGCGGGCGGCTGGCTCGCCTTCGACATGGTGGAACTGCTCTGGCGGGGCGGGCAGGGCCGCCCGGGCCGGGTGGTGCTGCCGGTGGAGGCGGCGCTGAGGCTTGCCGACCGGGTGATGGAATATCCGGGCGGCCGGCGCCTGGCCCGGCGGCTGCGGGCGCTGGAGGCCCCCCGCCAGCGCTTTGCCGGGCTCGATCTGCAGCGCCGCGCCCGGGTGATGGCGATCGTGAACGTCACGCCCGACAGTTTCTCGGATGGCGGCGACGCCTTTGCGCCTGCCGATGCCGCAGCGGCCGTCCGCCGGGCGCTGGCCGATGGCGCCGATCTGCTGGATCTGGGCGCCGAATCCACCCGCCCCGGCGCCGCCGATATCGACCCGGCCGAAGAGATCCGGCGGCTGGATCCGGCGCTGGACGAGGCGTCGGCCGCTGGGGCCGTGGTCTCGGTCGATACCCGCAAGGGCGCCGTGATGCACCATGCCGCCGGCCGCGGTGCCGCCATCGCCAACGATGTCAGCGGCTTCACCTACGACCCCGCGGCGGCGGGGGTGGTGGCACAGACGGGGCTCTCGGCCGTTGCCATGCATATGCGCGGCACGCCGGAAACCATGCAGCAGCTGACCGGCTATGACGATGTGGTGCTCGATGTCTTCGACGAACTCGAGGATCGGCTGGTCCTGCTCGACGAGGCGGGGGTGTCGCCGGGGCAGGTGGCGGTCGATCCCGGGATCGGATTTTCAAAGACGGTGGACCAGAATCTCGCTCTGTTGCATAACCTGTCGATCTTTCACGGCCTTGGCCGCCCCCTGCTGATCGGCGTGTCGCGCAAGAGCTTCATCGGCCGGATCACCGGCGAAGAGGCGCCCCGGGCGCGTGTGCCGGGCTCGCTTGCCGCCGCCCTGCTCGCGGTCGGCCAGGGCGCCCAGATCGTGAGGGTGCATGACGTGGCTGAAACGGTTCAGGCGCTGGTGGTCGGCCAGGCAATCGGCCGCGGCCGGGCGTAGGGCCGCCCGCGCCGCCGCCCGCGCCGCCGCCCGGCGGCGCCCGGCCGATGCTGCGGCATCGGTCGTCGCACCACCATCGGGCCCCTGTGCGGGGCCAAGCCTTGCCCATCCGCCCGCCGGCCAGCCCGGCGCGGAGGGCCCTCGGGACCAGGACATTCGGGTGATCTGATCATGGCGCGACGTTATTTCGGCACCGACGGCATTCGTGGCCAGGCCAACGCCTGGCCGATGACGGCCGAGGTGGCGCTCCGGGTCGGTGTCGCCACCGGCATGCATTTCCGCTCTGCCCGTGCACGCACCCGGGTCGTGATCGGCAAGGACACGCGGCTGTCGGGCTACATGATCGAGCCGGCGCTGACCGCGGGCTTCGTCTCGGCCGGCTGCGATGTCTTCCTGGTCGGCCCGATCCCGACGCCGGCGATCGCCATGCTCACCCGGTCGATGCGCTGCGATCTGGGGGTGATGATTTCGGCCTCGCACAATCCCTTCTCCGATAACGGCATCAAGCTGTTCGGCCCTGACGGCTACAAGCTGTCCGACGAGGTTCAGGCCGAGATCGAGGCCCTGATGGACGGGCCGCAGGATGGCGGGCTGGCGGCGCCCGAAAAGCTCGGCCGCGCCCGCCGGCTCGATACCGCCCGCGACCGCTATATCGAGGCGATCAAGGGCACGCTGCCGCGGGGCCTCAGGCTCGACGGGCTGAAGGTCGCGGTGGATTGCGCCAATGGTGCCGCCTATGCCGTCGCCCCCACAATTCTGTGGGAGCTGGGCGCCGAGGTCACCGCGATCGGTGTGGAGCCCGACGGCTTCAACATCAATCGCGGCTGCGGCTCCACCGCGCCCGAGGCGCTGGCGCGGACGGTGGTGGAGAAGGGCTGCGATATCGGCATCGCGCTCGACGGCGATGCCGACCGGGTGATCGTGGTCGACGAGGCCGGCCATCAGGTCGATGGCGACCAGATCATGGCGCTGATCGCCTCCAGCTGGGCCAAGCGCGGCCGGCTGACCGGCGGCGGGATTGTCGCCACGGTCATGTCGAATATGGGGCTGGAGCGCTATCTGGAGGCCCGCGGCCTCGCCCTGGTGCGCACGCAGGTCGGCGACCGCTATGTCGGCGAGCGCATGCGCGCCGACGGCTACAATGTCGGTGGCGAGCAGTCGGGCCACATGATCTTCAGCGACTATGCCACCACCGGCGACGGGCTGGTCGCCGCCCTGCAGGTGCTGGCGGTGATGGTGGACGAGGGGATCAGCGCCTCTGCCGCCACCCGCCGCTTCGATCCCTGGCCGCAGCTGCTGCGCAATGTCCGCTATGCCGGCCAGGCGCCCACGGGCGACGACGCGGTGGTTCGGGTGATCGCGGAAGAGACCGCGCGGCTGGACGGTCATGGCCGCATTCTGATCCGCCCCTCGGGCACCGAACCGCTGATCCGGGTCATGGCGGAAGCCGATGATCCCGTCCTGGTGGAACAGGTCGTCGGTCGTATCGTCGAAGTTATGGAGCGGGTGGCCACCCGACCTGAATGATCTGCATGGAGGGGGTGGAAGCATTAACTTTCGGCCCGCTAACATCATGCCGGACAAGGGTGGGGGGCATGCCTCCGCCGGATCATGTGAACGGGCGCCGCCGGCCGGGGGCTGTCGGACCGGAACCGTCAGGGTAGGGGAAAGGGCAGTCCGATGACGGGTGCTTCATCTGCGACGGCGATGCCGCGGCTGCTCAGCGTGGACCACGGCGATCCCGAGGGCCGGGGAGGCATCGCCTTCGACCTGAAGCTCGCCACCGCCTGCGGGGTTTATGCGGCGAGCACGGTGACGGCCATCGTCGCCGATGGCGAGGCGATGCCGGTGCCGGCCGACATCGTCGGCGGCCAGCTCAGGGCGGTGATGGAAGATATCGGCGCCGATGCCCTGCGCATCGGCCGGGTGACCGAGACCGACCAGCTGCTGGCGGTGTCGGAAGTGGTGGAACATCTGGGCCATGGCGTGCCGCTGATCCTGGATCCGGTGCTGGTCGATGCCACCGGCCGCCATCTGATGAACCGCGATGCGCTGCAGGTGCTGAAGGCCCGGCTGGTGGTCCGCGCCCAGGCGCTGATCCTGGATCTGGCAGCGGCCGAAATGATGGTCGGGCGCGAAATCCGCCATGTCGACGGGCTGATCGATGCGGTGGCCACGCTGGCGAGCCTGGGGCCCGAGCAGGTGGTGGTGGCCGGCGGTCCCGCCTTCGGCATCGCCATGCTCGCCGATGACGATATCGACCTGATCGCCGATGAAGGCCTGGCGGCCGGGCCGCTGGGCGGCCCGCCGATCGGGCTTGCGACCGCGGTCGCCATGGGCGCGATCCGGGGGCTCGACGCAAGGCGGTCGTGGCGGCATCATGCCGAGCTGATCCGGGCGACGGTGGCCGCCGATCCGGCTGCGCGCGCCGCGGCCGGCTCTCATCCCTCCACCGACCTGCATGCCGCTTTCCGGGCGGTGACGCCCGACGATCCCGCCGGCGAGGAGACCTGCCCGTGACCACCAGCTTGCCCCGTGTGTTGATCATCGCCGGGTCCGATTCCGGCGGCGGGGCCGGCATCCAGGCCGACGTCAAGACCACGCTGGCACTGGGGGCCGACGGCTGCCCGGCGATCACCGCGCTCACCGTCCAGAACACGCTGGGGGTGACGGGTGTCTGGGAGGTGCCGGCCCCGGCCCTGATCGCCGAAATCGACGCGGTGCTGGCCGGCGGTGTCACCGCGGCCAAGACCGGCATGCTCCATTCGGCCGAGGTGATCCGGACGGTCAGTGAGCGGCTGGATCCGGCGCTGGCAGGCGGCCTCGATCTGGTGGTCGACCCGGTGATGGTCGCCAAGGGCGGCCACCGGCTGCTGCGCGCCGATGCGGTAGAGGCGCTGAAGGCGCTGATGCTGCCGCGGGCGGCCGTGGTGACCCCGAACCTGCCCGAGGCCGAGGTGCTGACCGGCCTTGCCGTCACCGACCCGGCCTCGATGATCCAGGCCGGCCGCAGCCTGATCGCCCAGGGCGCCCGTGCGGCGCTGATCAAGGGTGGCCATATGGACGGGCCGGTGCTGGTCGACATGCTGGTGACGCCCGCCCCCGAAGGCGGGCTCAAGGTGCTGCGCTTCGAAAGCGCCCGGATCGACAGCCGCCATACTCACGGCACCGGCTGCACCACGGCCAGCGCCATTGCCGCCGGCCTTGCCCGCGGCCGGCCCATGGCCGAAGCCGTGGCGGTGGCGCGGTCCTATGTCCGCCAGGCCATGCTGGCGGCACCCGGGCTGGGCCATGGCCATGGCCCGCTTCGCCACGACTGGAACCGGGTGGTGGCGGCTTTGTGACGGCCGATCGCCCATAACGGCGTTATGGTGAAACTGACGGTGGGGGCGCGCCAGGTTGGCATCCGGCGGCCAAGGCGTGTAAGGTGAACGAATGGGGCACGGGCATCGCCGTCCGGCGGCAGCACGGGCCCCATACCTTTTTCGTCTGTCGTCTACCCTTTTCCCCTGTCGTCGCGGAACCTTGCCAGATGTCGAGCGGTCCGTCAGAGAAGCCGGAGCGGGGCGATCCCTCGGCGCCGGTTGAAGCCAGCACACTGGTCCGGTTCTCCCCGACCAGGCCTCCCACCACTGCGGGAGGGGCCTCGACGACCGCCGCCACCCGATCCCAACGTTCCGAGACCTCCGGCCGCCGCATGCAGATCCCAATCTGCCATCTCGACGTCTTCGCCGACCGCGTGTTCCGCGGCGTGCCCGCCGTGGTCTGCCCGCTGGACGGCTGGCTGCCCGACGACATCCTGGCCGATATCGCCGGCGAGCATGCCAAGGCCGAAACCGTGTTTCTGGTCGGCACCGCCGGGGTCTACGAGGTGCGCTGGTTCTCGCGCGCGGCCGAGGTGCCGCTCTCGGCACCGGGCGCGCTGGCGGCGGCGCATACCGTCTTCCATTACCTGGAGCCGCAGCTCCGCCGCGTGCAGCTGCTTACCCCATCGGGCATGATCATGGGCCAGCGCGACACCTCGTCGGTGCTGGTCGATCTGCCGCTGCGCCCGCCGGTGAAGATGCTGGGTCGGGTGGACCTCACCGCCGCGCTGGGCGGCATCACGCCCGAGACGGTGATGATGCTCGACAGCTCGTGCTATGTGGCGGTGCTTGCCGACGAGGCGGCGGTAGAGGCGGTGCGCATCGACCGCGCTGCCATGGACACGCTCGGCCGGCCGGTGGTGGTGCTCACCTCTCCCGGCGATCAGAGCGATTTCACCGCCCGGGTGGTGGCGGCGAAATGGGGCCCCGAGGCACTCGCCGTCCGGTCCTCGGCGCTGTGCACCCTGCTGCCCTATTGGCGCCAGCGTCTGGACCGCGACGACCTGACCGTGCGTGTGGTCGGCCAGCGCGGCGGCAGCGCCTGGTGCAGCAGCGGGCGTGACCGGGCCGTGGTGGCGGCCCTGGGTCAGCGCTACATGGAAGGCATCATCTACCTTTAGGACCGGGCGTCAGGACCGGGCTTCGGCCACCGGCCGGAAACCGTGCTTGTCGGCATACATCCGCCGGTCGGCCGCCATGATCAGCGCATCCAGCGTCGATCCGTCGGCGGGTGCTGCGGCGGCGCCGATGCTGACACGCGCCGGCAGGGGAAAGCCGGCCCCGACGGTGATCCGGCCATTGATGTCGGCATCCAGTTCGGCCACCCGGCCGTCCAGATCGCTGCTGTCGCCCGTTCCGTCGATGAACAGCGCGAATTCATCGCCGCCCAGCCGGATCGGCGTCTCGCCCGGCCTGATCAGCCCGCGCAGGGTATCGGCGATCCAGATCAGTGCCCTGTCGCCCTGATCGTGGCCGAAACTGTCATTGATGTGCTTGAACCCGTCCAGGTCGATCAGCACCAGGCCGGCCCGGTCATGGGCCAGGCTGCGTGTCGCCAGACGGTCGAGCAGGCGGCGGTTGCCGATGCCGGTCAGCGGATCGCGATCGGCCAGATCGGCCAGCGCGCGATGCACTTTCAGGTTCACCATCAGCAGCATGCCGAAGGTCCAGCTCAGGATGAACAGCAGCGAGATGAAGAACACATAGGCATGCGCCGGATCGCCCGGCGCGCGGAAGGTGCCGCGCGGCGCGCCAAGGGCGGCGTCGATGCGGAGCAGATAGCTGCAGACCATCAGCGCGGTGCCGGCGGCGATCATCAGATGGATGGTCCGTTCGTCGCGGCGGGCGCGATGCAGCAGGGCCGCGATCATCGCGACCAGGATCAGGCTGTTCAGCATGTCGTTCAGCGTGATCCGCAGCCAGTCCTGGTTCAGGTTCACGATCACCTGAACGGCTTCGATCAGCATGGCCGTCGGCGTCATCCAGCGCAGCCGTCCCGCCGGGATCAGCCCGCGAAACCGGAGCACCCCGTCCAGGATCAGCACCAGGCTGCCGGTCGAGATCGTCATGTTGAGCGGAATGGCGATCTCCCGCCCCAGCCAGGGCATCGCCACCCAGGCCAGGAACGACAGCGTGCCGCCGAAGGCGGCCAGCATCCACGAGATGAGGCCGGCCATCGGCCGGTTCAGACGCCAGATAACGATCGAGACCATCGACGAGATGACGCAGGTCATGATGATCATGATCCCGACCGTCCTGAGGTCGATGACGTCCGGCCAGGAGAGCATTTTGCAGTCGTCGCCGTAAGCAGCAGGGGCAGGCCAGCACTATGCGGGCTGCAGGGTTAAGAAATCATGTGGGCAATCGGGGTTCAGGCTGGTGTATGAGCCATGCGTCCCGTGCATGGCTTCCGTCCGGTTCCTGCCCGGCGGACATGTGTTGACCGGTGAGGGTGACCTCACTATCGTCGTCAGCGGGCCGCGACCCCCCAACGGGTCGCCACTCTTCCTGAGGGGAAGGCACATGACGATGAAACCCGCCGCGAAGCCGCTTGATCCGCGCTTCTCGTCCGGCCCCTGCGCCAAGCGCCCGGGCTGGAGCCTCGATGCCTTGAGCGACGCTGCGCTCGGCATCTCGCACCGCGCGAAGCTTGGCAAGGCCAAGCTCAAGGAAGCCATCGATCGCACCGCGGCGATCCTCGGCGTCCCGGCCGACTTCAAGGTCGGCATCGTTCCCGCCTCCGATACCGGCGCCTTCGAGATGGCCATGTGGTCGATGCTCGGCGCCCGCGGCGTCGACATCCTGTCGTGGGAAAGCTTCGGCGACGGCTGGAAGACCGACATCGTCAAGCAGCTGAAGCTCCAGGACGTCCGCAGCTTCACCGCCGGTTACGGCCAGCTGCCGGATCTGGGCCAGGTCGATTTTACCCGCGACGTGATCTTCACCTGGAACGGCACCACCTCGGGCGTGCGGGTTCCGAACGGCGACTGGATCGCGGCCGATCGCGAGGGGCTCACCTTCTGCGACGCCACCTCCGCCGCTTTCGCGATGGACATGCCCTGGGACAAGCTCGACGTCGTCACCTTCTCGTGGCAGAAGGTGCTGGGCTCGGAAGGCCAGCACGGCATGCTGATCCTCTCGCCGCGCGCGGTCGCCCGGCTGGAGAGCTACACCCCGGCCTGGCCGCTGCCCAAGATCTTCCGCATGACCAAGGGCGGCAAGCTGATCGACGGCATCTTCAAGGGTGAGACGATCAACACCCCGTCGATGCTGGCGCTGGAAGACTATCTCGACGCCCTGAAATGGGCCGAGCAGATCGGCGGCCTCGAGGCCCTGATCGCCCGCACCGAAGGCAATTTCGCGGTGCTGGCCGACTGGGTCGCGAAGACCGGCTGGGTCGATTTCCTCGCCACCGATGCCGCCACCCGCTCGCCGACCTCGATCTGCCTCGCGATCGTCGATCCCTGGTTCCAGGGTCTCGACGCCGCCGGCCAGGCCAAGGTCCAGAAGGATCTGACCGGTCTGCTGGATGCCGAGGGTGCGGCGCTGGATATCGGTGCCTATCGCGATGCCCCGGCCGGCCTGCGCATCTGGGGTGGTGCGACCGTCGAGCGCGCCAATCTGGAAGCGCTGCTGCCCTGGCTCGACTGGGCCTGGGATCAGGTGAAGACCAAGGCCGCCGCGGCCTGAGCCCCTGCATCTGAGCCTCCCGCTCCATACGACCTCATTTCCCCGAATTCCCGGTTCGAAAACGGTGCCCCGCCCGCCCGCATGATCCTGCGGGCGGGCGTGCGGCCCGCGATGGAGACTTCCCATGCCCAAGGTCCTGATTTCCGACAAGATGAGCCCCGCCGCCGCCGAGATCTTCGCCTCGCGCGGGATCGAGGTCGACGTGAAGCCGGGCATGACCCCGGACGAGCTGCGCGCGGTGATCGGCGCGTATGACGGCCTGGCCATCCGTTCGGCCACCAAGGTCACCAAGGACATCCTGGCGGCCGCAACCAATCTGCGTGTCGTCGGCCGCGCCGGCATCGGCGTCGACAATGTCGACATCCCGGCCGCCTCGGCCCATGGCGTGGTCGTGATGAACACGCCCTTCGGCAACTCGATCACCACCGCCGAGCATGCGATCTCGCTGATGCTGTCGATGCTGCGCCAGATCCCGGCGGCCAATGCCTCGACCCATGCCGGCAAGTGGGAAAAGAACCGCTTCATGGGCGTGGAAGTGACGGGCAAGACCCTCGGTGTGATCGGCGTCGGCAATATCGGCGCCATCGTCGCCGACCGCGCCCAGGGCCTGAAGATGAAGGTGATCGGCTTCGATCCCTTCCTGTCGCCCGAGCGCGCGCAGGATCTGGGCGTCGAGAAGGTGGAGCTGGACGAGCTGTTCCGCCGCGCCGACGTCATCACCCTGCACACGCCCCTGACCGACGGCACCCGCGGCATCATCGGCGCCGACGCCTTCACCAAGATGAAGGACGGCGTCTATATCGTGAACTGCGCCCGCGGCGGCCTGGTGGTCGAAAAGGACCTGAAGGCGGCGCTCGACTCCGGCAAGGTGGCTGGGGCGGCCCTCGACGTCTTCGCCGAAGAGCCGGCGAAGGAGAATGCGCTGTTCGGTGACGAGCGCGTGGTCGCCACCCCGCATCTGGGCGCCAGCACCGTCGAGGCGCAGGAGAACGTCGCCCTGCAGGTGGCCGAGCAGATGGCCGACTACCTGCTGACCGGCGCCATCACCAACGCGATCAACGTGCCGTCGGTGACTGCGGAAGAGGCGCCGAAGCTGAAGCCCTATATGAAGCTGGCCGAACAGCTGGGCAGCTTTGCGGGCCAGCTGGCCGAAACCGGCCTGCGCGGCGTGACCGTCGAGTATTCGGGCCAGGTTGCCACCCTCAACACCCGGCCGATCACCGCGGCCCTGCTGACCGGCCTGCTGCGCCCGCTGCTCGACAGCGTCAACATGGTCAACGCCCCGATCGTCGCCAAGGAGCGCAACATCTCGGTGACCGAGGTGCGCAGCGACAAGGCGACCGATTTCCAGACCCAGATCAAGCTGACCGTCTCGGACGAGCGCGGCGGCCGCAGCGTCGCCGGCACCCTGATCGCCGGCAACCGCCCGCGTCTGGTCTCGGTCGAGGATGTGGCGATCGAAGCCGAACTGGCCGAGAACATGCTGTTCGTGGTCAACAACGACAAGCCGGGCTTTATCGGCGGCGTCGGCCGCACGCTCGGCGAATCGGGCATCAACATCGCGAGCTTCCATCTCGGCCGTCAGGCGCCCGGCGCCCGCGCGATCTGCCTGATCGAGGTCGACCAGCCCCTGCGCGAGGCGGTGCTGAAGCAGGTCCAGGGCCTGCCGAACGTGATCACCGCCCTGTCGCTCAGCTTCTGAGCGACTCTCATCGAAGGGACCGCGCTCAGCTTCTGAGCGACTCTCATCGAAGGGACCGCGCTCAGCTTCTGAGCGCGAGCGGTCTCAAAAGTATCGAAACCGGTCGTTCCCTCGGGGGCGGCCGGTTTCGTGCGTTTGCGGTTGAGTGCCGGGGCCCGGGGGGCTACACTCCGCCCCGGCCGCCGGCACCCGGGAAACGGGGTCGTGACGGCCTTCGTGCGTCCTGAACCGGCCGTGGAAAGACACGGTCCGGATATTTTCCATGGGTTGAGACCGGGGCCGATGATCGACGACCGCCAGCGCGCGCTCCTGCCGAACGGGTTGCAGGACCTTCTGCCGCCCGATGCCGCCTTCGAGGCGCAGACGATCGAGCGGCTGATGGCTCATTTCGCGGCCGAAGGCTATGCGCGGGTGAAGCCGCCGCTCGTGGAATTCGAAGACAGCCTGCTGACCGGCCCGGGCCGGCTGCTCGCCGCCCAGATCTTCCGGGTGATGGATCCGGTGTCGCAGCGGATGATGGGTGTCCGCGCCGACATGACGCCGCAGCTGGCCCGCATCGCCGCCACCCGCCTGGCCCATGCCGCCCGGCCGCTGCGCCTGTCCTATGCCGGCCAGGTGCTGCGCGTGCGCGGCGGCATGCTGCGGCCCGAACGCCAGTTCGCCCAGGTCGGTATCGAGCTGATCGGCGCGCCCGAACCCACGGCGGATGCCGAGGTGGTGCGGCTGGCCGCCGAGGCACTGACCGGCATCGGCGTGAAGGGGCTGACCATCGATCTCAACCTGCCGACCATGGTCGATGTGGTGGCCGAAGCCTTCGGCCTGCCGACCGATCAGCTGGGCCCGCTGCGCGAGGCGCTGGACCGCAAGGATCCGACGGCGGTGGCCGAACTCGCCGGTGCCGCGGCACCGCTCTATGCCGGGCTGCTGGATGCCGCGGGCATCGCCGCCGAGGCGCTGGCCCGGCTGGATGCGCTGGAGCTGCCGGCCGAGGCGCGCCGCCTGGTCGCGATGGTCGCCGATGTGGTCCGGGTCATCGATCTGGCCGATCTGGATGCCCAGGTGACGATCGATCCGATCGAGCATCGCGGGCTTGACTATCAGACCGGCGTCAGCTTCTCGCTGTTTGCAGCCGGCGTGCGCGGAGAGCTGGGCAGCGGCGGCCGCTATGTCGCCGGGGCCGATCAGAACGGCGGCGGCGAGCCCGCCACCGGCTTCAGTCTTTATATGGACAGCGTGCTCCGGGCGATCGATGCGCCCGTGCGGCCGCGTCATCTCTACCTGCCGTTCGGCTGCGGCCCGGTTGCGGGCCGCAGTTTCCGTGCCGACGGCTGGATCACCGTCCAGGGCCTTGCGCCCGAGACCGACCCTGTCGCGGAGGCGCGCGCGCAGGGCTGTTCCCATATCCTGCGGGGGGCTGATGCCATCCCGCTCGACGCCATCGATATCCGGGGGGCGTAAGCTCATGAGCAACGTGGTCGTTGTCGGCTCCCAGTGGGGCGACGAGGGCAAGGGCAAGATCGTCGACTGGCTGTCGCACCGTGCCGACGTGGTGGTGCGGTTCCAGGGCGGCCATAATGCCGGTCACACGCTGGTTATCGACGGCAAGACCTACAAGCTCAGCCTGCTGCCGTCGGGCGTGGTGCGGGGCAAGCTGTCGCTGATCGGCAATGGCGTGGTCGTCGATCCCTGGGCCCTGCTCGACGAGATCGACCGGATCGGCAAGCTGGGGGTGAAGATCACCCCCGACACGCTGCGCATCGCCGAGAATGTCTGCCTGATCCTGCCGCTGCACGGCGTGGTCGACCGCGCGCGTGAAGCGGCGCGCGGCGGCAACAAGATCGGCACCACCGGCCGCGGCATCGGGCCCGCCTACGAGGACAAGGTCGCCCGCCGGGCGATCCGCCTCTGCGACCTGACCGATCGCGACCTGCTGGCGACCAAGCTCGACGATCTGCTGCTGCACCACAACGCGCTGCTCACCGGCCTCGGCGCCGAAGAGCGGTTCTCGCGCGACGAGGTGATGGCGAAGCTCGACGAGATCGCGCCGAAGCTGCTGCCCTATATGGATCCGGTCTGGCGGACGCTGAACGAGGCCCGCCGCGCCCGCAAGCGCATTCTGTTCGAGGGCGCCCAGGGGGCGATGCTCGACATCGACCACGGCACCTATCCCTTCGTCACTTCGTCGAACACGGTGGCGGCGCAGGCGGCGACCGGCAGCGGTTTCGCGGTCGGCCAGATCGGCTATGTGCTGGGCATCACCAAGGCCTACACCACCCGCGTCGGCTCGGGCCCGTTCCCGAGCGAGCTGCATGACGAGATCGGCAAGCTGCTGGGCGAGCGCGGCCATGAATTCGGCACCGTCACCGGCCGTCCGCGCCGCTGCGGCTGGTTCGATGCGGTCGCGGTTCGCCAGGCCATCAAGACCGGCGGCATCGACGGCATCGCGCTGACCAAGCTCGACGTGCTCGACGGGCTGGAGAAGATCAAGGTCTGCACCGGCTATCGCCACAAGGGCGCGGTCATCGACTATCTCCCGTCGAGCCCGCGGGCCCAGGCCGAGATCGAGCCGGTCTACGAGACCATCGAGGGCTGGAGCGAGAGCACCCAGGGCGCGCGGTCCTGGGCCGATCTGCCGGCGACCGCCATCAAGTACATCCGCCGGGTGGAAGAGCTGATCGAGGCGCCGGTGGCGCTGCTGTCGACCAGCCCCGAGCGCGAGGACACCATCCTGGTCCACGATCCGTTCATCGATTGATCGGATCGTCGCAGGACGGGACGGGATCAGGGCCGCCGGTGGATTTCTGCCGGCGGCCCTGTCGTTCGGGCACCCCCTTCGGCCGTGCAGCATCGTCTGGAACCGGGTATACAGGGGAAGGGGACCGCGACCGGACGGGAGCGGGTAGGGGACGGGGCGCGTCTGGATGTCGGAAGCCGGGCAGAACGAACATACCATCATCGGCGGACGCTACCGGATGATACCGGGCGTGCGGCTGGAGGAGTTCGACCGGCCGCATGTCGAGGCTTTCGGCGCCGAGGATCTGCGCGAGAAGGACCGGCCGCTGATCGCCCTGGTCGCCCGGCGCGGCCGGCCGGTGCGCGACGACTGGCTGCGGGTGGTCCGCCGGATCGACCAGCCCGGGCTGTTGCGCACCGTCGAAGGCGGGGTGATCGACCCGGGCGACGGCAAGGGCCGGCGCTTCGCGGTGATCCTGGAACGTCCGCTCGGTGGTCGGGTGATCGACTGGCTGAAGACCGACGGCCAGAACCGCGACGATCTGGAACTGTCGCGGCTGCTGCTCCGGCCGCTGATCGCGGCGCTGAAGGCGCTGCACGATGCGCGCATGGCGCATCGGGCGATCGCGCTCGACAATCTCTATTTCGCCGATCTGGCCCGGACGCGTATCGCGCTGGGCGACTGCCTGTGCGGCCCGCCGGGCGAGGGCCAGCCGATCGCCTTCGAAAGCGTCGAACGGGCGGCCGCCCTGCCGGCAGGCCGCGGCGAGGGCGGCCCGCGCGAGGATTTCTTTGCGCTGGGCGCACTGTTCGCCGCGGCGCTGGCCCGCCGGGTGCCGGGGCTGGAAAGCGCGGAGGCGGCGGCGGATCTGATGCGCCGCCGGCTGGAGCGCGGATCCTATGTGGCGCTGACCGATCGGGCGCGGTTCGGCACCGATGTCGGCGGCCTGCTGCGCGGGCTGTTGAGCGACAATGCCGAGGAACGCTGGGGCTATGAAGAGGTCAGGGCCTGGCTGGACGGCCGACGCAGCATCGGCGCCATGCATTCCACCCGGCCGCAGGCGGCGCGATCCTTCATCTTCAAGGGCATCGAGCACACCAATGCCATGAGTCTCGCCACCGCGCTGGCCGAGAACTGGCGGGAAGCGCTCAGGATCGTGATCGACGAAAAGCTCGACGGCTGGGTCGCGCGGGCGATCGGCGACGAGCGGCGCGGCAACATGATCACCCAGGCGATCGCCGCCGGCCGGGTCGATGCCGGGCCGGGCGGCGATGCCACGCTCGCCCGGGTGCTCGCGGCGCTCGATCCTGAAGGGCCGCTGCGGCTGCGCCATGTGGCGGTGATGAAGGACGGGCTGGGGCCGCTGATCGCGGTCGCCTTTCTCGACGACGACCGCGACACCCGCCAGGCCATGGCCGAAATACTGATGGAAGGCCTGCCGATGATCGGGCTCAGCCTGGTCGATCCGAACGATCAGACCAAGCGGCGCCTGGCGCAGAGCGAGATGGCCGATTTCATGCGGCTGCGCGGTTTCGTGGCCGAGCCGATGATGGGCTTCGGGCTGGAGCGGGTGCTCTACGACCTGAACCCGACCCTGCCATGCCTGAGCCCGCTGGTCGCCGACGCCTATCCGCAGAGCGTGGCCGACCTGCTGATGGCGCTGGATCACCGCGCCCGCGGGGCGGGGCGGGGCACGGCACCGGTCGACCGCCATATTGCCGCCTTCATCGCCACCAAACTCAGCATCTCTTATGCCGGGGCGCTGCGCGGCGTGGTGGTGGGCGGCGACGGCGAGGCCTCGGAACGGCTTGCTCAGCTCAACCTGTTGAGCCTCGCCCAGGAAACCCAGCCCCAGGTGCGCGTGCCGATGCTGGCCCGCTGGCTGGTGCAGCGGCTGGGGCCGGTGGTGCAGAGCTATAACGGCAAGACCACGCGGGAATGGATGGAGAAAGAGCTGGAGCGGGTGGCGCCGCTCGGCTCCCTGAACGCGCTTCGGGCGATCGTCGACAATCCCGAACGGCGCGAGGCCGACAACCGCGGCATGGCCAATGCCCAGGCGCTGCATGCCCAGCTGTCTTTCGGCATCCGCCGGCTGAACGAGACCCGGGCGGCCCGGCGGCTGGAGGCGCAGCATTTCGGCCGCCAGGTCGCGGCGATGCTGGGCTATATGATCCTGCTCGGGGTGCTGGCGGCGCTCACCCTGGGCGACGTCTGACCGGCGGGGGCAAGGATGGCGAAGAAGAAGACCGCGGCCCGGCGCGCGCCGGCCAAACAGAAGAGCATGACCCTGCCGCTGACCTTTCTGGCGGTGCTGGGCACGCTCGCGATCTTCGCGACCCCCACCGCCCTGGTGCTGGCGATCGGCATGGCGCCGTCGCTGGTGGCGGTGTTCATGGAAAACCGGCCCGGCGCCTATACCGCCAAATGCATCACCGCCTGCAATCTGGCCGGCGTGCTGCCGGTGCTGCGCGATCTGTGGCTGACCGGCCATCTGCTGTCGCAGGCGCGGATGATGGTCGGCGATCCGATCGTCTGGCTGCAGATGTATGGTGCCGCCGGGGTCGGCTGGTCGCTGGTCTGGCTGGCGCCGCTGGTCGCCGGCGTCTTCGCCGATGCCGGCCATGACCGCTCGGTCGCGAAACTCGAAGCCCGCCAGGAAAAGCTGCGCGAAGAATGGGGCGACGGCATCACCGGGTGATGCCGTCGTCGTAAGGTCTGGCCGGCCTCAGATCGCCAGATACTCGTTCCGCAGCTCCGCATCGTCGAGCACGGCCTGCGCCGAGCCGTCGAAGACGATTTCGCCCATATGCAGGATCAGCGCGCGGTTGGCGAGCTGAAGCGCCGCGACCGCGTTCTGTTCGACGATGATGGTGGTGATGCCCATCTGCTTGATCTCGGCGACGATGCGCTCGATCTCTTCCACGATCACCGGCGCCAGCCCTTCATAGGGCTCGTCCAGCAGCAGCAGCTTCAGGTCGCGGGCAAGGGCGCGGGCCACCGCCAGCATCTGCTGTTCGCCGCCGGACAGCGTCACCCCCTCCTGGTGGCGCCGTTCGGCAAGCCGCGGGAAGCGTTCATAGATCCGCTCCAGCGGCCAGCCCTTGGGCTCGGCGATCTGGGCCAGCTGCAGGTTCTCTTCAACCGTCAGGCCGGGGATGATCCGGCGGTCTTCCTGCACCAGCTGCACGCCGTGTTTGGCCGCCTCGAAATCGCGCATTTTGTGCAGCGCGGCGCCGTTCAGCCAGATCTCGCCGCTTTTGAGTTCAGGGTCGGTGGCCCGGGCAAGGGTGCGCAGCGTCGAGGTCTTGCCGGCGCCGTTGCGGCCGAGCAGGGCGACGACATCGCCCTCGGCCATGTCGAAGCTGACCCCCTGGACGATGTAGCTTTCGCCGTAATAGGCGTGAATGTTGCGCACGCTGAAATAGGGGGCCTTGGCGGAGGCGGCGGCCGGCCCGGCGGAAGGCATCGCGTTCATCAGTGGTTTCCTCCGAGATAGGCCTCGCGCACCTTCGGATTGGCGCGCACCTCGTCGGGCGCGCCATCGGCGATGATCCGCCCCTGGGCCAGCACGGTGATCCGGTCGGCCAGAGAGAACACCACATGCATGTCGTGTTCGATGATCACCTTGGTCATGCCGCGCTCCTTGATCTTCTTCAGCAGATCGATCGTGGAGTTGGTGTCGTGGCGTGACATACCGGCGGTGGGCTCGTCCAGCAGCAGCAGGCGGGGGTGCTGGACCAGCGCCATGGCCAGTTCCAGCCGCCGCTTGTCGCCGCGCGACAGGCTGCCGGCGGTGCGGTGCATGTGCTCTTTCAGCCCGACATCGGTCAGCCAGTGCTCCGCCTCGTCGCGGATCGCCGCCTGGGCCGACACCATCTGCAACGGGTTGAGCCTGAACGATCCGTCGCGCTTCGCAAAGGCCGGCACCATCACATTCTGCAAGAGGGTGAGATCGGGAAAGATCTCGGGCGTCTGGAAGACGCGCGCGATGCCCATCTGGTTGATCTCGTGCGGCTTCTTGCCGGTGATGACCTCGCCGTCGAACACCACGGCACCCGAATCCGGCGGCAGCCGCCCGATGCAGACATTGAGCAAAGTGGATTTGCCGGCGCCGTTCGGGCCGATGATGGCGTGGGTGGTGCCCTCCATGACCTGGAGGTCGATATCCGACAGCGCCTTCAGACCCCGGAAATTCTTCTGCACATCGGCGACGTGGAGGACTGCATTCTCCATGGCCGTCATCTCCTATTCCGCCTTGGCCGGGCGCAGGCCGCCCGTGGTCTGATCCGCCGTCGCAGGCTGCCGGCGCCGTGTCCAGGCCGCCCGGATCCGCCGGGCGCCCTCCATCAGCCCGCCGGGCAGGAAGATCACGATCACCAGGAAGATCAGGCCGAGCGTCAGGTGCCAGCCCTCGCCCACGAAGGGGGAGATGACCGTTACCATGGTGTGCTGCAGCCCGTCGGGCAGGAAGGAGAGCGCATCTTCCAGCTTGGCATGGTGATAGGCCGAGAAGATGTTCTCGAAATACTTGATGACGGTCGCCCCGATCAGCGGGCCGAGCAGGGTGCCGGCGCCGCCCAGAATGGTCATCAGCACCACCTCGCCCGAGGCGGTCCACTGCATGCGCTCGGCCCCTGCCAGCGGGTCGGTCACCACCAGCAGCGCGCCGGCGAGGCCGGCATACATGCCCGAGATCACGAAGGCGGCCATGGTATAGGGCCGGGTGTTGAAGCCGGTATAGGCCATGCGGGTCTGGTTGGACTTGATCGCCCGCAGCATCATGCCGAAGGGCGAATTGTCGATCCGGAGCGTCAGGAAGAAGCCCAGGATCAGCAGCACCGCGCAGAAATAGAAGCCGCCGAAGCCGCTCATATCCATGCCGAAGATGGTCGGCACCGGCAGGCCGACGGTCGGCTCGACGCCCAGCGCCGCATCGATGACCCTGGGATCGCTCTGCGACAGCTGCAGCCCGGTTTCACCATTGGTGATGGGGGTGAGCACCGAATAGGCCAGATTGTAGGACATCTGGGCGAAGGCGAGCGTCAGGATCGAGAAATAGATGCCGCTGCGGCGCAGGCTGATGAAGCCGATCACCGCGGCGAAGATGCCTGAGACCAGCACGCCGAAGATCAGCGCCGGGATGGCGCTCATGGTCAGCAGCTTGAACGACCACATCGCGGCATAGGACCCGACGCCCAGAAAGGCGGCATGGCCGAAGGACAGATAGCCGGTCATGCCGAACAGGACGTTGAAGCCGATGGCCAGAATGCCGTAGATCGCGAACCGCTGAAGCAGATCGGGATAGGCGGCACCGAAGGGCTGCATCCACAGCGGCATGGTCAGGATGACCAGGGTGAAGACGGCCATATAGATCAGGTCGTGGCGAAGCGTGCGCATCTCAGTTCTCCATCACGCCCTTGCGACCCATCAGCCCGCGCGGCCGGATCAGGAGCACGGCGACGGCGACGAGGTAGACGATCACCTGGTCGATGCCGGGGATCACGGCCTTGACCTCGGTCATCGAGGCGAAGCTCTGCAGGATGCCGAGCAGGAAGCCGGCGGCGACCGCACCGCTGATCGATCCCATGCCGCCGACCACGACGACGACGAAGGAGAGCACCAGGAATTCCATGCCGATATGGTAGCTGGGCGGCACGATCGGCGTGTACATCACCCCCGCCATGCCGGCGACCGCGGCCGCGATGCCGAAGACGATCGTGAAGCGGCGCTGGATGTTGATGCCCAGGAAACCGACGGTCTGGCGGTCCTGCATGCCGGCCCGCACGACCATGCCGTAGGTGGTGAATTGCAGGAAGGCGATCACGCCCGCGATGATGACCAGGGCGAAGCCCAGATAGACCAGCCGCCACCAGGGATAGATCACCCCGGCGCCGAGCCCGATCCACTCGCCGATATTGGCGCTGCCCGAAAAGGCCGGCGGCGCGGCCATCGAGATCGGGTTGGCGCCGAAGGCGGCCTTGATCAGCTCCTGCAGCACGATGGCGAGGCCGAAGGTCACCAGGATCTGTTCGGCATGGGTGCGGCGGTAGAAATAGCGGATCAGCCCGCGTTCCATGGCGACGCCCAGCAGCAGCATCACCGGTATCGCGACCAGGATCGACAGTGGCACCGAATACTGCAACAGGAAGCCGCCGAAATCGCCCAGCCAGGCCTGAACAAGGGGCGTGCGCACCTCCATGGGCGATCCCCAGGGGGTCAGCTTGGTGGGATCGATGGTCACGGTTTCCAGGCGCAGCAGCCCGTTCACGCTGACGGCGATGAAGGCGCCGATCATGAACAGGGCGCCGTGGGCGAAATTCACCACACCGAGCGTGCCGAAGACCAGAGTGAGGCCCAGGGCGATCAGCGCATAGGCGCCGCCCTTGTCCAGACCGTTGAGCAGTTGGAGAGCGAATGCGTCCATGGGTTTTTCCAGCCCCGCCTGCGCGGGCCGCTTCCAAGAGGGCAGGAGATACGCGCATGCGCGACGCGCGCATATGAGGACGGGCCGGTCCCGTCGCCGGGGCCGGCCCTGGATCCCTCAACGGGTCAGCAGCGGGAGTTGACCGGGCCGAGCTCGCCGCCGAACATTGCGGCGTCGTACATCACGTCCTCGGTGGGCACCTGCTTGACGATACGCATCAGGTCGAACTTGTCGGCGGGGTTCTCCTTACCCTGCACGACCAGCACCGGTTTGAAGCACTGGTGATCGTCGGCACGATAGAGAGTGGGACCGTTGCCGAGCCCGTCGAACTTGAAGCCCTCCAGCGCCTTGACCACACCCTCGGGATTGAAGGTGCCGGCCATTTCGCAGGCATTGGCGTAGAGCAGGGCCTGCACATAGCAGGTGTGGGCGGCCTGCGACGGCGGCTGGCCGTATTCCTGACCGAAGGATTTGGTGAAGGCCCTGGTGCCTTCGTCCTCCAGCTTCCAGTCCCAGTTGGCGGTGCCGTAGATGCCCTTCACGGCATCGCCCGCACCCTGGGCCATCAGTTCCGAGAACAGCGGGACGACGATCTCGAAATTCTTGCCGTTCACCTGCTTGTCGCGCATGCCGAACTGCACCGCCTGGGTCAGCGAGTTGATCATGTCGCCGCCATAGTGGTTGAGGATCAGCACATCCGCGCCCGAGCTCAGCACCGGGGTCAGATACTGCGAGAAATCCGCCGCGCCGAGCGGGGTTCTGACGGTTGCCACCGTCTTCCAGCCCAGTTTCTCGGTGGCCGCCTTGATCGATTCTTCCTGGGTCCAGCCCCAGGTATAGTCGGCGGTCAGGTGATAGGCCTTGCGGTCCTTGCCATAGGCTTCGCCCAGCACCGGCCCCAGCGCCTGACCCGACATATAGGCATTGAAGAAGTGCCGGAAACCGTTGCGGCGCTTGTCCTTGCCGGTGGTGTCGTTGGAATGGGTCAGGCCGGACATGAAGATCACGCCGGCGTCCTGGCAAAGCGACTGCACCGCCACGGCCACACCCGACGACGAGCCGCCGGTGATCATGATCGCGCCGTCACGCTCGATCATGCGGGTGGCCGAGGCGCGGGCCGCATCGGATTTGGTCTGCGTGTCGCCGGTGACGAAGGCGACCTTCTTGCCCAGGATGCCGTTGCCCTTCAGCTGCGAGCCCTTGAACGTGTTCAGCATGCCGCCGTCGCCCTCGCCGTTGAGGTGCTTGACGGCCAGCTGATAGGCGCGCAGCTCGTCCGCACCCTCGTCGGCATAGGGCCCCGTCTGGGGCACGTTGAAGCCGAGGGTCACGGTGCTGCCGGTCGGTGCGTTGCAGAAGTCCGCGGCTCTGGAGGCGCTGGTGAAGATGGTCGGTACGGCGAGCCCGGCACCGACGAGTGCACTGCTCCTCAGGAAGGCACGTCGGTTCATCCGAACGATGCTCATTATGTCTCCTCCCGTATCTTGATCGCGCCGATCCGCGGGCCGGCGCGTCAGGCGTTCCCGCCTGGGCACTATCCTTCCCTCATTTGTGACGTGTTTCAATAAGTCATTGTTTTGGTTATATAATTTTGTAAATCTTTTGAGTCGATATGTCCATGTTTTGTGATTAATTTACAAGAGCGCTGGTGGGGAGAGGGGAAATGTCGCGCACGCTGACCGGCATGAAGATCCGGACCCTGCGCAAGGAGGCGGGGTTGACGCAGGGCGCGCTTGCGCGTCGCGCAGGGATTTCTGCGGCCTATCTCAACCTGATAGAACATGATCGCCGGCCGGTGGCGGGGGAGCTGCTGGACCGGATCGCCCGCGGGATCGGCGTGCCCCGCGGCCTGCTGGATGGCGGTGCCGAGCGTCGGCTGGTCGACATGCTGAACGAGATCGCCGCCGATCCGGCGGTGTCCGATGGCGCGCCGCCCGCCGAAGCGGCCGAGGAACTGGTCGGCCGGGCCCCCGGCTGGGCGGCGCTGCTGCTCGGGGTCTATCGGGCCTGGATGGATCAGCGCCAGGTGGTGCTGGCCATGGCCGACCGGCTGAACCACGACCCCTTCCTGGGCGAGAGCGTCCACCGGATCCTGACCCGGGCGGCGGCGGTGTCGTCGGCGGCCGAAATCCTGGAAGGCGGCGATCTGGAAGAGGCGGACCGGGCACGTTTCACCGCCATCGTCGCCTCGGACAGCCACCGCCTGGCGGAAACCGCTCAGCGTCTCGCCGGGTTTTTCGACAGCGCCCATATGCGGGTCCGGTCCTCGACCGTGATGGAACATGTCGACACGTTTATCTATGAGACCGGCAATCATTTTCCGTTCCTCGAAACGGCGGCCGAGGGGTTCCGCACCGGGCTGCGGCGGGGAGAAACGCCCGAAGCTGCCGCCGCCGCCCGGCTGGGGATCGCCCTGCCCGAGGATGATCCGCTGACGCCCGAGCGGCGGCGCTTCGGCCTGCTGCGCGATCTTGCCGCCGTGCTGGCGGGGGACGAGATCCAGGCCTTCGTCGCCGCCCATCCGGCACTCGGCACCGACGAGGCGCGGGTGCTGGCCGCGGCGGCGCTGCAATCCTACATGGCCGCCGCCATCGTCATGCCCTATGACCGCTTTCTTGAGGCGGCGGAGCGCCATCGCTACGACCTGGACCGGCTGGGCCGGATCTTCGGCGTTTCCTATGAACAGGCCGCGCATCGGGCCGCCACGCTCCGCCGGCCGGGCGCCGAAGGGGTGCGCTTCGCCTTCATGCGCTCCGACAGTTCCGGCTATGTGACCAAGCGCATGTCGCTGCCGCGGCTGCCGCTGCCACGCTATGGCAATGCCTGCCCGCTCTGGCCGATCTACGGCGCCTTCCAGACCCCGGGGGTGACGGCGCGCGCCTTCGGTGAACTGCCCTCGGGCGATGCCTTCCTGTTCTTCGCCCGCGCGGTGGAAAAGCGGCCGCCTGCGGCCGACCGGCCCCGGCACCTGCTGTCGGTGATGCTGGCCGCCGCGGCCGCCGATGCCGACCGGCTGGTGCAGGGCGACGGCATCGACCGGGCCACCGCCACCATCCCCCTCGGCACGGTCTGCCGGCTCTGTCCGCGCAACGGTTGCGACCATCGCCAGGAAGCCCCGTTGATCACATGATCCGGAAAACCCTTGGGGGCGGGTCGGCGATGGCTGTAGGCTGGACAAAAAACCGGGGAGGATAGATGCCTTGTCAAGGGCGCGCATACTCATCGCCGAAGATGAGCCGAATATCGCGGAGTCGCTGAGCTTCATACTCACGCGGGCAGGCTTCGAGGTCGACACCATCGCCAATGGCGCGGATGCGCTGGACCGGCTGCGACGACAGCCGTTTCAAGCCGTTATCCTCGACGTCATGCTGCCGGGCATGAACGGTTTCGACGTGCTGCGGGCGATCCGGACCGATCGGACGATCGGCGGGCTGCCGGTGATCGTGCTCACGGCCAAGGGCCAGGCCCATGACCGGGAGATGGCCGAGCAGATCGGCGCCAGCGCCTTCATCGTGAAGCCGTTCTCGAATGCCCATATCGTGGAACGGGTCAGCCACTTCGTCGGGGCCTGATCCATGGAAGGCGATCCCGTCGACGAGGGCGGGGGATACGATCAGGGGCAGGGGCAGGGCATCCGCGACCTGGCCGGCGTGCTGCCCTATGCCGCCATTCTGCTGCTGATGCCGCCGATCATCCTGATCTTCGCGGCCCCGGTGCAGATCGCCGGCATTCCGCTGATCGTGGTCTATCTGTTCGGGGTCTGGGCGTTGATCGTGGCCGGTGCCCTCGTCGTGGCAGAGCGGCTGCGCCGGCAGGAAACGGCGACGGGGTCCCGGGCGCCGCGCAGACGGGCAGGGCGGGGCTGAACCGATGCTCCAGGCCAATCTGGTCATCACCGTCTGTCTGCTCTATGTCGCGGTGCTGTTCACCGTGGCCTTCATCTGCGACCGGCAGGCCCGGGCCGGGCGCGCCCGCTGGTCGGCCTCGCCGCTGATCTACACCCTGTCGATTTCGGTCTACTGCACCTCGTGGACCTTTTTCGGTGCGGTGGGCTCGGCGGCGCGCAGCGGGCTTGAATTCGCCACGATCTATATCGGCCCGACCATCGTATTCACCGGCTGGTGGGTGTTCCTGCGCAAGCTGGTCACCGTCGGGCGGGTGCACAACACCACCTCGATCGCCGACCTGATCTCGGCCCGGTTCGGCAAGAACCCGGCGCTGGGCGCCGTGGTCACCCTGGTGGCCCTGGTCGTGACCACGCCCTATATCGCCCTTCAGCTGCAGGCGCTGACCGCCAGCTTCCAGGTGATCACCTTCCCGGCGGGTGCCGTCACCGCCACCAAGATCGATCTGGTGCCCGACTACTGGTCGGGCGCCTGGGTGGCGCTGGGGCTCGCGGTCTTCTCGATCATGTTCGGCGTGCGCAATATCGACGTGAACGAGCGCCATCACGGCGTGATCGCGGCGATCGCCCTCGAAGCGGTGGTCAAGCTGGTGGCGCTGCTCGCGGTCGGACTCTGGGTGGTGTTCTGGCTGGCGGGCTCCCCCGCGGCCGCCCTTGCCGATGCGCCCGTCAGCCTCACCAATCCGCAGCAGACCTTCGGCGTGCGCTGGGTCACGCTCTGCATCCTGTCGGGTGCGGCGATCATCTGTCTGCCGCGCCAGTTCCAGGTGACGGTGGTCGAGAATTCCAACGACCGCCAGCTGCGCACCGCCTCGTGGCTGTTTCCGCTCTATCTCTTCGTCTTCTGCCTGCTGGTGTTGCCGATCGCGGTCACCGGGCTCAACCGCCTGCCACCCGATGCCAATCCCGACCTCTATGTGCTGCCCCTGCCGCTGGATGCCGGCCAGGACGTGATCGCGCTGATGGCCTTCATCGGCGGGTTTTCCTCGGCCACATCAATGGTGATCGTGTCGTCGATCGCGCTGTCGACCATGATCTCCAACCACATCGTGACCCCGCTGGCGCTGCGCTTTTCGTCGCTGTCGGATGCCAATGCCGAAACCGTGCGCAGCTTCATCCTGGGCTCGCGACGGGCCAGCATCCTGTTCATCATCCTGCTGGGCTTTCTGTATTTCCGTCTGGCCGCCACGGCCGGGGCGCTCGCCGATATCGGCCTGATCTCGTTCTGTGGCGCAGCACAGTTTCTGCCGGCGCTGGTCGGCGGGCTCTATTGGCGGCGGGCGACCCACAAAGGGGCCCTCGCCGGCATGATCGCCGGCTTCCTGGTCTGGGCCTATATGCTGTTCCTGCCCAGTTTCCAGGACCATTTCCTGATCTCGACCGCGCTGGTCCAGAACGGCCCCTTCGGCTGGGCCTGGCTGAAGCCCCGCACGCTGTTCGGGTTGAGCGGGCTCGACCCGCTGGTGCATGCCGCCTTCTGGAGCCTGTTCGTCAACACCGCGCTCTTCGTCGTCGTCTCGATGATGACCGAGCCGACGCCGCTCGCCCGGCTGCAATCGGCGCTGTTCATCGATGTCTTCCGCCGCCGGACCGAGAGCGAGCAGCGGGTGCTGCGCCGCACGGCCCCGATCACCGAACTGCGCCAGATCGCCGACCGGGTGCTGGGCCCCGCGGAAACCGTGCAGATCTTCGTCCGCGACCGCCGGGCGGGCCGTGCGACGGTGGCGAGCGACGAATTGATCACTGCGGTGGAGCAGCGGCTCGCCGCCCATATCGGCGCCGCCTCGGCCCGGACCATGATTTCGCGCATCGTCTCCAGCGAGACGATCAGCGTCGAAGAACTGAAGCGGCTGGCGGGAGAGACCGAGCGCATCCGCGCCTATTCGGCCGAGCTGGAGCGGAAGTCGCAGCAGATCGAGAGCACGGCCGCGGAACTGGCCCGGGCCAATGCCCGGCTGCGCGAGGTCGACAAGCAGAAGGATGATTTCCTGAGCCAGATCAGCCACGAATTGCGCACACCCATGGCCTCGATCCGCTCGTTCAGTGACATCCTGCTTGAAAACCAGGATCTGGACGAAGCGAAGAAGCTCAGATTCCTCGGCATCATCCAGAATGAAAGCCTGCGCCTGACCCGGCTGCTGGACGGGATTCTGGATATGAACCTGCTGGAGACCCGGGGCCTGTCGTGGTCGCCGGGCCTGCTCGATCCGGAAATGGCGCTGGATCAGGCGATCGAAAGCTGCGAGGCGCTGGCCCTGCGCTCGGGCGTGGTGCTGAAACGGGGCACGCGGACCCGCGATGTCCTGATCCTGGGCGATCGCGACAAGCTCGCCCAGGTGATGGTCAACCTGATCGCCAATGCGATCAAATACAACACCGACCCCGTGCCCCAGGTGGTGGTGTCGAGCCGCGTGCGCGGCGACATCTACGAGGCGAGCGTCCGCGACAATGGCCGCGGCGTGCCCGAAGAGGATCGGGAGCGGATCTTCGAAAAATTCGTCCGCGGCTCGGCCCATCAGCAGACCGGCGCCGGGCTCGGCCTCGCCATCAGTCGCCAGATCGTCGAAAGCTTCGGGGGCCGCCTGGGCCTCGGCACCGGCCGCAGCGGCGCCGAATTCGTCGTCTCGCTCCCCCTCCAGCCCCTGCCGGGCACTGGACGCGAAAGGGCGGATCTGCCGAAAGCTTAGGCAGATCCGCCCGATGGTGATCGTTCAGGGCGCAGTCGGGATGGGTACGGCAGTCACTGCGAAAGACGGTGTAGCGTGTTGTGGTAGCGCTTCATGATCTCCTTGGCCTTCGCAAGTATTCTCTCGCGATGAGGATGATCCGGCACCAGCAGGTATCCGCCATCCTCCGTCTCGGCCAGATAGAGCAGGGAACCTTCGCGGATGTTCAGGCGCGCAATCATCTCCTCCGGAAGATCCACGCACAGCGACCCGTCGATATTCCGGACCTTCAGCTCGGTCGTCATTGCGTCGCACCCTGCCGTGCATGTCGTTCCGGGCAGATCAGTCTCCCGAACATACTGCAGCTTATACGAAAAAAGGCGGCCTCTCGGCCGCCCTTTCCGTCTGATCTTCAGTGATGCATCGCCACCGCCGGCAGCACCGGGGTGCGGCCCATTTCGCGGCGGGTTTCGCGTTTCACCCAGCGGCTGACCTTTTCCAGCGCGCGGGCCTCGATCTGGCGCACCCGTTCGCGGCTGATGCCGTAGACCTGGCTCAGATCTTCCAGCGTCGCCGGGGCGTCGACCAGGCGGCGGCGGCTGAAGATGTCGCGTTCCCGATCGCCGAGGCTTGCGACCGCGCCTTCGATGAGGGTGCGGGCGCGGCCGGTTTCCTCGGCTTCGGCCAGCATGGTTTCCTGGTCGTCCTCGGGGCTTTCCAGCCAGTCCTGCCATTCGGTATCGGCTTCCTGGCGCACCGGCTCGTTCAGCGAACTGGCGATGCCGTCCAGATAGCGTTCCATGGCCACCACGTCCGAGGGCTCGACATCCAGCTTTTCGGCGATGATCGCCACCTGATCGTCGTTGAGCCCGGCCTCGCCCATGATGTCGAGTTCGCTCTTCACCCGGCGCAGGTTGAAGAACAGCCGCTTCTGCGAGGCGGTGGTGCCCATGCGGACCACCGACCAGGACCGCATGATGTACTCCTGAATGGCCGCACGGATCCACCAGATCGCATAGGTGGCGAGCCGGAAGCCCCGGTCGGGGTCGAAACGATGCACCGCCTGCATCATGCCGAGATTGCCTTCGGAGATCAGATCGGCCAGCGGCAGACCATAGCCGCGATAGCCCATCGCGATCTTTGCGACCAGGCGGAGATGGCTGTTGACCAACTGATCCGCAGCGCGTACATCACCTTCGTCGCGGAAGCGACGGGCAAGGCGCTGCTCCTGCTCAAGTTCGAGCACGGGATAGCGGCGGATCTGCTGCAGATAGGGGCCGAGGCCGGCATCGAACATGTTGTCGCGTCCGGCGGTGCGGGGCGTGCGTGAAGCCATGGCACGTGCCTCCTCTCGACTGACCCCAGGGGAGTCAAGGTCCCGGTGGGGTGGGTCCGGCCGCGCCTCTCCCTGGTGCGACCGGCAGGGTTCGTCCGCACCATGCGGAGCGAAGGCCCTTGCGTCCCGTCGCGGGGAGATATGCAAGCAGTGCGCCAGTTTCCGGCGCGCGTGACCCGTTGAGTTCATCTCGGGCGGTTTTCGTCCCTCTTCTGAGGCTTATACGAGCCGCCGCCCAATATCCTACGTTTCAGGTTGCACCAATCTTACGTCCCGGTCGTCCATCCGGATGCGGCCGCACCACATTATTCCGTGGCGTCAGGCGTTCCGATCTTCCGTGCCGTCCGGCCTTCCGGTCTCTCTGTCCGGCCAACCGATATGATCACCCCGAAGTTCCCAGGGGACGACATGCTCTTTTCGTGACCATGCATCCCCTCGACGTCCCGAGGATGTCACGCCTTTCGTTACCACGACCTTAAGAGCCCGCGAGAATCTGCATCCCCCGGTTTTCACCTTCCGGGTGAGGCGGTTTCTCATCTGGTCCGCCCTTGGTCGGGGTAGAGCCCTTGGTCGGGGTAGACAGGCGCACCCGTTCCCGGGCACGCTTGTCTTGTACCCCAGACTGACACAGCCGGACGATGACGTCCATCACACTTTAGAAGAATTCCAAACTAGCCAGAAGCTCCCGCATGTCCTGCGGCAGGGGGCTTTCGAATTTCAGGCGCCGCCCGGTGACCGGGTGCACGAAGCCCAGCCGGCGGGCATGCAGGGCCTGCCGCGGGAAGCTGCACATGGCCTTGATCCGCGGATCTTCCATCCGCTGCAGCCGGGCGGGGCTGCGGCCATAGACCGGGTCGCCCACCAGCGGATGGCCGACATGAGAGAGGTGGACGCGGATCTGATGGGTCCGCCCCGTTTCCAGCCGGCAATCCAGCACCGAGGCCAGAGGCTTTTCCGACACCTCCACCACGCCGACCATATTGGCGATCCGGTAATGGGTCACCGCAGGCTTGCCGCCGCGGGTGACCACGGCCATGCGCTGGCGATCGGTGGCATGGCGGCCGATATTGCCCTCGATCCGGCCGGGATCGACCGCCGGCACGCCCCAGACGATGGCGGTATAGGCGCGGCGGATGGTGTGGTCGGCGAATTGCCGGGCCAGGGCCAGATGGGCGGCATCGGTCTTGGCGAACACGATCAGGCCGCTGGTGTCCTTGTCGATCCGGTGCACCACGCCCGGGCGGGTGGGGGCGCCGATCGAGGACAGCCGCCCATCGCCATGGGCCAGCAGCCCCGAGACCAGGGTGCCGCGATCGTTGCCGGCGCCCGGATGCACCACCAGCCCGGCCGGCTTGTCGACCACGATCAGCCAGTCGTCCTCGTAAACGATGTCGAGCGCCATGGGCTCGGGCTCAAGGCGGCGTTCCTCGGGCACCGGCACGGTCACGGTCAGCTTCTGGCCGGGCTTTACCCGCCGGGAGGCGTCGGCTATCGTCGCGCCGTCGAGCGTGACCCGGCCGTCGCGGATCAGCGCCTGGACCCGCCCGCGCGACAGCGAGGGCGCGGCATTGGCCAGCAGCCGATCCGCCCGTTCCTCCGCGAAACCGGCCGGCAGGGTGATGTCGACCGTGCCGCCCAGCACCGCCGCGGCTTCGAGGGCCGACAGCTCGTCGTCGTCGAAGCCGGCTTCGGCAAGGGGCTCGTCTTCGTCTGCATCGGCCGCGTCGTCGGCGGTGAGGTCCGGCTCTGCGGTCAGATCAGGATCGGCCGGCACCGCGGTCTCGCGGGGCAGGTCGTCGTCGCCGGGCCGGCGGGAATCGCGTCCGCTCAAAACATCAACTCCCTTCGGGGGATCGGGGACTTCCAGATGAACGACAAGGCGCCCGAGACGATCGAACAGCGCATGACCCGCATTCTGAAGCGGGTGATCATCGGGCTCGGCATCGCCATCCTGGTGGTCGGTGCCGGTCTAGGCGTGCTGATATACCAGCGGGCGACGTCTAACAAGGACCAGAAGCCGGCAGGGGCCCCGGTTGCGACGGCACCGGCGACGCCCGAGGCCACCACCCCGGCGCCGCAGCCGGCGGCGCCCGGCCAGATCGTCGGCGATTTCCGCACCGCCAACCCGCCAGCCGCCCCGGCCCCGCCGCTCCGCCCGGTTGGCAGCGACGGGCCGGCGCTGATGCCGGACGAGAAGGTCGTCACCCTGGCCGCGGCGGGCGAGGATGTGATGATGGTCGCCGAAGGGGCCGACGGCGCGCAGGTGCTGGTGGTGATCGACCGGGCCTCCGGCCTGCTGATCCGGCGCATCCCGCTGAACGCCGCGGCTGCGGCGGCCGAGGCGAAATGATCCGGGCGCCGCGGGTGATGATCCGCCCGGCGGCGATGCGGGCGGCGGTCGATACGGTCGAAGCCGCCTATCCGGCCGAAGGCTGCGGCCTGCTGCTGGGCCATGCCCGGGCCGACGGGATCGAGGTGACCGAAACGGTGGCCTCGATCAACCTCGCCCCGGATCCGCGGCGGGCCTTCGAGATCGACCCGGCCCTGCGCCTGCGTCTGCAGCGCCGGTCGCGGGAGGACGGGACAGCGCCGGTGATCGGCCTCTATCATGGCCATCCGGACATGGCGGCCGCGCCCTCGGCCGCCGATCTGGCCGGTGCCTGGGAGGCAGGGCTGATCTGGGTGATCTTCCGGGTCGAGGACGGCCAGATGATCGAGGCCCGCTGCTGGCAGCTGGCGGCCGATGGCAGCTGTTTCACCGAAGGCCTGCTGAGGGTGGGCGAGGGGCGGCCTGCGGCCTATGGCCCGCCGCGGCCGGTCGAGCCTTGACCCGGCACCACCTGTAACGATGTTCGACCAGGGGCCGGCGGTATGATGGGACCGGCCCCGTCAAAAAACGAGACGATGTGTGGACGACGATCGCGACGACGACCGCGAAGATGCGGAACTGGACGGCATCCCGGGTGACGAGGATGACGCGGGCGGGCTGCGCCCGGGCACACAGATCGAGGTGAGGATCACCGATCTGGGCAGCCATGGCGACGGCATCGGCTCGTATGAGGGCCGGCCGGTCTTCGTGTCCCATGCCCTGCCGGGCGATCTGGTGGCGGCGACCGTGGAGACGGTGGAACGCGACCGCATCCGCGCCCGCTGGCTGGAACTGGTGGAGCCGGGCCCCGTGCGGGTAGAGCCGGCCTGCCCGCATTTCGGCCCCTGCGGCGGCTGCGCCCTGCAGCACATGGCGCTGCACGATTATCGCGGCTGGAAGCGCGGCCTGGTCGCCGACATTCTGGCCCGCAACGGCTTCGAGGACGCGAAACTGGCGCCGATGCTGCCGGCAGAGCCGCAGGAACGCCGCCGGACCAGCTGGAAGCTGCGGGCGACCGCCCGCAAGGCGGTGGTCGGTTATATGGAGGCCGGCAGCCGCCATGTCGTCGATGTGGAGCATTGCCTGCTGCTGGTGCCCGAACTCGACCGGCTGATCCCGCAGCTGCGGGCCTTCATGGCCGGCCCCGACGGCTACCCCCATCCCACCCATTTCCGGGACGCCCATGCCGAGGCGACCGAAGGCGGCGTCGATCTGGTGCTGACGCTGTCGCAGGCGCCCGACGCCGAGGGGCTGCAGGCGCTGGCGCGTTTCGCCGAGACCGCCGGCCTTGCCCGGATCTCGTGGCGGCCTGAACCCGATCCGGTGCCGGAACCGCAGCGCGGTGGCCGCGGCCGCAACCCGAAGGGCCGCCAGAAGAGCCCCGCCCGCGGCGGCCCCCGCGCCGGCAATGCCCCGGCGATCCTGGCCGAGCCCGAGGTGGTGGTGCGGCGTCAGGCGCCGATGGTTCATCGCGGCGGCGTGGCGCTGGAACCGCCCCCGGCCGGCTTCGCCCAGGCGACAGCCTCGGGCGAAGAGGCGCTGGTGAGCTTCGTTGCCGGCGTCTGCGGCCATGTGATCGAAGAGGGCGGCACGATCGGCGACTTCTTTGCCGGCTCTGGCACCTTCGCGCTCGCTCTGGCCCATCGCGGCGCCCGGGTGATCGCGGCCGAGGTGGAAGGCCCGGCGCTGGAGGCGCTCTCTCGCGCCGCTGCCGCGGCCGGATTGTCCGACCGGGTGACGGTGGAGCCGCGCGACCTGATGCGCTGGCCGCCCTCTGCCCGCGATCTCGCCATCCTGGACGCAGCGGTTTTCGACCCGCCGCGGGCGGGCGCGCGGGCGCTGACGGAACAGCTGGCCGCCTCGGGCGTTCCGCTGATCGCCGCAGTGTCGTGCAATCCGGTGACCTTCGTGCGTGACGCGAAGATCCTGGCCGCGGCCGGCTACCGGCTGGGCCGGGGGATGCCGGTCGACCAGTTCCTGTGGTCGCGCCATGTGGAGCTTGCGGCCGAATTCCGGCTGGATCCGGCGCTGGCGGCAGCCCGTGGCGGCACCGGGCGGCAGGCGCCGCGCGACGACCCGCATGCCCCGCCGCGTGGCCGGGGTGCGGCCAAGACCGATCGTGGTCCGAAGCAGAGGGGGATGCGATGAATTTTCACAGCGATCATGTCGTGGGTGCCCATCCCAAGGTGATGGAGGCGCTGGTCGCCGCCAATCAGGGCTCTGTCCCGTCCTACGGCAATGATCCGGTCTCGGCGGCGCTGGAAGAGGATCTGGCGGTGCTGTTCGGCCGCGAGGTCCGGGTGTTCATGACGCCCACCGGCACCGCCGCCAATGCACTGTCGCTGGCGGCGCTGACCCCGCGCTGGGGCACGATCTATGCCCATAGCGAAGCGCATGTGGAGATGGATGAATGCGCGGCGCCGGAATTCTATACCGGCGGCGCCAAGCTCTCGCTCGTGCCCGGTGATCACGGCCGGATGGATCTGGACCAGCTGGCGGCGCGGCTGGCCGCGGCGCCGCGCGGCTTCGTTCATGCCGCCCAGCCGGCGGCGATCACGCTGACCCAGGCGACCGAGGCCGGCACGGTCTACACCCCCGATCAGGTCCGGCGGGCGGGCGCGATCGCCCGCGAGCAGGGCGTGCGGCTGCATATGGACGGCGCGCGTTTCGCCAATGCCTGCGTGCATCTGGGCGTGGCGCCGGCCGAGATCACCTGGGACGCCGGTGTCGACGTGCTCAGCTTCGGTTCGGCCAAAAACGGCACGCTGGGCGCCGAGGCGGTGGTGGTCTTCGACCCCGAGCTTGCCGAGGCGATGGGCTATCTGCGCAAGCGCGCCGGCCTGCTGATCCCCAAGATGCGCTTCCTGTCGGCCCAGTTCCGCGCCTATCTGGCGGGCGATCTCTGGCTGTCGCTGGCGGGCCACGCCAATGCCATGGCAACCCGGCTGGCCCACGGCCTGCAGTCGCTGCCCGGCGTTTCGCTCGCCCATCCGGTAGAGGCGAACGAGCTGTTCGTCGATCTGGCGGAACCTGCCGTCGCGGCGCTGGAGAAGGCCGGGGCCGGCTTCTATCGCTGGGCCGAGCCCGCGCCCGGCACGGTGCGCATCCGCCTGGTCACCTCGTGGGCGACCGACCCGGCGGAGGTCGACCGTTTCCTGGATCATGCCTCGATCGCGGCTGCCCACGGCCGGCGCTGAGGAGGCCGAGGCGGGCCGGGACGGCGCGAAGCCGTTGATTTTCCGGTCCCCTGATCCTCCCGGAAATATTTCGTCATCTGACCTTCATTTTTTCTCTTGCACGGCCTGACAGCTGGCTGTAAATATCCGCCCACACGACGACGCCCCCATCGTCTAGCGGTCCAGGACGCCGCCCTCTCACGGCGGAAACAGGGGTTCGATTCCCCTTGGGGGTGCCAATCCTCAAGCGTCGTCAGCGAAACGCCGCGCGGATCTCACGATCCAGCGCGGCGTTTCGCATTTCTGGACTTGGTTTCATTTTCTCTGATCTTCAGCACCCGCCGCCGGATCTTGTCCGGCTGCCGCCGCGCTTGTCCTCTTCCCCGGCCGGGCCTATCGTGCCCGGGCCCAGGATTGCTTAGACCAGAATTGCTCAGGCCAGAATTGCTCAGAGAGGAGGCCCCGCGGTGAGCGACAACCTCTACGCCCGTATCCGTGCCCGTTTCCCGGCCGACCCGGCCCGGCCGATGCTCTACCGGCCCGACGGCAGCGTGCTCACCTATGGCGATGCCGACCGGATCTCGGGCCAGGTCGCGGCCCTGCTCGACCAGATGGGCGTCGCGCCCGGCGACCGGGTGGCGGTGCAGGTCGACAAGTCGCCGATGGCGCTGATGCTCTATCTGGGCTGCCTGCGGCGCGGCGCGGTCTATCTGCCGCTCAACACCGCCTACAAGCCGGCCGAGCTTGAATACTTCATCGAGGATGCCGAGCCGCGGCTGGTGGTCTGCCGGCCCGAGGCGGAAACCGCGGCCCGCACCATGACCAATGGCCGGCCGATCGAGGTGGCGACGCTGGACGCCACCGGCGACGGCGCCTTCGCCGACCGGGTCCGCGCCACGGCGGGCATGGCCGAGCCGGTGGCGCGCAGCCGCGATGATCTTGCCGCCATCCTCTATTCCTCGGGCACCACCGGCCGGCCCAAGGGGGTGATGCTTTCGGGCGAGAACCTCTGGAGCAATGCAGAGACGCTGGTCGATGCCTGGGGCTTCACCGATCGCGACGTGCTGCTGCACATGCTGCCGATCTTCCACACCCACGGCCTGTTCGTGGCCACCCATTGCGTGCTGCTTTCGGGCGCCGCCATGCTGTTCGAGCCGAAATTCGATGCGGCCCGCGCGCTGGCGCTGATGCCGAAGGCGACCGTCATGATGGGCGTGCCGACCTTCTATGTCCGCCTGCTGGCCGAGGTGGGGCTCACCCGCGACGCCACCGCCCATATGCGCCTGTTCGTCTCGGGCTCGGCACCTCTGCTGCCCGAGACCTTCGCCCGGTTCGAAGCCGTCACCGGCCATCGTATTCTTGAGCGCTATGGCATGACCGAAACCAATATGAACACCTCCACCCCCTATGACGGCGATCGCCGCCAGGGCACGGTCGGCCGGCCGCTGCCGGGGGTGGAGCTGCGCATCACCGGCGAGGACGGCAGCCCGGTGGCGCCGGGTGCGGCGGGGATGATCGAGCTCAAGGGCCCGAACGTGTTCAAGGGCTATTGGCGCAAGCCCGAGAAGACCGCCGAGGATTTCACCGCCGACGGTTTCTTCCGCAGCGGCGATATCGGCACCATCGACGGTGACGGCTATGTCTCGATCGTGGGCCGGGCCAAGGATCTGGTGATCTCGGGCGGGTTCAACGTCTACCCCAAGGAGATCGAGCTGGTCATCGACCGCATCCCGGGCGTGGAAGAAAGCGCGGTCATCGGCGTGCCGCACCCCGATTTCGGCGAGGCCGTGGTGGCGGTGGTGGTCCGCGAGGCCGGGGCCGATGCGCCCGACGAGGCCGGCGTGCTGGCGGTGACCCGCGACCAACTGGCCAATTTCAAGCAGCCCAAGCGCGTGCTGTTCGCGGCCGAACTGCCGCGCAACGCCATGGGCAAGGTGCAGAAGAACCTGCTGCGCGACGCCCATCGGGATCTCTTCGCCGGCTGATCGCGCGGCGGCGCTTGCATCCACCCGGGGGCGGGCGCATGTGAAGGGAGACGGGGAAGGCGCCTCGTTCTCCCGCGCTCCTGTCCCCATGTTTTTTCAGGGTCCGCAACCGGAAGGCCGGCACCATGCGTATCGACGTGATTTCCGACACCGTCTGCCCCTGGTGCTTCATCGGTAAGCGCCGGCTTGAAGAGGCACTGGAGATGTTCGCGGGCCACCCGGCTGCCCAGCCGGTGGAGGTGCGCTGGCATCCCTTCCAGCTGAACCCGGCCATGCCGCGCGAGGGCACCGACCGGGCCGGCTATCTGGCGGCCAAGTTCGGCGGGCCCGAGCGTGCCGCCCAGATCTATGGCCGCATCCGTGCCGCCGGTGCCGAGGCGGGTATCGACATCGATCCCGAGCGTGCGGCGGTGATGCCCAACACGCTCGACAGCCACCGCCTGATCCACCGCATGCAGCTGCGCGATCTGGCGGCGGCCGATGGCGGCAATCGCGGCGACCGGGTGGTCGAGGCGCTGTTCACGGCGTTTTTCGAGCAGGGCCGCAATATCGGCGATGCGGCGGTGCTGACCGGGATCGGCCTGGCGGTCGACCCCGAGGACACCGATCTCGGCGCCTGGCTCGCCTCTGACGACGACCGCGACATGATGGCCGAAGCCGATGCCCAGGCCCGGCGGATCGGCGTCGACGGCGTGCCCTGTTTCATCATCGACGGCCGCTGGGCGGTGATGGGCGCCCAGGCGCCCGAGCAGATGATGATGGCCCTGGTCCGCGCCGCCACCAATCCGGCCGGTGGCGGTGTCGCTGATGACGGCGAGGGCGGGATGTCGGATGACGACGCTGACGGCGACGGCTGCTCGCCCGACGACGGCTGCGCGGTGCCGCCGCGCTGATCCCGGCTTTCGTCGGGGTCAGCTGCCGAGCAGGGTGAGGGCAAGAGAGACGGTCGCGACCGAGCCCAGGGTCGAGACCAGGATCGCGGCCGAGATCCGGCTGGTATCCATCCGGTACTGATCGGCCAGCACGAAGACCGACACCGCGATCGGCAGGGACGCCTCCAGCACCAGGATCCGGACCAGCAGCGGGTCGAGCGCGAAGACGATGGTGGCCATCCCCAGCACCAGCAGGGGGTGGACCACGATCTTGAGCAGAGCGAGCCCCGAGACCTCGATCATGCCGCGGGCCAGCGAGCAGCCGGCAAGGTTGGCGCCCAGCGCGAACAGTGCGCAAGGGGCCGCCGCCAGGCCGACGAGATTGCCATAGGCCGCGACCGGCTTGGGCAGCGGCAGCCCCGAGACGCCATAGAGCGCACCGGCGATGATGGTCAGGATCAGCGGGTTGAAGGCCAGCCCGCGGGCGATCTTGATCAGGGCCCGTTTCAGCCCGCCGCCGGCCGCGCGCTCGCTTTCGATCAGCAGCACGGTCAGCCCCATCATCAGCACATGGTCGAGCACGATGATGGTCATGGCAGGCGCCGCGGCTTCCGGGCCGAAGGCGAAGATCACCAGCGGCAGGCCCATATAGCCGACATTGGAAAAAGTGGCGCCCAGCCCGCGGATCCCTGAGATCGCAGGACCCCCGCCGAACAGCCGGCGCCCGCCCGCAACCGCGATCGCATAGACGATCAGCCCGGCGCCGTAATAGGCGCCGATCAGCTTCGGATCCAGCAGCCGGCCCAGCGGGATTTCCGCGACCTTCACGAACAGGAAGGGCGGCAGCGCCACCCAATAGGTGAAGCGGTTGAGCCCGGCCAGCCCGCCCGCATCGATGAAGCGCCGCCGGCCGACGATCCAGCCGGTCAGGATCACCGCGAAGAACGGCAGGCATACATCGATCAGGATCTGCATATCTCGGTCTGTCTCGGGAGATGGGCTTCCAGGCGGCGGAAGGCAGCGGCCGATCCTGACCGGGTGACCGGCGCATTGCAAGCCCACCACACCTGAAGCGATAACATGTGGACCCTAACTCGCCACAAGCTTGACAGCGGGGGCGGGAAGGGCCGATTATCACGAACAGGTTGAATGGTCCTGTCACCGGATCGATCAGGCGGGGACGCGATGGGGGATCGCCACCCGTCAGGCCGCCGGTGAGCTTGGTGGTCCGTCTTCTGTACCGGGCAATGGGTACGCGCATGGCCCTTGTCCGGCCTTCCGTTCACGAGCAAATTCCGGGCGGACTTCGGTCCGCCCGCTTTTTTTTGTCTCGACCAGATCGGCCTGCGGGGCAGCCCTGCGGGTGCGACCGCTCGCATGCCCGCGCCGGCTGCGCTATAGTGCGCCGCGCCGGCCCTGGCCGGCACAGCCATGCGACCTCTATCCCATGCGACTCTTCGAGGAGCGGCCCTTCCCATGAGCGGCAAGCCCACCGTATTCATCGACGGCGAGGCCGGGACCACCGGCCTGCAGATCCGGGCACGTCTGGCCGGGCGCGAGGATCTCGCGCTGGTCTCGATCGCGCCCGAGCGTCGCAAGGATCCGGCTGAGCGTCGACGCCTGCTGAACGAGGTCGACCTCGCAATCCTCTGTCTGCCCGATGCGGCGGCGGTCGAAAGCGTCTCGATGATCGAGAACCCGGCCGTGAAGGTGCTCGACGCCTCCACCGCCCACCGGGTCAAGTCGGGCTGGAGCTACGGCTTCGCCGAGCTGCTGCCCGGCCAGCGCGCGGCCATTGCCGGCGCCACCCGCGTCGCCAACCCCGGCTGCTATCCCACCGGCTTCACTGCCCTGGTGCGGCCGCTGGTCGATGCCGGAATCATCGCGGCCGATGCGGCGCTGTCGGTCAACGCCGTTTCGGGCTTTTCGGGCGGCGGCCGGCAGATGGTGGAAGATTACGAGGCGGCCGCCCCGGTCGGGCGCGAGGCGGCCTATCCCTATGGCGACTACGCGCTGGGGCTGGAGCACAAGCACCTGCCCGAAATGGCGGTCTATGGCGGCCTTGCCGCGGCACCGCTCTTCGTGCCGGCGGTCGGCCACTTCAAGTGCGGCATGCTGGTGCATGTGCCGCTGACCCGGACCCAGCTGGCGAAGGCGGCAGGCGTCGCCGATGTTCAGGCGGTGCTGGCCGAACGTTATGCCGGCGAGCGCTTCGTCAGCGTCGCCCCCCCGGGCGGCGGTGACCGTCTGCGCGACGGTAAGTTCCTGGACCCGCGCGAGCTGAACGGCACCAATCGGCTGGAGCTGTTCGTGTTCGGCAATGATGCCGCCGGTCAGATCCTGCTGGCCGCCCGGCTGGACAATCTGGGCAAGGGTGCCTCGGGTGCCGCGGTCCAGAACCTCAACCTGATGCTGGGCCTCGACGAGGCGGCGGGTCTGGAGACCACGCTGCCGCTGTCCGAGACGACGATGTAAGCCCGTCCTTTCAGGCTTGGAACGACAAAGACGGCTGTTCCGCATCGGCGGAACAGCCGTCAGTTCGTTCATCGCGGGGTCGGCCCGCGCAGGATCCGTGCCGGTCCGGGACCAGAGACCGGGAACGGGTGGGATGGCGGGCTGGGCTCAGGCGCCTGGATCGGGGGACGATCCGCCATCCCTTCGGGCCGACGGTGCACGATCGACATAGCCGGAGCCTAGGATGAAGGCGGCGCACAGTCAATCCTGTTGCGACATCATCAAAATTGCTATGCGCGCCATAGTGGCAATGTATTCTCAGAAGCTCGGCGGCGTGCAGGCGGAGACGATTTCGGCTTCTTCCTCGCCGACATTGCGGAAGCGGTGGGGCAGGCGGCTGTCGAAGTAATAGCCGTCGCCGGCTTCCAGCACGCAGCTTTCGCCGCCGACGGTCAGCTCGATCCGGCCGCGGACCACGATCCCGCCTTCTTCCGATTCATGGCGCAGCAGCTGCTTGCCGGTATCTGCCCCGGGGGCGTAGCGCTCGTGCAGGATCTGCATCCGCCGCCGGCTCAGATTCTCGCCGATCTGGGCATAGGCGACCGAGCCGCGGGCGATCTGGGTCAACTCGTCCGCCCGATAGAAGGCCCGCTGCCGGGTAGTGAGATCGAGCGAGAAGAACTCCGACAGCGAGATCGGAATCCCCTCCAGGACCTTCTTCAGCGATCCGACCGAGGGGCTGACCTTGTCCTGCTCGATCAGCGAGATGGTCGCATTGGTCACCCCGGCCCGCTTGGCCAGTTCGCGCTGCGACAGACCATAGATCTGCCGGATGGTCTTAAGGCGCGTGCCCAGATCGCCGCTCATCGTCCCGCTTCCTCCCTGCTGCATGCCGTCCGCCTGCCAGTTCCTGTTCAAGATATTTGACATTCGTAGGGTGCTGCAACGCAAAATCAATGACTTGCAGCGCCCATGGAAATCACTTTGTCGAGTTTAATTGCCAATGCTAGGCTGTTCCACAGGATGAGAGGCGACGCCCGCTGGTCGTCGCCAATCCCCCTCAGCCGCCATTGCGGCAGCGCCCGCCCGGCGAGGGACGAACAACCACTCCAGCCGCCATTGCGGCGGCGGCCAAGGGCGCGGTAGCGCCCGCCCGGCGAGGGACTAACAACCACTCCAGCCGCCATTGCGGCGGCGGCCAAGGGGTGCGGGAGCAACCCGCCCGGCGAGGGACTAACAAGCAGGAGCGACGCGGTCATGGCGCGCATCACGGTTCCGAACGATCTGGACGCGCATTGGATGCCGTTCACGGCCAATCGCCAGTTCAAGGCGGCCCCCCGCCTGCTGGTCGGGGCGAAGGACATGTACTACACCTCGCATGACGGCCGTCAGGTGCTGGACGGCTGCGCGGGTCTGTGGTGCGTGAATGCCGGCCATGGCCGGGATAAGATTTCCGAGGCGGTCGCCCGTCAGATCTCGGAGATGGATTATTCGCCCTCGTTCCAGATGGGTCATCCTCTCAGCTTCGAACTGGCGAGCCGCCTGGTCGAGCTGGCGCCCGACGGCATCGACCATGTGTTCTACTGCAATTCCGGCTCGGAAGCGGTCGACACGGCGCTGAAGATGGCGCTTGCCTATCACCGCATCCGCGGCGAGGGCAGCCGCACCCGCCTGATCGGCCGGGAGCGCGGCTATCACGGCGTCGGCTTCGGCGGCATTTCGGTGGGCGGCATCGTCTCGAACCGCAAGCATTTCGGCACGCTGCTGTCGGGCGTCGACCATCTGCGTCACACCCATGATCCGGCCCGCAACGCCTTCTCGTGGGGCCAGCCCGAGCATGGGGCGGAGCTGGCCGACGATCTGGAGCGGCTGGGCGCGCTGCACGATGCCTCGACCATCGCGGCGGTGATCGTGGAGCCGATCGCGGGCTCGACCGGCGTGCTGATCCCGCCGAAGGGCTACCTCAAGCGCCTGCGCGAGATCTGCGACCGTCACGGCATCCTGCTGATCTTCGACGAGGTCATCTGCGGCTTCGGCCGGACCGGCAAGGCCTTCGGTGCCGACAGCTTCGAGGTGACGCCGGACCTGATGACCACCGCCAAGGGCATCACCAATGGTGCGGTGCCGATGGGCGCGGTCTTCGCCAAGAAGGAAATCTACGACACCTTCATGACCGGGCCCGAGCATCTGATCGAATTCTTCCACGGCTATACCTATTCGGGCCATCCGCTGGCCTGCGCCGCGGCGCTCGCCACGCTCGACATCTATGCCGAGGAGAAGCTGTTCGATCGGGCGGCGAACCTGTCGGAGTATTTCGGCAAGGCGGCGCATGCGCTGCGCGATCTGCCGAACGTCATCGACATCCGCAATTACGGCATGGTCGCCGCGGTCGAGCTGTCGCCGCGGGCGGGTGAGCCGACCAAGCGGGCCTATGAGATCTTCGTGCGGGCCTATGAGCAGGGCGTGCTGCTGCGCTTCACCGGCGACATCATCGCCATCTCGCCGCCGCTGATCATCGACGAGGCCCAGATCGACCATCTTTATGCGGTCCTGGCCGAGGCCATCAAGGCAACCGCCTGATCCGCCATCATCCGACCGGCGCTGTCGTCGCCGATCCGCATCCCCCGCCCGGGCGTCCCCCCGGGCGGTCTGGCCCAGGCCGGCACAAGACCCGGCGGCCCGGAGATGCGGAGGCGGCGCTGCGTCTTTCCTGGGGAGGAAACACCATGCTTCTGGGCGTACCCAAAGAGATCAAGACCGACGAATACCGTGTCGGCCTGACCCCCGCCGCCGTGCGCGAACTGGTCCATCATGGCCACAACGTGCTGGTGGAGCAGGGGGCGGGGCTGGGCGCCGGGCTCGACGATGCGGCCTACGAGGCGGCCGGCGCCACCATCGCCGCCGATGCCGAAGAGGTCTTCGCCCGCGGCGACATGATCGTGAAGGTCAAGGAGCCGCAGCCGGTGGAATGCCGCAGGCTCCGCCCCGGCCAACTGCTGTTCACCTATCTGCATCTGGCGCCCGATCCCGAACAGACCCGGCTGCTGCTGGCAAGCGGCGCCACCGCCATCGCCTACGAGACCGTCACCGACGCGGCCGGCCGCCTGCCGCTGCTGGCGCCGATGAGCGAGGTCGCCGGCCGCATGTCGGTTCAGGCCGCTGCCCATGCGCTGGAAAAGACCCAGGGCGGGCGGGGCGTGCTGATGGGCGGCGTGCCGGGCGTGCGCCCGGCGCGGGTGGTGGTGCTGGGCGGCGGCGTGGTCGGCACCAATGCCGCCCGGCTCGCCATCGGGCTTGGTGCCGAGGTGGTGGTGATCGACCGCTCGCTCGGCCGGCTGAAGGAACTGGACGCGCTTTACGGCCCGGCCATGCGCACCCTTTATGCCACCCGCGAGACCATCGAAGAGGCCGTGACCGCGGCCGATGCGGTGATCGGTGCGGTGCTGGTGCCGGGGGCGGCGGCGCCCAAATTGATCGACCGGCCGCTCCTGGGGCGCATGCAGCCGGGGGCGGTGCTGGTCGACGTCGCCATCGACCAGGGCGGCTGTTTCGAAACCTCGCGCGCCACCACCCATCGCCAGCCGACCTACGAGGTGGACGGTATCGTCCACTACTGCGTCGCCAACATGCCGGGCGGTGTTGCCCGCACCTCGACCTTCGCGCTCAACAACGCGACCCTGCCATTCGTGCTGGCGCTCGCCGACAAGGGCGCCGCCCGGGCGCTGGCCGAGGATCCGCATCTGATGAACGGTCTGAACGTCCATGCCGGACAGCTGACCATCGAGGCCGTGGCCGAGGCCCAGAACCTGACCGCCGTCACCCCCGCCGACGCGCTCTCGCGCGCCGCCTGACGGCCGGCCGGGTTGCTCCCGCCTGGACCTCGCCACCGTCCGACGCCCGCAGGCCTGGCCTGCGGGCGTCGGTTCTTTTCCAGATGCATCTGAAGGACTACATTAGAACCACACCGCCCCATGGAAGGAGGCATGTGCCATGAGCGCTGCTGACAGCTATGTCCGCGCACGGATCGATACGGAAACCAAGGAACGTGCTGCCAGAGCATTGAAAGTCATGGGGCTGTCCACTTCGGACGCCATCCGCATGCTTATGATGCGCATTGCAGAGGAACAGCGTCTGCCGTTCGAGGTGAAGGTGCCCAACGCAGCCACGCAGGAAGCTATGCGCGAGCTTGCCGAGGGCAAAGGCAAGAAGTTCGACAGCGTGTCGGATCTGATGGCGGATCTGAATGCGGACGATTGAGCGCTCTTCTGCCTTCAAGCGCGACTACAAGCGGGAAGCCAAAGGCCGACATCGTTCTGCATTGGAGTCCGTTCTGATGGTGATACTGAATTCTTTGGCTGCCGATGTGCCTTTGGGGCCTCAGTCTCGGGATCATGCTCTTACAGGTAATTGGGCCGGATATCGTGAGTGCCATATCAGGCCGGACCTACTACTGATTTATAGCAAGCCCACCCCGGAAACGCTTCTGTTGTTCAGACTTGGCTCTCATAGCGAGCTATTTGGCTGACAGCTTTTCCGGCCTGTCATTCTCTCTCCCGCGTCAACCTGACCGCCGCGATGATGCCGATCAGCCCGACCGGCAGGAAGGCGGCGAAGACCCAGAAGCCGACGGTTTGGGCCGTGGCGGGGTCGGGCAGGGCGCCTTCATGGGCGCCGCCGAAGCCCGAGAGGTTGGCGGCGATGCCGGCGGCCGCGGCGCCGAGCGCATAGCCCAGGATCTGCATGGTCGGCACGGCCGAGGAGGCGCTTTCGCGGACCTCGTCGGGCACGGCCGAGACGATCCGGCGGACCAGGAAAGCCCAGCACATGCCGAAGCCTGCGCCCTGGGCGGCCGCGAACGGGGCCACCATCCACAGCTCGCCATGGGGTACCACCACCGCGAAGCCGGCCACGCCCGCCACGATCACCAGGGCGCCGGCGCGGATCAGCCAGGGCTCCAGCCGGGCGCCGGCGCCCGAAAGCAGGATGGCGGCCAGCGTCCAGGCGACGCTTTCGATCGCGACCAGATAGCCCGCGGTCAGGGCATCTGCCCCATGCAGCACCACGAACAGGATCGGGCCGTAGACGGTGAAGGGCACGGTTGCGGCCGAAAGCGTCAGCACCATGGCGAGCCCCATGCCCTGTCGGCGGCGAAGATCGAGCGCGCCCGGCGGCAGCAGGCCCTGGCCCAGCGGCGCCCGGCCGTCCCGACGGAAGAACAGGGTGAGCAGGGCAAGGCCGGCCAGGCCCGAGAGGGCAGCGGTCAGGGCGTCGCCGGTGACGCCGGCGGTCGCCCCCGCCAGCACCGCCACGATCAGCAGGGCCAGCCGGCCGGTCGGAACCGCGGCCGAGGGCAGGGCATGGGCTTCACCCGATGTGGCGGCGGCTTCGGCGGCGGCCGTTACCCGGCGGAGCAGCAGGCCGCCGGCCACGGCCACCAGGGCGGCCTGGGCGCCGAAGGCCCAGAAGGCCCCGCGCCAGTGGCCGGCATCGGCAAACAGCCCGCCGACCAGCGGCCCGGCCAGGGCCGAGGCGCCCCAGAGCCCCGACATGATCGCATAGAGCCTGGGCCAGAGCCTGGGCTCGTAAAGCCGCGACACCGAGACATGGGCCAGCGCCACCAGCATGCCGCCGCCCAGCCCCTGCACCAGCCGGCCGGCAAGCAGCGTGCCCATATCGGGGGCGATGGCGCTGATGACGCAGCCGACGGCGAAGGCCGTGGCCGCCATGGTGGTGGCCCGGCCGAGCCCTGCGGCGCGGGCGGCAAGCCCGGTGCAGGCCCCGGCCACGATCGACCCCAGCTCGTAAAGCGCCAGCGCCCAGTTCACCCAGGCGAGCCCGCCGATTTCCGCCGTCACCGCCGGCATGACCGTGGTGGTCAGCAGGCTGTCGGCGGCGTGCAGCCAGATGCCCAGGCACAGCACCATGAAGGCGCCGAAACGTCCGCCGCGGCGGATTTCGGCCCAGTCGCTGGCCGGGCGGGGGGTGCGGGCATGGCCTGCGGGGGGCATGGCAATTCCTTTTTCCAAGTTCTTACTTGTTTTAATCCAGGCGGGCCGGTACGGCAAGGGTGAAAGCCGGGGGCTTCAAGCCCTGCCTGTGTTGCAGGTCGGCCTGTATTTCAAGCATTCCTCACCGGTGGATATCTCAGCTAATCTTCCTTAAATTAAAAACAGACAATAGTCTTGATTCATCTGGAAAAAATCACCCCCTCATGAAAAAATTAAAGCTTTATGCGGCGCTCTATCACTTGGGATTGCGCCGGTCTTATGTCGGTAAAATGCTGGCGATCAGCTTTGTCGGCGTCCATGTGCCTCTTGTCTGTCTTATTATCTATCTCATGCTTGCCGGGGATCTGCCCTGGGCCCAGGCGCAGCCGGTGCTGGCGGTGGTGCTGCTGGCGACGCTCGCCGGGACGGGGGCGACGCTCTGGGCGCTTCATTGTCTGCTCGATCCGGTGCGGCTGGCCTCGCATGCCCTGCATGACTATATGCGCGGCGGCCGGGTTCCCTCGCTGCCCACCGGCCATGTCGACGAGGCCGGCCGGCTGATGGCCGATGTGCAGGAGGCGGTGACCAGGCTGGACGCCGCGCTGGATGCCGTCCATGCCGAACGCGGCCGGCTGATCGACGAGCGCCAGGCGCATTTCGAAATGCTCTCGCGGATGAGCCACGAGCTGCGCACCCCGCTGAATGCCATTCTGGGTTTCGCCGAGGTGATCCAGGGCGAGATGATGGGGCCGGTGGGCGCGCGGGCCTATTCCGATTATGCCGGGCTGATCCACAGCAGCGGCGGCGACCTGCTCCATATGGTCGACGGGCTGTTGAAGATGAGCGAGGCCAAGGCCGGCCCGGTCCGCGGCGGCCCCGCCCATGACGGGCAGGAGCCGGTGGATCTGCATCAGCTGCTGGGCGAGGTCGCCAATCTGCAGCTGGTCCATGCCGGGCGGCGCGAGGTGGTGGTGACCGTGGTGCCCCAGATGGCGCCGGGGGGAGCCGCCGCGGCATCGGGCCTGGTCAGGGAAGACCCACGGGCGCTGAAACAGCTGCTGATGTTCACCCTCTCGGGCCTGATCGCCGGTACGGAGCGGGGTCGGGAGGTGCGGATCGAGCTGCGGCAGGCACCCGGCGGCCGGCCGGAAGTCGCCGTCTCGGCCCCCGGCGGCTTTGCCGATGCCGATCTGCCGCGGTCCATCGCCCCTGCCGTCACCGGCGGCCTGCCGCCCGAGGCGGCCGCGGCCGACGGGTTCGGCCATGTATCCGTGCAGGGCTTTACCCTGGCGGTCGCCCATGCGATTGCGGTGGCGGAGCGGATCGGCATGACCATCGCACCGGGCAGCCATGGCCGACGGGTCGCCTTGGATTTTGCGCCGGCGGCCTGAGATGTGGCCTGATCAGATCCGGAACCGGTCGAGCGTCAACCCCTCGGTCGAAATCTCCGGCGTGCGGCCCGAGACCAGATCGGCGACCAGGCGGCCCGATCCGGCGGCCATGGTCCAGCCCAGCGTGCCATGGCCGGTGTTGAGGAACAGGTTGCGGAAGCGGGTCGGGCCGATCACCGGCACGCCGTCGGGGCTGGCTGGCCTCAGCCCGCACCAGTAGTCCGGCACCGCGTCGCGCGCAATCTCAGGGAACACCGCCTGCACGCCCTTCAGGATCGCCTGCGAGCGCACCCGGTTGAGGCTGAGATCATAGCCGGCAAGCTCTGCCGTACCGGCGGCGCGCAGCCGGTCGCCCAGCCGGGTGAACACGATCCGGCGGGCATCGTCGGTCAGGCTGCCCTGGGGGGCGTCGTTGCGGCCTGCGACGTTCAGCGTGACCGAATAGCCCTTCAGCGGATAGACCGGCAGGCGGATGCCGATCCGGCGCAGCAGCAGCGGCGTGAAACTGCCCATGGCGGCGACCACGGCATCGGCCTCGATCCGCGTGCCCATGTCGAGCCGCACGGCGGTAACCCGGTCGCCGCCGGTTTCCAGGGCCTCGACACTCCGGCCATAGAGCAGGCGGCCGCCTTTGGCCGCAACCCTCTCGGCCAGGTTGGCGGTGAACAGCCGGGCATCGCCCTGCTCGTCGATCGGGCTCAACACGCCGCCGGCCAGCCGGGTCTGCACCGGTGCCAGGGCGGGTTCGTGGGCCACGCACTCGGCCGGGCTCATCACCTGATGGGGGATGCCGAGCGTGCGGTCCAGCTCGGCCGCATGGCGGCCGGCGGCGTCGAAGCCTTTCGGGTCTTCGAAAACATGCAGGATGCCGCGGCTCGCCTCGTCATAGGCGAAGCCTTCGGCGGCGCGGATCGCCTTCATGCCGTCGAGGGAATAGCGGGCCAGCCGCCAGGCGCGTTCGGTGTTGCGGCGCGCGGCCGCCCGGGTGCAATTGGCCAGGAACCGCAGGCCGAACCGCCAGAGATCCGCATCGGCGCGCCAGCGGAACACCAGCGGCGCATCCTCGCGCAGCAGCCAGCCGGGCAACGATTTCAGCGTGGCGGGGTTGGCCCAGGGTTCGGCATGGCTGGGGCTGATCTGGCCGCCATTGGCGAAACTCGTCTCCAGCCCGGGGCCCATCCTGCGGTCTATGACCGTGACCTCGTGCCCCTGATCGGCAAGGTGCCAGGCAGTGGCGATGCCAACCACTCCGGCGCCCAGAACCACGACCTTCACGAACCCGTCCCTCCCTTGGGCTGCGCGCCATGGCAGCGGATATGCCGGCAGGCCTGCGACCGCGCGCCGCCTTGTCCGGCGCAGGCGCCCCAGGATATAAGCCCCTCTGGCGTTCGGGCCAAGCTTTCCGCCAGGATCGACCCATGATACGGACCTCAACCGGAAGGGAAGACGGATGACGCGGACGATCTGGATCATCGGCACGCTGGGCGCGCTGATCGCCGTTGCGGCCGGCGCCTTCGCCACCCATGGCCTGGAACAGGCAGGGGATCTGCACACCGCGCAGATCGTGCGCACCGGGGCGCTCTACGGTCTGGTGCATTCCCTGGCGCTGATGATCCTGGCGGTGCTGCGGCCGCTGGTCGATCGCGGGCTGGTGGCGCTTGACGCGCGGCTGCTGATGGCCGCGGCCGGTGCGCTGGCGGCCGGCGCGATCCTGTTTCCCGGCAGCCTGTATCTCTATGCCGCCACCGGCTGGCGGCCGCTTGTCTTCGTGACGCCGGTGGGCGGCACCGCCTTTCTGATCGGCTGGGTGCTGGCGACGCTGGCGGCGCTGAGGCGGCCCCGGAAGCGCTGATCCATCGACGTCGATATATCGATGTCGATGCATCTGATCGACCTTCGGGCGTGCGCCCGTGTGTGCGATGCAACTTTTGCGCGGTCGAACATCGCTTGAAATTTTGCTTAATGGTTTAATGCCTTGAACCCGTCGGTCGCGATGCTACCCTCTGGCCAGAGATGAGGCTTTCACGGGACCAGACGGGCCATGGACCAGACCACGCAGCCGGCCAAATTCACGGGCACCGACAGCTACGTCGCGACCGAGGACCTGATGATGGCGGTCAATGCCGCACTCACCCTCGGCCGTCCGCTGCTGATCAAGGGTGAACCCGGCACCGGCAAGACCATGCTGGCGGAAGAGGTGGCGCGCGCCCTTGGCCGGCAGCTTCACCAGTGGCATGTGAAGTCGACCAGCAAGGCGCAGCAGGGCCTGTACGAATACGACGCCGTTTCGCGCCTGCGCGACAGCCAGCTGGGCGACGACCGGGTCAAGGACGTCAGCAACTACATCCTGCGCGGCGCGCTGTGGGAGGCATTTGCCAGCGAAGAGCCGTCGGTCGTGCTGATCGACGAGATCGACAAGGCCGATATCGAATTCCCGAACGACCTGCTTCGCGAACTCGACCGGATGGAGTTCTACGTCTACGAGACCCGCGAGACCGTGCGCGCCGTGCACCGGCCGCTGGTGATCATCACCTCGAACAACGAGAAGGAGCTGCCCGACGCCTTCCTGCGCCGCTGCTTCTTCCACTTCATCGCCTTCCCCGATGCCGACACCATGCGCGCCATCGTCGACGTGCATTATCCGGGCATCAAGCAGCTGCTGGTCAAGGAAGCGCTGGAGATCTTCTTCAGCGTGCGCGAGATGCCGGGGCTGAAGAAGAAGCCGTCGACCTCGGAACTGCTCGACTGGCTGAAGCTGCTGCTGGCCGAGGATCTGGACGCCGAGACGCTGCGCGAGTCCAAGGACAAGGCCCTGCCGCCGCTTTATGGCGCGCTGATCAAGAACGAGCAGGACGTGTCGCTGGCCCAGCGCCTGGTGTTCATGGCCCGCCGCCGGGCCGAAGGCCCCGGCCGTCCGGGCTGAGGCCGGGGGCAGAGGGCAGGCATAGGTGCACAGGTCGAGGCGAGAGGGCGGGTCCGGATGCTGATCGATTTCTTCTTCAAGCTTCGCGAGGCGAAGCTGCCGGTCACGATCAAGGAATATCTGGTCCTGATCGAGGGCATGAAGGCCGGGCTCGCCCAGTTCTCCCCTGAGGAGTTCTACTATCTCGCCCGCACCTCGCTGGTGAAGAACGAGAAGCATTTCGACCGCTTCGACCAGGTCTTCGCCGCCTATTACAAGGGCGCCCAGGCGCATTTCGCCGCCATCGAGGGGCAGATCCCCGAGGAATGGCTGCGCAAGCTGGCCGAAAAACACCTCACCCCCGAAGAGATGGCCGAGATCGAGGCCCTGGGCGGCTGGGAAAAGCTGATGGAGACGCTGAAGCAGCGTCTGGAAGAGCAGAAGGGGCGCCATCAGGGCGGCAATAAATGGATCGGCACGGCCGGTACCAGCCCCTTCGGCGCCTATGGCTACAACCCCGAAGGCGTGCGCATCGGCCAGGACCGGTCGCGCCACCGCCGGGCGGTGAAGGTCTGGGATCAACGGGCCTTCAAGAATTACGACGACGATGTCGAGCTGGGCACGCGCAACATCAAGGTGGCGCTGAAGCGGCTGCGCGCCTTCGTGCGCGAAGGCTCCGATCTGGAGCTGGATCTGGACGACACCATCCGTTCCACGGCGCGCAATGCCGGCTGGCTGGACCTGAAGCTGGTGCCGGAAAAGCGCAACAAGGTGAAGGTGCTGTTGTTCCTGGATGTCGGCGGATCGATGGACGATCACGTCAAGATCTGCGAAGAGCTGTTTAGTGCCGCACGCACCGAGCTGAAGCACCTGGAGTATTACTACTTCCACAACTTCATTTACGAAAACGTGTGGAAGGACAATTACCGCCGCTTCTCGGAACGCACGCCGACCATGGACGTGCTGAACAAGTTCGGCCCCGACTATAAGGTGATCTTCGTCGGCGATGCGACCATGAGCGCCTACGAGATCGTGATGCCGGGCGGATCGGTCGAACACTGGAACGAGGAATCGGGCCAGGTCTGGCTGAAGCGCTTTACCGACCATTTCCCGAAGATGGTCTGGCTGAACCCCGAACCCCAGCAGCGCTGGCGCTATACCGAAAGCGCCAAGATCACCCAGAAGCTGATGGAGGACCGGATGTATCCCCTGACCCTTCGCGGCCTGGACGAGGCGTTGCGCTATCTGAGCCGTTGACGCCTGCGTCACCGGGCTTGATGGTTGCACCGAGCGGCCTTTCGACGCTATAGTTGTGCCCAACGGACCGCGAAAACGACGGTTCGATGATCGTGCCACGAAAATCAAACGGCCAGGGATGTCCCGGCCCGTCGGAACACGCTGCCGGATCAATCGGGCGGTGGTGACCGTGTATTTTCGGATGGTGGCACGATGGTGTCTTCTACATCAGACAGGAACCCGTTGCGGTTCCAGGGGGCAAGGGCGACACCGTCGGCGTTGAGCGATCCGCCGACGGTGTCCCGGCCACCCCTTACCGAGAATCTGCCTCTCTCTGCCGGACGACCTCTCTCTGCCAGGCTGCCCCTGACGGTCAGCCTGCCTTCAGCCGGCTTTGCGCGCGTGGAGACGGCGGGAACCGAGCGGGAGGCGGGCGACCCCTTCATTGCCGGTCTGCGCGATCTGCGCGCCGCCCTGGCCGCCCTGTTCCGCCTGATGGGCATGAGCCCGGCAGAGGCGGCGGGCGTCGCCGACAGGGCGGTGGCGGGCGAGGATCTGCCCAAGGGGCAGGACGAGGCCGTGCCCGCCACCGGCGGGACGGCGGCGGCGTCGCTCGGTCTGGCGGGGATCACGGTCGAAGACGGGGCCGCGGCCCGGCTGGGCGAGGCCATGGCCAAGGGCGCCCAGGCCCTGCATGGAGAGCTGATCGCCCTGCTGATGCGGCTGGGGCTCGACCCGTCGGCCGCGCGCATCGCGGCCTCGCGGCTGCTGGCCGGCATTGCCGCGGCGGGCGGCACGGGCGGGGCGTCGCCCGCCAGCCTGCTGGCCGATATCCGCCGCGGCGTGCCGCCTGCGGCCGGTGCCGTCGGGCTGGCGGTGGGGGTGAAGGACCTGACCCTGTCGCGCGATGCGACCCATGTGCATCTTCATCTGGACAGCCTGGTGCTGCGCGGCTTTCCGCTGGCCTCCGACGGCGTGCGGCTGGTGCGCGCCGATGCCTCCGGCACCCGGCTGACGGCGGATCTGGTGATCCCGACCGGCGTGCCGCTGGAAGGCGAGGCCGGGCTCAGCCGGCGGCGAGCGCCCTGACCGGGTCCATGCCGGCCGCCTTGCGGGCCGGCAGCCAGCCGAAGACCAGACCGGTCAGGAAGGCGCAGCTGAAGGCCATGACGGCGGGCATCGGCGTGATCAGAACGTCGAAGCCCAGCCTGCGGAGCCAGACCGCACTGCCGAGGCCCAGCCCGACGCCGATCACGCCGCCCAGCCCGCAGACGGCGATCGCCTCCACATTGAACTGGATCAGCACATCGCGCCGCCGGGCGCCGGTGGCCATGCGGATCCCGATCTCGCGGGTGCGCTCGGTCACGCCGACCAGCATGATGTTCATGACCCCGATCCCGCCCACCACCAGCGAAATGGCGGCAACCGCCCCCAGAAGCAGGGCAAAGCTGCGCTGGCTGTCGGACATGATGATCTGTGCCGCGGTGCTGCTGCGGATCTGGTAGTTCCGGATGTGGTGCCGGTCGAACAGGATCCGGTCGATCTCGTCGGCCACCCGCTCCATATCCCCGGCATCGGCCACCTTCAGGGTGACCGAGCTGACATGGCTGCGCCCCAGAAGCCGCATGAAGCCCGAAGACAGCGGGATCAGCACGACATCGTCCTGATCGGTCCCCCCGCCCGACACCCCGCGCGGGGCCAGCACGCCGATCACCTCGAACGGCACCCGCCCGGCCAGCACCTGACGCCCGATCGGGTCCTGACCGGGAAACAGGATGTCGGCGACAGACTGGCCCAGCACCATCACCGCGGCATAGCTTCGGATGTCGTCGCGGGTGAAGAAGCTGCCCGCGGCGAGCTGCCGGCTTCTGGCCACCAGAAGATCGGGCCAGACCCCCTGGGCCATGGTCGTATAGTCGCGGTTGCCGACCCTGAGCGTGGTTCTGAGATTGCGCTCAGGAGAAATCGCCGCCAGGCCGCGGATCTCCGACAGGGCCTCGATATCGCCGATGGTGAGCGAGGTGAGATCGGCAAGCGAGCGGATGCCGGGGGCGCCGGCGCGCACGGTGATCAGATTGGTGCCCATCTCGGCAATGCGCCGCAGGGTGGCCTCGCGCCCGCCATCGCCGATCGCCAGCATGGCGATGACCGAGGCCACGCCGATGACCACACCCAGCAGGGTGAGCAGGGTTCTGAGCGGGTTGATGGCAAGCGAGCGGAAGGCCATCCGCCCGGCGCTCGCGACGTCGCCCAGCAGACGGACCGGCCCCGACCGGCCCGGGCGACATGGGGCCGCCTCGGCGGTGGCGGGGCTGCCCCGTCTGTCGTCGCCCTCGTCGGCGACCACCCGGCCGTCGCGGATCCGGATCCGCCGCCCGGCATGCGCCGCCACGGTCGGATCATGGGTGACGATGATGATGGTCCGCCCTTCGGCATGAAGAGCGTCGAGCAGGGCCAGCACCTCGGCGCCCGCGGCCTCGTCCAGCGCGCCGGTGGGCTCGTCGGCCAGAATGATGTCGGCATCATTGACCAGGGCACGGGCGATGGAGACCCGCTGCTGCTGCCCGCCCGACAGTTCCGACGGCCGATGGCCGGCGCGATCCTGAAGCCCCAGCCTGCCCAGCAACCGGTGCGCCGCCCGGCGGCGCTCCTCGGCCGGGCGGCCGGCATAGATGGCCGGCATCTCGACATTCTCGGCGGCGGACAGGCCGTGCAGCAGATTGTAGCGCTGAAACACGAAGCCGAAGCGGCGGGTGCGCAGGGCCGCCAGCGCATCGGTATCCAGCGCCGAGACGTCCTGGCCGTCGATCAGCAGCCGGCCGCCGCTCGGCCGGTCCAGACAGCCCAGAATGTTCATCAGCGTGCTTTTGCCCGACCCCGAGGCGCCGACGATCGCGACCATCTCGCCCCGGCGGATCGACAGGCTGACATCATCCAGCGCGGTCACGCCCTGGGCGCCGCCGAAATGGCGCGACACCCGGTCGAAGGTGATCAGGGGAGGGGCCAGGATCGGGGAAGCCGTCTCTGCATTCATGCCCCGCGTCCCCCGGCATGATCCTCTTCCGGCAGGATGACGGTCTCGCCGACCGCAAGGCCGGCGGTGACCGCGGCGCGGCGGCGATCGGCGAGGCCGAGCGTGACCCGGCGTCGTTCCACGCCCCCACCGGCGGTGAAGATGCGAACCTCGTGCCCGCCATCCGGCGTGGCGGCCACCGCCTGCAGCGGGACCACCGGCAGGTTCGTCGCCTCGTCGAGCACGAAGGAGACCTGGGCCGTCATGCTGGTCATCAACGCGCCGTCGCTGTTGTCGATATCGATCAGTACGTCGTAGAGCACCACGTCGTTGATGGTCTGCGGGGTGGGCAGAATCTGGCGGATCCGGCTTTCCCACAGGCGTTCGGGCTGACCCAGGGTTGAAAACCGCGCGGTCTGGCCGGGCCTCAGGCGCACGACATCGGCCTCTGCCACCTGGGCACGCACCGTCATGGTCGCCAGATCCGCCAGCCGCAGAATGATCGGCGAGGTCTGGCTGGCGTTCAGCGTCTGGCCGACCACCGAGGTCTGGGAGACGACGGTGCCGTCGATCGGCGCCAGGATGCGGGTGTAAGAGAGGTTGGTGCGATCGCCGTCGAGGGTGGACTGCGCCTCGCCGATCTGGGCCTCGATCGCCTCGACCCGCGCCTCGGCGATGCGCAGATTGGCGGCACTGGTATCGGCATCCTCGCGGCTGGCGGCATTGGCCGCCGCCAGCCGCCGGATGCGGGCATCGCGCAGCCGGGCCAGATCGCGTTCCGCCCGCGCCTGATCGGCCTGGGCCTTCAGATTGCGCAGCTTCGCCTCGTCGCCGGTCACCCGGGTCTCATAGATCCTGGGGTCGATTTCGGCCAGCTGGTCCCCTTTCGCCACCCGGTCGCCGATCGCCACATCCACCCGGCGCAGCTGCCCCGAGACCTGGCTGCCGACATCGACGAAGACCCGCGGTTCGATCAGCCCCGGCGCCGTCACGCTGCGGGTGATGGTGCCCGGCATCACGCGGTAGGTATCCGGCGGGTTTTCGGCCGTCGCCTGCGGCAGGGCGGGCAGCAGCTCCGGTGCCCAGCGGCCGAGCCCGGCACCGGCGGCGAAAAACACGGCCCCGGCGGCAAGGAGGGCAAGAGGGCGTCGGGCAGGGCTGTAACGGTCGGGCATCGGAAGGATCCGTCTGGCGGCAGGCGGCGCCCATGATATGTCGGCGGCGGCCGGTCGCCACGACACAAAAACGTGAAGGTCCGGATTGATCGCCTGCCCGCCTGGCGTTTCAATGAGATTACATCGGTTCGATCTCACCGGATCGAAACCGTACCGGTGTACCGGCCCACCCCCCGCGCGAGGATTGCCGCCCATGGGCAAGAAGGACAAGAAGCAGAAGAAGGCCGAAGAGGCCGAGCGCAAGGCCAAGGCCGAGGCGGCGGACTGGCGCGACGAGGCGCAGATTGCCGAGCCGGAGCTGGAAAAGGGTGAGGGGCCCGAGGCGGCGCTGAAGCGGCTGCAGGATCAGCTTGTCATGCTGCAGCATGCCTATGTCATCCACGGCCATCGCGGCATCGTGGTGCTGGAGGGCTGGGATGCCGCCGGCAAGGGCGGGTTGATCCGCCGGATCGGCTGGTGCCTGGACCCGCGCCATCTGCGGGTGCATTCGATCGGCGCACCCACCCAGGGCGAGAAGCGTCAGCACTGGATGCAGCGCTTCTGGACGCGAGTGCCGGAAAGCGGCCGCATGGCGATCTTCGACCGGTCCTGGTACGGCCGGGTGCTGGTGGAGCGGATCGAAGGCTTCGCGAGCGAGCGCGAATGGACCCGCGCCTATGACGAGATCCGCGCCTTCGAGACCACGCTGCTGGACGAGGGCATCCACATCGTCAAGCTGTTGCTCGACATCACGCCCGAAACCCAGCTGCACCGTCTGCAATCGCGCTATGACAACCCGGAAAAGCGCTGGAAGCTGACCGAGGATGATCTGCGCAACCGCGCCCGCTGGCGTGATTATGAGCTTGCCTATGGCGACATGGTGGAACGGACGTCGCTGCCCCGGGCGCCCTGGCAGCGCATCGACGCCAACGACAAGGATATGGCCCGTGTCGCCGCCTTCGAGGCGATCATCAAGGGGCTGGGCGACGGCGTGGATGTCAGCGAGCCGACGGTGCCGCCGCTGATCCGCGCCTTCTTCGGCGACCCGTCCTGACCCGGCGGCCGCTTCCATGCCGGAACTTGGCTGGCCGACACCCTATCTCGACGTCGCGAGCGCACTGGCCATCGGCGCGCTGATCGGCTTCGAGCGCGAAAAGCACAAGGCCGACGAACATCTCCAGGGCGCGCTCGGCCTCAGAAGTTTCATCATCGCGGCGCTGGCCGGTGCCGTCGGCGCGCTGATGACCCGCGCGATCGACAGCCCCTGGCCGCTGGTGGCGGTGCTGCTGGCGGTCTCGGGTGTGGTGGTCGCCTCCTATGTGGTGGAGGTTTCGCTCGATCCGCGCAAATCGGGGGCGACCACCGAACTTGCCGCCGTCGCGACCACGGCTCTCGCGGCACTGGCGGTGCTGGGGCATCGCGACATGGCGGTGCCGCTGGCGGTGGCCTGTGCGGCGGCGCTGGCCTTCAAGAAGCCCCTCCGCCGGGTGGTGAAGGGCTTCGACAAGGCCGATCTGCTGGGCATGATGAAGCTGCTGATCGCAAGCTTCATCGTGCTGCCGCTGCTGCCCGACCGTACGCTCGACCCGTTCGACGCGCTCAACCCCTATCGGCTGTGGCTGCTGGTGATCCTGATCACCGCACTCGGGCTGGTGGGCTATGTGGCGGTGCGCCGTTTCGGCGCTCGCACCGGCACGCTGATGACCGCCGTTGCAGGCGCGCTCGTGTCGTCCACCGCGGTGACGCTGTCGCTGGCCCGCCATGCCGCGGCGGTCGACGGCAACGCCGTGCGCCCCGCGGCCGGCGGCATCCTGATCGGCTGGTCGGTGATGGCCGGGCGCATCGCGGTGCTGCTGGTGGCGGTCAACGCGTCGCTGCTGGTGCTGCTCTGGCCGGTGCTGCTGGCGCTGATCCTGCCGGCCATGGCCGGGGCGGCGTGGCTGCTGCTGCGACCGACGGGCGCGGCCGCCACGGCTGCAGCACCGGTTGGCGACGGGATGGCAGGCGATGGGGGGGCGAGCGATGGGATGTCGAGCGAGGCTGTGGCGAGCGACGGTGCCACGGGCAATGGGGCGGCCAGGGTGTCGGCCGCGGTCGCCAACCCGTTCAGCCTGGGCCCGGCGATCCGCTTTGCGGGGCTGATGGCAGTGATCATGTTCGCCTCCGCCCTGGCCGAACGCTATCTGGCACCCGAGGCGCTGGTCGCGGTGGGCGCATTGTCGGGCCTGGCGGATGTGGATGCGATCACCGTTTCCATGGCCGAACGCAGCCTGGCCGAAGCCGCCCGGCTGGATGTGGCCGCCGCTGCCATCGTCGCGGCAGCCCTGGTCAATACCGGGGTCAAATACGGGCTGGCCGCCACCGCCGGCGGCAGGATGATGGCCCGGCTGCTGGCGCCGGCAACGGCGGTGTCGCTTCTGGCCGCGCTGGCGGCGGCCTGGCTCAGGCTCTGATCGTCTGATGTGCGGCTGCGGAAGGATCAGTCCTCCCGCGCCGTGCCTTCGATGCTGCGCAACAGCGGCTCCACCAGATAGTCCAGCGCCGTGCGCTCGCGCAGCGGCACCATCCCCTCGGCCGGCATGCCCGGGGTCAGGCCGGCATCGGGCAGGCGGTGCAGTTCGGTGGTCGGCACCTCGATGCGCATGTCGTAATAGGCGACGCCGGTGCGCTCATCGGTGAAGCGGTCGGCCGAAATCTGCGCCACATTGCCGTTCAGGATCGGCGTGGTGCGATAGGGATAGGCGGTCAGCCGCACCTCGGCTGTCATGCCCAGGTGAACGTCGTCGATCTGGTCGGGGCGGAGCTGGGCCCGCACCACCAGCGGCGTGTCGCTGGGCACGATCTCCATCACCATCTCCCCCGGGCGGATCACGCCGCCCACCGTGAAAGCTGTCAGGCCCACCACCGAACCCGAGGCCGGGGCGCGGATCTCGGTCCGGCCCAGCTGGGCGCGGACGGCTTCCAGCCGGGGCGTCAGGTCGAAGAGCTGTTCCTGGGTCTGGCGCAGCTGCTCGGCCACCTCGGTCTGGCGCTCGCGCTCGATCTGGTCGATCTGCAGCCGGGCCTCGCCGATCGCCTGGCGGGCGCGGGCGGCATTAGCCTCGTTCTCCCCCCGCTCGCCGTCGAGCGAGGCGGCGGCACGCTCCAGCGCCAGCACCCGGGTCTTGGGCGTGAGGCCCTTTTCATAGAGCGAGCGGGTGCCCTTCAATTCGTCGCGGATCAGCGCCAGCTGGCGGGCATTGGCGGCGGCCTGGGCCTCGAAGCCCTTGATCTGGGCGCCCAGCTGCACGATGCGCTGCTGCAGGATATCGACCTGATTGCCGCGCGAACTGGTCCGGGTGGCGAAAACCCGTTCCTGACCGTGAACCAGCTGGTCGATTTCTTCGCCCTTGCCCAGCCGTGCGGTGATGTCGGCGGGAAAGACGATCGCGTCCAGCCCGTCGCGCTCGGCGACCAGCCGGGCCTCCAGGATCTTCAGCGCGTCGGTCTGCTTGGACAGGATCGAGGCCTGGGCCGCGAGTTCGGTGTCGTCCAGGCGAAGCAGCAGCTGGCCCGCTTCCACCCGGTCGCCTTCGCGTACCGGCAGTTCGGCGACGATGCCGCCGTCGCGGTGCTGCACGGCCTGGCGGTTGTTTTCCACCACCACCACGCCGGGGGCGACCGCGGCGCTGTCGAGCGGGGCGAAACCGGCCCAGCCGCCCAGCACGCCGAAGAACAGGACCGAGATGATCAGCCCGGTGCGCAGCGGCCGGCCGGCGCCGTCATCGATGCGGGGGGCGGTCGTCGTCGCGGTCATGCCGTGCCTCCGCGCGGGGATGTGTCAGGGCCATGACCGGTCTGATGTCCCGTCTGGTGCCCCTGATGGGTGGGGGCGGGCGGGCGGCCGCCCTGGGATGCGCTCAACGCCTTCACGACCTCGGCGGTGGGGCCGTACATCTGCACCCGGCCGTCGCGCATCACCAGCAGCCGGTCGGCCAGGCCCAGAATGCCGGTGCGATGGGCAACGATCAGCACGGTGCGGCCCTCGGCACGCAGGCGCTTCAGCGCGATGACCAGCGCCTGCTCGCCCTCGTTGTCGAGGCTGGAATTCGGCTCGTCCAGCGCCACGATCGCGGGGTCGCCGTAAAGTGCGCGGGCCAGGCCGATGCGCTGGCGCTGGCCGCCGGACAGGCCGAGCCCGCCATCGCCGACCCGGGTGTCGTAGCCCTGGGGCAGGCCCAGGATCATGTCATGTGCCCCGGCACGCTCGGCCGCCTGGATCACCGCCGCATCATCGGCCTCGCCGAAGCGGGCGATGTTGTCGCGGACCGATCCCGCCAGCAGCACGACATCCTGCGGCAGATAGCCGATCGCCGGGCCCAGCGTTTCGCGCGGCCAGCGCGCCGCATCGGCCCCATCCAGCCGCACACTGCCCGACAGCGGCACCCAGAGCCCGATCATCAGGCGCAGAAGGGTGGATTTGCCGGCGGCCGACGGGCCCAGAATGCCGATGGTCTCTCCCGGCCGGACATCCAGATCCACACCGCCGATTGCGGCGCGGTCGGTGCCGGGCATGCGGAAGACGACCTTGTCGAGGGTGATCGCGCCCTTGGGCCGCGGCAGTTTCGTCTCTCCCGGGCGCGGCGGCGGGGTGGCGGCCAGCGCCTTGGTGACCCGGCCCCAGGCGTCGCGGGCAGAGGTCATCTGGCGCCACATGCCGACGATCTGCTCGATGGGAGCCAGCGCCCGGCCGATCAGGATCGAGCCCGCGAACATGGCGCCGGGGGTGACCAGGCGTTCGATGGCGAGATAGGCGCCGATCGCCAGCACCAGGATCTGCAGCGACAGGCGCACGCCCTTGGTGGTGGCGGACCAGAAGGCACCGCGTTCGGCCGCGCGGGCATGGCCGGCCAGGGCCTCGCCCCGGGCATCGTTCCAGCGCGAAACCAGGGCCGGGGCCAGGCCCATGGCCTCGATCGGTTCCGCCTCGCGGATCAGGGCGTCGCTGGCGGCATGGGCGCGCAGCTGTGCCTGGCCGGCCGTGGTCGTGGCCTTGCGCATGCTGTATTCGCCGGCGACGGCCAGCGCCATCAGCAGAAGCGCGCCGCCCAGCGCCAGCATGCCCAGCCAGGGGTGGATGACCCACATGATCGCGACATAGACCGGCATCCAGGGCAGATCGAACACAGCCCCCGGGCCCGGACCGGCCAGGAAGACCCGCACCGTTTCCAGATCGCGCAGCGGCTGTGCCGCCGGCGGCTGGCCGGGCAGGGCGGACTGGCGGATCAGCCGGGCGAGCAGCGGGCCCGCCAGGGCCCGATCGACCCTGAGCCCGGCACGGCCCATCAGGATGCCGCGCACCCGATCGAGTGCCGCCATGGTGGCAAGGGCGACCAGCGCGATGATGCTGACGAAGATCAGCGTCTCCTCGCTGCCGCTGGACAGCACGCGGTCATAGACCTGCAGCATGTAGAGCGACGGCGTCAGATAGAGCAGGTTCACCGCGGCGCTGAACGCCGCCGTACCGCCCAGATGCCGGCGGATCGAGGCCCGGGCCTCGGCGATCAGACGATTGCCGTCGGCGGCATCGGTTCTGTCGGGCGTGCTTCTGCCGGACTGTCGACCGGCGGGCGGGGTCGCGTTCATCGGGAGATCGGCTTCCGTGGGGTGCGGCCGTGGATCATGGCATGAGGATCTGACAACGAATCGGGCTGGATCGGCAAAGGACCGGCGACGGAACCTGTGAGCGAGCCCCGCTGGTCTCTCTTATCAATATCGATGAAACTGCCGGCTGTCATCCGGCTTCGGGCGGCACGCTACCGGTGCGGTGGCGCCAGCGGAAGAAGACCGGTGCGAACATGATGACGTAAACCACCCGCATCACATGGAAAACCGCCACCACGGCGGCATCCAGCCCCAGCGACAGGGCGATCAGCCCCATTTCGGTGAAGCCGCCCGGCACCAGGCTGAGCAGCATCGCCAGGCGTGGCACTCCGGTCAGCGAAGTGAAGACCGGGGCAAGCAGGACGGCAGTTCCCAGCATGATCGCAGCCGAGACCAGGGCCAGGATCACCACCCGCGCCAGATGATGCAGCGACAGCCCGGCGAAGCGCGCCCCCATCATAGAGCCCGCGACCAGCTGGGCCAGCGCGATGCCCCAGACCGGGATCTGCACGGTGACGGCGCCCGACAGATGCAGACCGCCCGAAACCAGCAGCCCGCCCACGAAGCTGGCGCCCGGCAGGCGGATCCGTTCGGCCAGGCGCCAGCCGGCCAGGCCGCCCGCGATCAGCACCAGATATTCCAGGGCCTGGCCGGCCGCGCCGCCACCGGCCCAGGCCCGGATGATGCCGCTATGGGCGGCCATGACGGGCCTGATGGTCGCCGCCACCCCATGGCCTTCGACATAGGCGAGGTAGAGCGGCACGGTGAAGACCACCGCATAGATCCGGACGGCATGGGTGAGGGCGACGGTCGCGATATCCGCCCGGTATTCCTCAGCGACGCGGGTCATCTCGTTGATGCCGCCGGGCATGGCGGCGAAGAAGGCGGTGGCGCGGTCGACCCGGCCGAAGGCAATCATCAGCCCGTAGCCCAGGGCGAAGAGCAGCAGGATATAAAGGGTGAGGGCGGCCAGCCCCAGAGGCCAGCCTGCGGCATGGGCGAAGGTGTCGGGCCGGAAACTGCCGCCCAGAACGATGCCGAGGGCGACGACGGTCCAGATCCTGAGCCGGCGGTTGGTGCCGAGCGGGGCGCCCAGGATCCCGGCCACGGCGGTCAGGCTCATCGCCCCCAGCATCCAGGCGAGCGGCAGATGCAACCAGGCAAAGACCGCGCCGCCGAGCGCGCCGGTCACAAGGGTGAGGGCGATCCTGAGGGGCATCACGTCCGACGGTATCCTGCTCGCCTTTGGGTTGTGGTGCGATCGAAATCGCGCCTGATGGTATACCAGTTCGGATGCGGCTTTCCCATCCCGTCCCGCTCCTGTCCCTGGTGCGTGGATCGGCTCTTGCCTCTGGCGCGCCTGCGCGGGAGAGTAGGGCGACTGTCGAAGTGTGATGCCGATCCGGCGACGCCGCCCCCGCCCGAAAGACGAGGGGCGGCCAACGTCGGACAGTTCGTCCCGCCCCGGGCCCGGTCCGGCCGACCGCTCATCCGGTCGGGCGCTCCCTGCGGGACATGCGAGGAAACGCTGAACCTGATGTCGGTGCTGTTGCTGACCCACCCGGCCTGTCTCGATCACGAGACCGGATCCTGGCACCCGGAATCGCCCGATCGCCTGCGGGCGGTGCTGAAGGCGCTGGACGCCCCCGAATTCGCTGCCCTGGTGCGCGAAGAGGCGCCGCTCGCCTCGGACGAGACGTTGTCCCTCGCCCATGATGCCGCCTATGTAAAAAGCGTGCTCGCCGCCATTCCGGCAACCGGTGCGCAGGCCCTGCATCTGGACCCGGATACCGTGGTCTCGCCCGGATCGGGAGAGGCGGCGCGCCGCGCCGCGGGCGCCGTGGTGGCGGCGGTGGATGCCGTGATGGGCGGGCGGTTCGATCGTGCCTTCTGCGCCATCCGCCCGCCCGGACATCATGCCGAGCCGGCGCGGCCGATGGGCTTCTGCCTGTTCAACAACGTCGCGGTCGGTGCCCTGCATGCGCGGGCCGTGCACAAGGTGAACCGGATCGCGGTGGTGGATTTCGACGTCCATCACGGCAACGGCACCCAGGCGATCTTCGAAAACGACCCGGACCTGTTCTACGGCTCGATCCACCAGGCGCCGTTCTATCCCGGCACCGGGCGGATTTCCGAACGCGGCGTCGCCGGCAATATCATGAACATCCCCTTCGGCGCCGGATCGGGCGGGATCATGGTCCGCCGGGCCTTCATCGAGCGGCTGATCCCGGCGCTGGACGAATTCATGCCCGATCTGCTGCTGGTCTCGGCCGGTTTCGATGCCCATCACCGCGATCCGGTGGGCGGCATGGATCTCGGCACCGAGGATTTCGCCTGGATGACCAAGGAGCTGATCGAAGTGGCCCGGCGTCATTGCGGCGGCCGGATCATCTCGACGCTCGAAGGCGGCTACGATCTCAGGGCGCTGGCCGATGCCACGGCCTCCCATGTTCATGTGCTGATGACGGCGCCCTGATCCTGCAGTCTGATCCTGGTCTGCCTTGCCCGGCGGCGCAGGGCCGGCTTACACTCCGCCCTCAGTCGATCCGCCCGCCCCAGACAGACCGAGGAGGTTCCGAGGCCATGGCCGCCGCCGACACCCTGCCGCCGGAGATCGCGGAGCTGAGCTTCGAGGATGCGCTGAAGCAGCTTGAACAGATCGTGCGCAAGCTGGAAAGCGGCGAGGCACGGCTGGAAGAGGCGATCGAGGATTACGAGCGCGGGGCCCTGCTGCGCCGGCATTGCGAACGCAAGCTGGCCGAGGCCAAGGCCAAGGTAGAGCGCATCGTGCTGGGTGGCGACGGCCGCCCCGCCGGGCTTGAGCCGGTGGATCCCGAATGAGCACCGGCCCCCGGGATCGCGTGGCCCAGGACCCGTTCGCGAGCGACGAGACCGTGATGCCGCTGCCCGTCTTCGACGCGGCGGCGCGTGCGGCGCTGAACGCCCGGCTGACCGAGGTGGCGGCGGGCGTCGATGCGGCGATGGACCGGCTGCTGCCGCCGGAAGGCGGCGGTGCCTCCCCCCGGCTGACCGAGGCGCTGCGCTATGCGGTCTTTGCTGGCGGCAAGCGGCTGCGGCCCTTCCTGATCGCGGCATCGGGGGCGCTGTTCGACGTGCCGGCAGACCGGCTCTACCGCGCCGGGGCGGCGGTCGAATTCCTGCACACCTATTCGCTGGTCCATGACGATCTGCCGGCGATGGATGACGACGATCTGCGCCGCGGCCGCCCGACCACCCATCGCCGCTTCGACGAGGCGACCGCCATTCTGGTTGGCGATGCGCTGCTGACGCTGGCCTTCCAGGTACTGGGCGAGCCCGAGACCCATCCCGACGGCACGGTCCGCGCCGATCTGGTGGTGGCGCTGGCCGAGGCGGGCGGTGCCGGCGGCATGGTCGGCGGGCAGATGCTGGACATCGAGGCCGAAACCCGCGGCGACGCGCAGGATCTGGGGACCATCGGCCGGATGCAGCGGCTGAAGACCGGCGCGCTGATCGAATTCTGCTGCCGGGCGGGCGCCATTCTGGGCGGTGCCGGCATGGAGGCCCGCACCAGCCTGCGCGACTATGCCCGCGCGGTGGGGCTGGCCTATCAGATCGCCGACGACCTGATCGACGCAACCGGCGATGCCGCGGCCGCGGGCAAGGCGGTGGGCAAGGATGCCGCCCGCGGCAAGGCCACCTTCGTCGGGCTGATGGGGATCGACGGCGCGCGTGCCGAGGCCGCCCGGCTGATGGACATGGCCCTGGCGGCCCTGCAGGGCTTCGATGGCCGGGCCGACGACCTGCGCCGGCTGGCCGTGCATATCGTGACGCGTGACCGCTGACTGCAACCTTCCTGCAACGATCACGGTTGACCGGCGCATGCAGGGGAATCGGGTGAAAGTTTTTAAGCTGCGATAAGGCTTGCGAGGAAGTCGTCGTCCCAAGCGGCGACCTTGCGTCGGAGGCGTAGGGAGTCCTTT